>NZ_JADCKV010000009.1:0-115037 GCF_014982105.1 Enterobacter cloacae complex sp. P18RS | reverse complement strand
TGTTTGTTGAAAAACGGCAGACCGGGTAAGGCGAAGCCGCCACCCGGCAGATCTCAGACTGCACACCACGCCAAAATAAACGCTGTAATCCCCTCCACATTATTCAAATCCAGAACCGGTACTTCCAGCGACAACGCAACGTCACTGGCCACGGCAATCACATGCTCATCCAGCATTAGTTCGCTAACATCATGCCCGGCGCCGTTTCTGAACAGCAAGATCTTAGGCACGGCCTCATGCTTAAACCCCTCAACCAGCACCAGATCCAGCGTGGAGTGATCCATCCGGCTGACAAGATAAGCGAGATCCAGCGGTGCTTCATCCGGTGTTTCTGTCATTAACGCCCAGCGCTGGTTACTCGCCACCATCGTTTGTGCAGCGCCAGCCTTACGCAGCTCATAGCTATCTTTCCCCGGCTTATCGACATCCATGTTATGGTGCGTATGCTTAATCAATCCGGGACGAATGCCTTTGGCGCAAAGTGCAGGTATTAGTTTTTTTAGCAGCGTAGTCTTCCCGGTGCCACTCCAGGCAGAGATCGCTAATACGGGTATCATTTCTTCTCCTGCATTATCTGCAAATCTTCCGTCGTGTTTACATTCACAAACGCCGATTTCATGTCGCTGAAATCAACGGAATGCCCTCCGGACTGACGCATAAATACCATAACGCGTCGCTCTCCTGCGGCCAGGTAATCTTCCAGCGCGGATATTAACGAGCGATTAATCAATGCGATCGCTGGATGGTCGCGTTCACCGTCGTGTACCCAGACGACGGGAGCACCACCGCGCCGCTGCACCAGACGTTCAACCAGGCAGGACGGGATGAAGGGCGTATCACATGAACAAAAGAGAAACCACTCTCCATGCGACTGCTGCATAACGGAAAGCATTCCCGCCAGCGGACCGGGGTAGTCCACCAGGTTATCCTGATAAACCGGATACCCGCTGCGCTGATAAATATCAACATGTCGGTTAGCGCTGATCGCCATCGAGGACACCTGATCTGCAAGCGTATCAGCAACATGCTGCCATAATGGTGTGTTGTTCAGGAGCTGAAGCCCCTTATCCTTTCCGCCCATTCGCGTTGCCCTGCCTCCGGCCAGAACAACTCCGATGATTTCCTGGCATTGATTCACGAATATCGCCTCTTTTATTGTGGGATTGACCCTGCTAACGTGTCTCTCTAAATGAAAGGAGCACTACCATGAAATGTAAACGTCTTAATGAAGTCATTGAGCTTCTCCAGCCGGCCTGGCAAAAAGAGCCAGAGCTGAATCTGATGCAATTTTTACAGAAACTGGCGAAAGAGTCAGGTTTTGATGGCGAACTGGCAGACCTTTCTGACGACATCCTGATCTACCACCTGAAAATGCGTGACTCGGCTAAAGATGCTGTTATTCCTGGCATTCAGAAAGATTATGAAGAGGATTTTAAAACCGCATTACTGCGTGCCCGAGGCGTAATTAAAGAGTAAAAGCTTGTAAGCGGAGCCACCGAAATCGCCACAAGATGATATCCTGAACCATTCGTATAATTTCCGGATGATCGGATGAACGACCAGGCTTTTACTTTCCAGACACTACACCCGGATACCATTATGGATGCGCTGTTCGAACAGGGTATTCGGGTGGATTCCGGGTTAACCCCTTTAAACAGCTACGAAAACCGTGTCTACCAATTTCAGGACGAAGAGCGCCAGCGCTTTGTCGTAAAGTTTTACCGTCCACAGCGCTGGTCCGCAGAACAAATTCAGGAAGAGCATCAGTTTGCCCACGATCTGCTGGATGACGATGTTCCCGTTGCGGCACCCATTAAATTCAATAACCAAACTCTGCTGACCCATCAGGGCTTTTACTACGCGGTATTTCCGAGCCTGGGCGGAAGACAGTTTGAGGCAGATAATATAGATCAGATGGAATGGGTTGCCCGCTATCTGGGGCGCATTCATCAGACGGGACGTAAAAAACCGTTTGTTGCCCGTCCGACGATTGGTGTTCAGGAATATCTTATTGAGCCGCGACAGGTATTCGAAACATCGGCGCTGATCCCGAATGCGCTAAAGGATAATTTCCTCACGGCGACCGATAAGCTTATTGATGCTGTAAAAGCCTGCTGGCGGGATGATATTACTACTCTGCGCCTGCACGGTGACTGCCACGCCGGGAATATTCTCTGGCGCGATGGCCCACTATTTGTCGATCTTGATGACGCACGTATGGGACCCGCGGTGCAGGATCTGTGGATGCTGCTCAACGGTGATAAAGCCGAGCAGCGCATGCAGCTTGAGACCATAATTGAAGCTTATGAAGAATTTAGCCCCTTTAATTCAGACGAAATTGCCTTGATAGAACCTTTACGTGCGATGCGATTTGTTTATTATCTCGCGTGGTTAATCAGGCGTTGGGAAGACCCGGCTTTTCCCCGAAATTTCCCCTGGCTTACCGGGGAGGATTACTGGCGCAACCAGATATCCACATTTACCGCGCAGGTTAAGGTTCTACAGGAACCCCCTTTGCAATTAACGCCGATGTATTAATTGGACACACCCAGGAGAGAGTTAATCATGAAAAAAATTTGGCTGGCGCTGGCTGGTATGATTCTGGCATTTAGCGCAACTGCTGCGCAGTTTACCGACGGCAAGCAGTACATTACGCTGGACAAGCCTGTTGCTGGCGAGCCTCAGGTGTTGGAGTTCTTCTCCTTCTACTGCCCGCACTGCTACGAGTTTGAGCAGGTACTTCATGTTTCTGACAACGTGAAGAAAAAGCTGCCGGAAGGCACCAAAATGACGAAATACCACGTTGAGTTCCTTGGCCCACTGGGTAAAGATCTGACTCAGGCATGGGCGGTCGCGATTGCGCTGGGTGTGGAAGATAAGATCACCGCGCCTATGTTTGAAGCCGTACAGAAAACCCAGACCGTACAAACTACGGCAGATATCCGTAAAGTGTTCGTGGATGCCGGTGTTAAAGGTGAAGACTACGACGCTGCCTGGAACAGTTTCGTGGTGAAATCTCTCGTGGCACAGCAGGAAAAAGCTGCCGCTGACTTCCAGTTGCAGGGCGTGCCGGCGATGTATGTTAACGGCAAATACCAGGTGAATATGCGTGGTATGGACACGACCAGCATGGATATCTTCGTACAACAGTACGCTGATACCGTGAAATACCTGGTTGAGAAAAAGTAACAAACATAAAGAAAAACGCCGGTCACTGACCGGCGTTTTTGTATGAAGATTTAATCTTCGCTATCTGCTCGTCTTTCTCTTTCCAGAGTGTATTAAGCCAAAGCTGGAAACGACGTTTGAAGTTTTTATCGTTGACATAATCCCCGTGCAGTTCAGTGTTGACGGGCATCAGATCAACGCGGACAACGATACGCGTCAGCCTGCCGCTGAGCATATCGTAGAACGGCGTCCTGTCATTTTCCGGATAGCAGAGCGTTACGTTCAACAATTTATCGAACTGCTCACCCAGCACGTTGAGCGCCATTGCGATGCCCGCAGCCTTTGGCGGCAACAGGTTCTGATAAGGAGAACGAGTCTGCTGGCGCTTCTCTTCGGTAAAGCGTGATCCTTCGACGAAGTTAACAATGGTGGTGGGATGCGCGCGAAACTTCTCGCAAGAACGGCGCGTGGTTTCCACGTCCTTACCGCGGCGTTCCGGATGACGAATTAAATAGCTGCGTGAATAGCGTTTCATAAACGGCATATCCAGCGCCCAGCAGGCCAGTCCAATGAAAGGCACCCAGGCCAGCTGCTGTTTCAGAAAGTATTTGTTCATCGGAATGTGTTTGCGAAACAGTACGCACAATACAACGATGTCGGCCCAGCTGTGGTGATTGCAGATCAGCAGATACCAGTTCTTTTTGTTCAGCTTCTCCAGCCCCTGAACATCCCACTTCAGCCAGGGGTTCAGATGCAGCAGGATCGCCAGCCCTTCACACCAGCAGTACATCATAAAATTACAAAAAGCAGACACCGCGCGCCATACCGGAGGGACAGGCAGCAGAAGTTTAATTATTCCGGCAACGATGATTGGCACAGAACAGGCGATGGTAACCAGAATAGTTAAAATGACGCTTAACCATAATGTTATCGCTGCGAGTATTCTCGACATAATGAATTTATTCAGATAGTTAGCTGTAATTGAGCAGCCGGCTATCCGGTGCTGGGCGCCGATCTTATCAGAAATTCGCTCAGACCAGGGCGGTTTCACACCAGGAGGCTGCGGCTTTTCCTGCCAGGCAGCGAATTTTTGCATATAGACAGAGTGCTTAAGTCTTATATCCACATAGACTAAATAAACATCAGTGAAGCGCGATCTTAAGTGATCTTATAACAATACTTTGATTTTATTAGATAAATAAGTTTTCAGTATCACTTTTATAAAGCTGTTATTCACCTGTATTAAAAATATGCACAAACTTATCCACAGTTTTGTTTTGCGAGCGATCTTCCCGATCGCAAAATCTTTTTCTGTATAAAGCGCTAAAACCTGATGTTTTCATCCTTCTGTGGCATCCTTTACCCATAAATTCATAAAAGGCACGGACATTATGGTTCAGATCCCAGAAAACCCACTTATACTCGTCGATGGCTCTTCTTACCTGTATCGGGCGTATCATGCGTTTCCTCCTCTGACCAACAGCGCAGGGGAACCTACCGGCGCAATGTACGGCGTGCTGAATATGCTTCGCAGCCTGATTCTGCAATACCACCCAACCCATGCGGCCGTGGTGTTTGATGCGAAGGGTAAAACCTTCCGCGATGAATTATTTGAGCATTACAAATCTCACCGTCCCCCTATGCCTGACGATCTGCGTGCGCAAATTGAACCGTTGCACGCTATGGTGAAAGCGATGGGGCTGCCACTGCTGGCGGTCTCAGGCGTTGAAGCTGATGACGTAATTGGTACCCTGGCGCGCGAAGCGGAAAAAGCAGGCCGCCCGGTTCTGATCAGTACCGGTGATAAAGACATGGCGCAGCTGGTAACGCGCGGGATCACGCTGATCAACACCATGACAAACACCATTCTTGGCCCGGAAGAAGTGGTCGCCAAATATGGCGTGCCGCCAGAGCTCATTATTGATTTCCTCGCCCTGATGGGCGATTCCTCGGATAACATTCCGGGCGTACCGGGCGTAGGCGAAAAAACAGCTCAGGCGCTGCTGCAAGGGCTGGGCGGGCTGGATACGCTGTATGCAGAACCCGACAAAATTGCCGGTCTTACCTTCCGTGGCGCAAAAACCATGGCCGGAAAGCTCGCCGATAACAAAGAGGTGGCTTATCTCTCCTATCAGTTGGCCACCATCAAAACTGACGTAGAGCTGGAGCTTACCTGCGAGCAGCTGGAAGTGCAGGAACCCGCCGCCGACGAACTGCTTGGCCTGTTCAGAAAATACGAATTTAAACGCTGGACCGCGGATGTTGAAGCCGGGAAATGGCTTCAGGCGAAAGGGGCTAAACCTGCGGCGAAGCCGAAAGAGACCATCGTTGTCAATGCCGAAGAGCAGGCAGAAGAAGAGGCGGTAGCGCTCTCCTTCGACAACTATGAAACCATCCTTGAAGAGCCACGGCTCATCGCCTGGATTGAAAAGCTGAAAAAAGCGCCAGTATTTGCTTTCGATACCGAAACGGACAGCCTTGATAACATTACGGCTAATATGGTGGGCCTGTCATTCGCAACGGAGCCGGGTATTGCAGCCTATGTTCCGGTGGCTCACGACTATCTGGATGCGCCGGAGCAAATCTCCCGCGAGCGCGCCTTAGAACTGCTGAAGCCGATTCTGGAAGACGAGAAAGTGCTGAAGGTTGGGCAAAACCTGAAGTACGACCGCGGTATTCTGCAAAACTACGGCATTGAGCTGCGTGGTATCGCTTTTGACACCATGCTGGAATCTTACATTCTGGACAGCGTGGCGGGCCGCCATGATATGGATTCCTTATCCGATCGCTGGCTGAAACACAAAACCATCACCTTTGAAGAAATTGCCGGTAAGGGCAAAAATCAGCTGACCTTTAACCAGATCGCGCTGGAAGAAGCAGGCCGCTACGCCGCGGAAGACGCTGACGTCACGCTACAGCTGCATCTCAAAATGTGGCCGAAATTGCAGAAGCACGAAGGGCCGCTGAATGTGTTCCAGAACATTGAGATGCCGCTGGTGCCTGTGCTGTCCCGCATTGAGCGCAATGGCGTTAAAATCGACCCAACGGTGCTGCATAACCACTCTGGTGAGCTGGCGCAGCGCCTGACCGAGCTTGAACAGAAAGCGCATGAGCTTGCTGGCGAGGCATTTAACCTGTCTTCACCGAAACAGCTGCAAACCATCCTGTTTGAAAAACAGGGTATCAAGCCGCTGAAGAAAACCCCGGGTGGCGCCCCTTCAACGTCTGAAGAGGTGCTGGAAGAGCTGGCGCTGGACTATCCGCTGCCAAAAGTTATTCTGCAATACCGTGGTCTGGCTAAGCTGAAATCGACCTATACCGACAAACTGCCGTTGATGATCAACCCGAAAACGGGCCGCGTGCACACCTCCTATCACCAGGCTGTGGCGGCGACCGGGCGACTTTCGTCAACCGATCCTAACCTTCAGAACATTCCGGTGCGTAATGAAGAGGGCCGCCGTATTCGCCAGGCTTTCATTGCGCCAGAGGATTATCTGATTGTCTCCGCGGACTACTCGCAAATCGAACTGCGTATTATGGCGCACCTGTCACGCGACAAAGGCCTGCTGACGGCCTTTGCCGAAGGGAAGGACATCCACCGGGCAACCGCTGCCGAAGTGTTTGGGCTGCCGCTGGAGAGCGTGACAAACGAGCAGCGTCGTAGTGCAAAAGCGATCAACTTCGGTCTGATTTACGGCATGAGTGCCTTTGGTCTTTCACGCCAGCTCAATATACCGCGTAAAGAGTCGCAGAAGTATATGGATCTCTACTTCGAGCGGTATCCGGGCGTGCTGGAATATATGGAACGTACCCGCGCACAGGCGAAAGAGAAAGGCTACGTTGAAACGCTGGATGGCCGTCGTCTCTACCTTCCGGACATCAAATCCAGCAACGCCGCGCGCCGGGCTGGTGCTGAACGTGCTGCGATCAACGCCCCTATGCAGGGCACTGCGGCGGACATCATTAAACGCGCAATGATTGCCGTCGATGCCTGGCTCGAAAAAGAGAAACCGCGCGTGAAAATGATCATGCAGGTACACGATGAACTGGTCTTTGAAGTTCATAAAGACGATCTGGAGACGGTCTCTCAGAAGATCCATGAACTGATGGAAAACAGCATGAAGCTGGACGTACCATTGCTGGTGGAAGTGGGTAGCGGCGAAAACTGGGATCAGGCTCACTAAGGGTTATCGGAATAACGCGCGTTTTATGTAAGTAAGCAACATAAGTACGCGCGTTTTGTGACGATCATTAGAATTCCCTATGTAAAGAATGAAAAAAAACTACAAAAAGTGCTTTGTCCAGCGATAAAAAAAGAGTAGAGTTAACGACGTAGGGTACAGAGGTAAGATGTTCTATCTTTCAGACCTTTTACTTCACGTAATCGGATTTGGCTGAATATTTTAGCCGCCCCAGTCAGTAATGACTGGGGCGTTTTTTATTGCGGCAAAGAAAGTTTCAGGCGAAAAAAAGCGCGGTCATCGCCGCGCCTGTTGTTACTCTGCTTCCGCTTCAGTCGCCGGTTCCAGATCGTTAAACCAGCTGTCGAGCTTCTGTCGCAGTTTATCCACGCCCTGCTTTTTCAGCGAGGAGAACGGTTCAACCTGTACATCACCGTTGAATGCCAGCACCGCTTCACGAACCTTGTTCACCTGCGCCTTGCGCGCGCCGCTTGCCAGCTTATCCGCTTTTGTCAGCAGCACCAGCACCGCAATATCGCTTGCCACCGCCCAGTCAATCATCTGCTGGTCGAGATCTTTTAGCGGATGACGAATATCCATTAGCACCACCAGACCTTTCAGACACATGCGTTTTTCCAGGTATTCGCCCAGCGCACGCTGCCATTTGAGCTTCATCTCTTCCGGTACCTGCGCGTAACCGTAGCCCGGTAAATCGACCAGGCGTTTGCCTTCAGCCACTTCAAACAGGTTAATCAGCTGAGTACGGCCAGGTGTTTTCGAGGTACGCGCCAGGTTTTTCTGATTGGTGAGCGTATTCAGGGCACTGGATTTTCCCGCATTGGAGCGGCCAGCAAATGCCACTTCAATCCCTGTGTCTGAGGGCAGGTGGCGAATATCGGGCGCACTGGTGACAAAATGCGTCTGTTGGTAGTTCCAGGTAGTCACGTGGTCGTCTCCAAAAATCGTAATCTGCGGGGATTATACCTGAATGCGGGCAAAAGGCTTTTCCCTTCGTCATTGACATGTAAGTGAAAGCCCTACGGAATGTAAGAGATCTGCCCTTAAGCGTATGAGAAATTTAAGAGAAATCGCAGGCGCTAAAAAACTCAAAATATTAAAATTCAAAGAGTTATTAATGAGTAATTATCTGAAAATCCGGTTTTGTACCTTTTCATAGCTTGTTAGTTTAAGGGAACAAGGTAAAGTGTGTGCCAGGGCGAGGATGCCAACAGGATAACGACTTAAGGATAAGGGTCAGGAGCGCCAGGAGGCGAAGACTCAGGATTGTCAGGACGACCGGCGCCTGGAGGCGTTTTTAACAGGAAACGGAACCGTATCACGGACGGTAGTAGCCAAGGGATAAACAGGGTTTGTTGCAGGCAAACAGGGAATGTCTGACCCGTTAAGGGTTGTGAGTCAGGAAAAAAGGCGACAGATTGCTCTGTCGCCTTTTTTCTTTGCTTGCTTTCTGCTAGATTTCGCCGCAATTCTATACTGAAGAAAACGACTTAAAGATAAAACATCATGAAAAAACCGACCTCCGCTGCGGGCGTGAAACGCCCTGCAAAAGCACGCCGCAAAACGCGCGAAGAACTGAATCAGGAAGCGCGCGATCGCAAACGCGATAAAAAACATCGTGGCCATGCTGCGGGTAGCCGTGCTAACGGTGGCGGTGCCGCAGGCGCTTCTGCAAAAGGCAAGCAGCAGAAAGATCCTCGTATCGGCAGTAAAACTCCCATTCCACTGGGCGTGACAGACACGCCGGTCACTAAGCAGCACAAACCAAAGAGCGAGAAACCTATGCTTTCACCGCAGGCTGAGCTGGATATGCTGGAGAACGATGAGCGCCTGGATGCGCTGCTGGAACGTCTTGAAGAGGGTGAAACCCTGACCGCTGAAGAGCAGTCCTGGGTGGACGCCAAACTGGACCGCATTGATGAACTGATGCAGAAGCTGGGTCTGTCCTACGATGATGAAGAAGACGAAGAGGAAGACGAAAAGCAGGAAGATATGATGCGTCTGCTGAAAGGTGGAAACTAACATTTGCACCCGGCAGGTACACTCGTCCTGCTTATAACCCTTCCGGTTATATGTTATCTGGTGTGGTTATTCGTTAAACTACGGCGGTTGTCGCGGCGACAGAAGTGGCTGCGCACCCGAATGATGTCCCGCAACGGGACCAGAAGGGGCCGCCGTATACGAACGCGACACCAACGGAAGGAGTGAGCATGTCTGTACCATTTATCGACTGGGATTTGGCCCTGATCCAGAAATATAACTATTCCGGGCCGCGTTATACCTCATACCCCACCGCGCTGGAGTTTTCTGACGCTTTCGGCGAGGCGGATTTTCAGCAAGCTGTGGCGCGCTATCCCGAGCGCCCGCTGTCGCTCTACGTCCATATTCCGTTCTGCCATAAGCTCTGCTACTTCTGCGGCTGCAATAAAATCGTTACCCGCCAGCAGCACAAAGCCGATCAATACCTCGATGCGCTCGAACAGGAAATTCTGCACCGCGCACCGCTGTTTAAAGGGCGTCACGTCAGCCAGCTTCACTGGGGCGGTGGTACGCCAACTTATCTGAATAAAGCGCAGATCAGCCGCCTGATGGCGCTGCTGCGCGGCAATTTTAGTTTTAACGACGACGCCGAAATTTCGATCGAGGTCGATCCGCGTGAAATCGAGCTGGATGTGCTGGATCATTTACGCGCCGAAGGTTTCAACCGCCTGAGTATGGGCGTACAGGACTTCAACAAAGAAGTACAGCGCCTGGTAAACCGCGAGCAGGACGAAGCGTTTATCTTTGCCTTACTCAACCATGCGCGTGAAATCGGCTTTACCTCAACGAATATAGACCTGATTTACGGCCTGCCGAAGCAGACGCCGGAGAGCTTCGCCTACACGCTTAAACGCGTGGCTGAGCTTAACCCGGACCGTCTGAGCGTCTTTAACTATGCGCACCTGCCGACGCTGTTCGCCGCTCAGCGCAAAATCAAAGATGCGGATCTGCCTTCCGCCCAGCAGAAGCTGGACATTTTGCAGGAGACCATCGCCTCGCTGACCGAAACCGGCTATCAGTTTATCGGAATGGATCACTTTGCCCGCCCTGACGATGAACTGGCGATTGCCCAACGCGAAGGTGTTCTCCACCGTAACTTCCAGGGCTACACCACCCAGGGCGATACCGATCTGCTCGGAATGGGCGTCTCCGCCATCAGCATGATTGGCGACTGCTACGCCCAGAATCAGAAAGAGCTGAAGCTGTACTATCAGCAGATAGACGAAACCGGCAATGCGCTGTGGCGCGGCATCGCGCTAACCCGCGACGACTGCATCCGTCGTGATGTGATTAAGGCGCTTATCTGCAACTTCCGTCTCGAATTTCGCGAGGTGGAGTCGCAATGGGATCTGCAATTCAGCGATTACTTTGCCGAAGACCTGAAGCTTCTGGCGCCGCTGGCGAAAGACGGGCTGGTGGATGTGTCGGAGAGTGCGGTTGTCGTCACGCCGAAAGGACGTCTGTTGATTCGTAATATCTGCATGTGCTTCGATGCCTATCTGCGTCAGAAGGCGCGTTTACAGCAGTTCTCGCGGGTGATTTGAGCTGTAATGCCGGGTGGCGGCTTTGCCTTACCCGGCCTACTTAAGTGCGAGATGTAGGCCGGGTAAGCGAAGCGCCACCCGGCTTTTCATCGACAGCTCGTTAGCTAAACAGCCCAACCAGTGCCGCACACAATACCGCCGCAACGGCAGTTTGTGGCGTGTGGCTTTCTGCTGCTCCGCTCGAAAGCAAAGTCACTAATGATTCCAGCATGATGCTCCCCCCTGTTTCCGGGCACGATCATACAAAACTCATCGGAACAGTAAAGCGCAAAATAACGGCACTTTGCGCTCAATTAGTAACCTTTACACAGCGGAGTAAGATCACTCCATTCCCAGCTCTTTCAGCTTGCGCGTCAGGGTGTTTCGACCCCATCCCAACAGGCGAGCCGCTTCCTGTTTGTGGCCCTGGGTATGACGAAGCGCGGTAGTCAACAGCGTGCGCTCCATCTCAGGCTGCGCTTCGGAGAGCAGATTTTGATGACCGGAACGCAGCGCGCGATCTGCCCACTGCGCCAGCAGCGTCGCCCAGCTGTCCGGCAGCGCATGTCCGGCGGTGCTTTCGGGCACGGTGGCTTCAAACAGCTCGGCGGGGAGATCCTGAATCAACACTTCCTGTCCGGCGGCCATTACGGTCAGCCAGCGACAGGTGTTTTCCAGCTGACGCACGTTGCCCGGCCACGCCAGACGGGTGAGGGCGGCATCCGTTTCCGGATGAAGCTGCTTGGCTTCCACGCCCAGCTCGCGGGCCGCCACTTGCAGGAAATGGCGCGCCAGACGCGGGATATCTTCCCGACGCTCGCGCAGCGGCGGGAGGTGGACGCGGATCACGTTCAGACGATGGAATAAATCCTCACGGAATTTCCCCTCCTGCACGCGCAGCTCCAGGTTCTGGTGCGTCGCGGCAATAATACGCACGTCCACCTTCACCGGCGCATAGCCGCCCACGCGGTAAAACTGGCCATCTGCCAGCACGCGCAGCAGTCGGGTCTGAACATCCAGCGGCATATCGCCGATTTCATCCAGGAATAGCGTTCCGCCGTCAGCCTGTTCAAAGCGTCCCTGACGAATGGTATTTGCCCCGGTAAACGCCCCTTTTTCGTGGCCGAACAGCTCAGATTCAATCAAATCTTTGGGGATCGCCGCCATGTTCAGGGCGATGAAAGGCGCTTTCGCCCGCGGGCTGTGGCGATGCAGGGCGTGCGCAACCAGCTCTTTACCGGTCCCTGATTCACCGTTAATCAAGACGCTGATAGACGAGCGCGACAGACGCCCGATGATGCGAAACACGTCCTGCATGGCCGGCGCTTCACCGATGATGTCCGTCGTAGGCCCGAAATCCGGCGCGTGGCGGGGCTGCTGTTGCTCCTGATAGTGGCTGATGGCGCGTTCGACCAGGGCAACGGCTTCGTCGATATCAAACGGTTTTGGCAGGTAATCAAACGCCCCCTGCTGGTAGGCGCTAACGGCGGCATCCAGGTCGGAGTGGGCGGTCATTATGATGACCGGAAGCATGGGGTGGCGCTGTTTGATCTGCTTTAAGAGCGCCAGTCCGTCCATGCCCGGCATGCGAATATCCGAGAGCAGAACGTCCGGCGTTTTGGTGGTGAGTGCGTCGAG
This sequence comes from Enterobacter cloacae complex sp. P18RS, assembly GCF_014982105.1. Lineage (NCBI taxonomy): Bacteria > Pseudomonadati > Pseudomonadota > Gammaproteobacteria > Enterobacterales > Enterobacteriaceae > Enterobacter > Enterobacter cloacae complex sp. P18RS. Next base: position 102,469 of record NZ_JADCKV010000009.1, on the reverse strand, counting down.
CACTTCGCTGCCGCTCTCAAACGTCGTGCAGCTTAATCCCGCTCCTGTGAGCGCGCGTTCAAGCACCCAACGGATGGAGCTATCGTCATCGACTACCCAGACTATCCCTCGTTGCATAAACGTCACCTTTATTTTTTAATCGGCAGGAAAACCGAAAACTCGGTATGTCCCGGCCAACTGGTAAATTCAATTTTGCCGGAGTGTTGGTCAATCAAATTACGGGCTATGGATAACCCCAGCCCGGTGCCGCCTTCGCGACCGCTGACCATCGGGTAGAACAGGGTGTCCTGGAGATGCGGCGGGATCCCCGGCCCGTTATCTTCCACATCAATACGTGCCGCCAGACGATAACGCACGCCGTGCAGCGTCAGCTGGAACGCGGTGCGGGTACGCAGAATAATTTCGCCACCCTCCGGGCCCAGCGCCTGCAACGCGTTACGCACAATGTTCAACAGCACCTGTTCAATCTGGTCCGGATCGTGCGCCAGCTCCGGCAGGCTTGGGTCGTAATCACGCACCAGCGTGACGTTATCCGGCAGCTCCATAGAGACGAGTTTCACCACCCGCTCCGCGACCTTGTGAATGCTTTCTGAAACATGCATCCCCGGCTGCTGCGGCCCGAGCAGGCGATCGACCAGATTACGCAGACGGTCCGCCTGCTCGATAATGACGTTGGTATACTCCGCCAGGGCAGGGTCAGGCAGCGCTTTGGTCAAAAGCTGTGCCGCACCGCGTAAGCCACCCAGCGGGTTTTTAATTTCATGAGCCAGCCCGCGTACCAGGTCGCGCGCCGCAATCTGCTGAGCATGCTGTAGCTGCTCCTGGCTGAGACGACGCTGGTTATCCATCGGCGCCATTTCCAGCAGAATCATGCCATCTGGCAGGCGCTGTGCGGTGAGGGACAAAATATGCGAGCGTCCGTCAATCACCAGCGTCACTTCGTTATCGGTGAAGCCCTGACCCGCCTGCAAACTCTCCTGCATCAGACCAATATTCAGCGAGAAATAGCTCAGCAGTTCAGGCAGCGGCGTGCCAAACAGTTTACGGGCGCTTTGAGCGAGCAGCTGCTGCGCCGCCGGGTTGGCGTAATGCACCGCCAGCTCGTCGTCGACCAGCAAGATACTGTTAATCAAAGAATTGAGGATCTGCCCAGCATCGGGCAGCGTGCCAGTTGCCATTCAGCAGTCTCCTGGAGTCGTTGCACTATTTTAGTGCAGTATAGCGTTTTAGAGGTAAAAAGCGCGTGAGATCAGGTTGTTGGTGGAGAAAAAAGCCCATCCGAAGATGGGCTAAAGTTTCCACGGCAACTACTCCCGACGCGTATGCGCCGGGTAAAACAAATCAATTAAACGCTGTAGTACAGTTCGAACTCAACCGGGTGCGGCGTCATGCGAACGCGGTCGTTTTCTTCGGTACGCAGCGCGATGTAAGCGTCGATTGCTTCATCGGTGAACACGCCGCCAGCGGTCAGGAACTCACGGTCTGCGTCCAGCGCTTGCAGGGCTTCTTCCAGCGAGCCGGCGACCTGTGGGATCTCTTTCGCTTCTTCTGGCGGCAGGTCGTACAGGTTTTTGTCCATGGCTTCGCCCGGGTGGATCTTGTTCTTGATACCGTCCAGACCGGCCATCAGCAGTGCTGCGAAGCACAGGTATGGGTTAGCCGCCGGATCCGGGAAGCGCACTTCGATACGACGCGCTTTCGGAGACGCCACCACCGGGATACGGATAGAAGCAGAACGGTTACGGGCAGAGTACGCCAGCATCACGGGTGCTTCGTAGCCTGGGACCAGACGCTTGTAGGAGTTCGTGGTCGGGTTCGCCAGGGCGTTGATCGCTTTAGCGTGTTTGATAACACCGCCGATGTAGTGCAGCGCCTGCTCAGACAGACCCGCGTATTTGTCGCCAGAGAACAGGTTGGTGCCGTTCTTGGACAGGGACATGTGGCAGTGCATGCCGGAACCGTTGTCGCCGAACATGGGTTTTGGCATGAAGGTCGCGGTTTTACCGAAACGGTGCGCAACGTTGTGCACAACGTATTTGTAGATCTGAATCTCATCCGCTTTCTTGGTCATGGTGTTGAAGCGGGTTGCGATTTCGTTCTGGCCAGCCGTTGCCACTTCGTGGTGGTGCGCTTCAACAACCAGGCCCATCTCTTCCATGATCAGACACATGGTAGAACGGATGTCCTGTGAAGAATCGACCGGAGGAACCGGGAAGTAACCGCCTTTCACGCCCGGACGGTGACCTTTGTTACCACCTTCGTATTTGGTGGAAGAGTTCCATGCGCCTTCGATGTCATCGATAGCGACGTGGGAACCAGAAATGGAAGCACCAAAACGGATGTCATCGAACAGGAAGAACTCTGGCTCTGGCCCGAACAGAACGGTGTCTGCGATACCGGTAGAACGCAGGTACTCTTCAGCGCGTTTTGCGATAGAGCGTGGGTCACGGTCATAGCCTTGCAGCGTGCCAGGTTCCAGGATATCGCAGCGGATGACCAGCGTAGGTTCTTCGTAGAACGGGTCAATGAGCGCAGTGGTTGCATCTGGCATCAGAACCATGTCGGATTCGTTAATGCCTTTCCAGCCGCCAATGGAGGAGCCGTCAAACATTTTGCCTTCTTCAAAGAATTCGGCGTTCACCTGATGAGCAGGGATCGTGACGTGCTGTTCTTTACCTTTGGTATCGGTGAAGCGCAGATCAACAAACTTCACTTCATGTTCGTTCAGCATCGTCAAAACGTGTTCAGCGGACATACTTAACTCTCCAGATTGGTCATTGTCGTCGTGGTAACGAGGTCTTCAAATCGGCTGGGCTGCCATATTTTTACTGTATTTCTGTAAAGCGAAATCTGTGCCAACTTTTAAAACACCCCAAAAAGGCGTTATCATGCGCACCATAGTGCAGAAGGGCTGCACCACATTGGATTTGTTGCACCATTATAGTGCTTCTGTGTGAACATCGAGCACCATATTGGTGCAATTTACGTTAAAGTGCCCTTTTACCGCTCCGTGAAAGCGATCACAAAGCATCTCTGCAATACTTGTTTGCGGGGGATGTTTGTGATCCTGTTTTGTAGTGCGATTAATCCGTGTACAATAACGCGCTATTTCTAAATGCCTGAGGCAAAGTTGTGATCGAAAAATTGCGTAATATCGCCATCATCGCGCACGTCGACCATGGTAAAACTACCCTGGTTGATAAGCTGCTACAGCAGTCCGGTACGTTTGATGCTCGTGCCGAAACTCAAGAGCGTGTGATGGACTCCAACGATTTGGAGAAAGAGCGTGGGATTACCATCCTCGCCAAAAACACCGCTATCAAATGGAATGACTACCGTATCAACATCGTTGATACCCCAGGGCACGCCGACTTCGGTGGTGAAGTTGAGCGCGTGATGTCCATGGTGGATTCCGTGCTGCTGGTGGTTGACGCATTTGATGGCCCTATGCCGCAAACGCGCTTCGTGACCAAAAAAGCATTTGCCCACGGCCTGAAACCTATCGTTGTGATCAACAAGGTTGACCGTCCTGGCGCGCGTCCTGACTGGGTTGTTGACCAGGTCTTCGACCTGTTCGTTAACCTCGACGCGACCGACGAACAGCTGGACTTCCCTATCGTTTATGCGTCTGCGCTGAACGGTATCGCCGGTCTGGATCACGAAGACATGGCGGAAGACATGACTCCGCTGTACCAGACGATTGTTGACCGCGTTCCTGCGCCAAACGTTGACCTGGAAGGCACCCTGCAAATGCAGATCTCCCAGCTCGACTACAACAACTATGTTGGCGTAATCGGCATTGGTCGTATCAAGCGCGGTAAAGTGAAGCCTAACCAGCAGGTCACTATCATCGATAGCGAAGGCAAAACCCGTAACGGTAAAGTCGGTAAAGTTCTGACTCACCTGGGCCTTGAGCGTATCGAGAGCGACATCGCTGAAGCGGGCGACATCATCGCCATCACCGGTCTGGGTGAACTGAACATCTCCGACACCATCTGCGATCCGCAGAACGTCGAAGCGCTGCCAGCCCTGTCCGTTGATGAACCAACCGTATCCATGTTCTTCAACGTCAACACCTCTCCGTTCTGTGGTAAAGAAGGTAAGTTTGTTACCTCTCGTCAGATCCTTGACCGCCTGAACAAAGAGCTGGTGCACAACGTTGCGCTGCGCGTTGAAGAAACCGAAGACGCTGATGCATTCCGCGTTTCGGGTCGTGGTGAGCTGCACCTGTCTGTTCTGATTGAGAACATGCGTCGTGAAGGTTTCGAGATGGCGGTTTCCCGTCCGAAAGTTATCTTCCGCGAAATCGATGGCCGTAAACAAGAGCCATTCGAAAACGTAACGCTGGACGTTGAAGAGCAGCACCAGGGTTCTGTGATGCAGGCACTGGGTGAGCGTAAAGGCGACCTGAAAAACATGAATCCAGATGGCAAAGGCCGCGTACGTCTCGACTACGTGATCCCAAGCCGTGGCCTGATCGGCTTCCGTTCTGAGTTCATGACCATGACTTCCGGTACTGGTCTGCTGTACTCCACCTTCAGCCACTACGACGACGTTCGTCCGGGCGAAGTGGGCCAGCGTAACAACGGCGTGCTGATCTCCAACGGTCAGGGTAAAGCGGTTGCGTTTGCGCTGTTCGGTTTGCAGGATCGCGGTAAGCTGTTCCTGGGCCACGGCGCTGAAGTTTACGAAGGCCAGATCATCGGTATTCACAGCCGTTCTAACGACCTGACGGTAAACTGCCTGACCGGTAAGAAACTGACCAACATGCGTGCGTCCGGTACTGACGAAGCAACGGTTCTGGTTCCACCGATCAAGATGACGCTGGAGCAGGCTCTGGAATTCATCGATGATGACGAACTGGTCGAAGTGACGCCTCAGTCAATTCGTATCCGTAAACGTCACCTGACCGAGAACGATCGTAAACGTGCAATGCGCGGTGCGAAAGAAGAGTAATTCGGTTATGCCATAGGCCGGGTAAGCGCATGCGCCACCCGGCAACGAAAAAGCCGCTGAGCGATCAGCGGCTTTTTTTATTAGAACGAATACCGCAACCCTAAACGGATCCGGTACTGCTCGCGGTTGTAATCATTCCATCGGTCCAGCCACTGTAGCTCAAGATACGGCAGCCAGTTTTTGTCGATCTTATAGCTGAATTTATTGGTAATTTCCCAGTGATGGTCTTTGCCATTTTTGCTGTGGTAATCATTCACCCGCTGGAAAAAGTGCGGCTCAAAGGTGTAGAAAAACGCATCCGTCACTTTGAAATTCCAGTAGTTGGCAAATTCATGTGTGTCGTTCTTATCCATCTGCCCGTTATAGTCCGGCGTATCGTAATTGTTATGGTTATAGCGATAGCGGAACGTCAGATTAAACCAGTCCGTAAATTTGTAATTGGTATCTAAATAAACCGCGCCACCTGATCCTGCGCTGCTGTCATTAATCAAGCCGCCGGGCTGGAAGGTCAGTTTGTCGGTCGGTTTGAAGAGTGGATACCACCCCTCAATTTCGTTATAGCTGTGCTTCAGTTCGTCCCATTTCCCCACGTTATAAGCGTTGGTGAACATCAGTCCCGCGCCCATATCGAAGTTATAGCCCGCACGCAGGATCACTTCGTGCAGCTCAGAGGCGGTGTTGTAGGCTTCGCGCGTTTCGACATAGGCCCCGGCAAAAACCGGGCAGGACACAGACGACACGATCAGTACGGTGATGATTCTTTTCATAATTTGTCCATGTATCAGGTACAGAAAGGCCTCCCTCCTGATAAACAGGAAGGACATACTGGCCGGATTTATTGTTATAAAGTGACTGCTGACGCTTTATTGTTGGTGGTTATCTCAGGGGTATTTGCTGTCTGTTTTTTCCGTTTTCCAATCTCCTCGATAATAAAGGCGAAGCGCGCTTCGTTGAGTTTATAAAACAGCCCCATGGTCACGGCGGCAACGATCGCCAGGCCGCACGGCCAGAGGAAAATAAGCTGGCGCAACCCCAGCAGCGTGCCCGCGCTCTGCACGGCATGGGGAACGTAGCCAATCTGGGTCAGCATAATACCGGGCAGAAAACCGGCCAGCGCCGCGGAGATTTTGCGCGAGAAGGTATAGCCGGTATACACCGACCCTTCGGCGCGGATCCCGGTTTTCCACTCGCCGTAATCAACCGTATCCGGCACCAGCGCCCAGTTCAGGCTGTTCACAAACGCGGTGCCGAAAAAGGCCATGCAGGAAAAGAGCACGAACAGCAGGGAACTGGTTCCCCAGACGAAGTTCAGCACGTCGCCCACCGCCCACAGCGTCAGCCCGCCCAGATAGACCGGTTTCTTGCCAAAGCGCTTCACCGCGCCAGGCACCAGAAACACGCCAATCAGAATGCAGCCCATGCTGAAAAAGCCCATCCACGACAGGAGATGCACATCGTTCAGCACGTACTGGGTGTAATAGACCTGAATCGCCAGCTTGATGTTAAACGCGGCGAGGGTACACAGGTTGGCGATGCACAGCACCAGCAGCGGCGGGTTACGGAAAATCGCGCAGAACGATTTCAGAATGCCGGGCTTATGGTGATCGGGCGTAAGCTCGACGTAGCGCTCTTTCACCCCGCTGTAGCACCACCACATGCAGAACAGCCCCCCGGTGACAAACACCAGCGCGGCCACCAGATAGCCGAGTGAGGGCTGGCTGACGAACAGCGCCTGTATCGGCATAAAGCCGACGGTGCAGAGCAACAGCCCTACCGTTGCGCCGCCCTGACGCCACGCCGCAAGCTGCGCGCGCTCGTTCGGGTTTTTGGTGATGGCCGGAACCATTGCACCGTAGGCACAGTTCATCAGGCTGTAGCAGAGGCCAAACATCATGAAGAGCACGGTGGCGAGGGCCGTTTTCACCGTCAGGCTAAAGTCGTTGGCCATAAACTGCGCCGTGGCCACCAGCGCCACCGGAACGGAGGCGTAGAGAATGAATGGCCGGAATTTACCCCGCGCGCCGATATTACGCCGGGAGTCCAGCAGCACCCCGGTCAGCATGTCGGTAAACGCGGTAAAGAACTTGGCGACCAGAAAAATGATGCCGCCGTAGAACGCGGGCATGCCCAGCTCGTCCGTGTAAAACTTCAGCAGATACAGCGTGCCAATACATAGCATCAGGTTCGAGCCAAAATCACCCATCCCGTAGGCGCACTTCTCTCGCAGGCTCAATTTCAGGGTTAACGGATCAGTATTATGTGTCATGGTCGATCCTCAAAGCGCCCCGCAGGGCGCTCAATCACGTCATTTATGCCGTACGTTTGCGCAGCTCAATTTCTTCCACGATGCGCACATACATCTTCTCGTTAAGGTTGTAGAAGCAGCCCATCGCCACGATGGTGATGACTGCCAGCAGACTCGGATAGATAAATATCAGCTGCCGTAGCCCTTCAACCGTGCCGGCGGACTGCACCATGTTGGGCACATAGCCGATCTGCGTGAGCATGATCCCCGGGAAGAAGCCCGCCAGCGCCTGCGAGACCTTACGGAAGAAGGTAAAGCCGGTGTAGACCGTCCCCTCGGAGCGTACGCCGGTGCGCCACTCGCCGTATTCCACGGTATCGGACACCAGCGCCCAGTTCAGGCTGTTCACGAACGCGGAGCCAAAGAACGCCAGGCAGGAGAACGCCACGAAGCTCACCGAGCCGCCGCCGAAGAAGTAGTTAAGCAGATCGCCCGCCACCCAAATCATCAGCCCGCTGATGTAGACCTTTTTCTTACCGAAGCGCCGCACCGCGCTGGGCATCATAAAGACGCCGATAAAAATACAGCCCATGCTGAAGAAGCCCATGTACGACAGCAGGATCGGGTCGTTCAGTACGTACTGCGTGTAGTAGACCTGAATGGCGAGCTTAACGTTAAAGGCGCCCAGCGTGCACAGGTTAGCGATGCACAGGATAAACAGCGGACGGTTCCCGGCGATGGCGCGAAACGACTGCAACAGCCCCGGTTTCTGCGCCGGGTTAGCAGGCTGCGTCTCGACGTAACGCTCGGTTACGCCTTTATAGCACCACCACATAAAGAACAACCCGAACAGCGAGAAGAGGGTGGCGGCAAAGATGTAGCCAAGCTGGTCGTTGCCCTCAATCAGGTTCATCACCGGGACAAAGCCCACCGTACAGAGCAGCAGACCCAGCGTGGCGCCGCCCTGGCGCCAGGCGGCCAGCGAAGCACGCTCGTCCGGGTTTTTGGTAATGGCGGGTACCATCGCGCCGTAGGAGCAGTTCATCATGCTGAAGAACAGGCCGTACAGCATGAACAGCACCGTCGCCATCACCGTTTTACCGGTAATTTCAAACGGTGTGCCGACGAAGTTAGCTATCGCCAGCAACGTTACCGGGAAGGCTGCATACAGCACGAACGGGCGGAATTTCCCTTTCGGGCCGATCTTGCGCCGGGAATCGAGCATGATCCCGGTGCCCATGTCGGTGAAGGCGGTAAAAAACTTCGCAATCAGGAAGATAATCCCGCCGTAGGTGCCAGGCAGCCCCAGCACGTCGGTGTAGAACTTCAGCAGATACAGCGTGCCGATATCAAGCAGGATGTTAGAGCCGAGATCGCCCATCCCGTAGGCGAGTTTTTCTTTAAACGGCAGGCGCAGGGTTGCCGGATCAGAAGTATGTTGACTCATTATTGTTCTCCGTCTGCCCGCAGGTTTCCCCGCGGGCGAGCCTTATCAGATATGACGTAAGGTGCTAAACAGATCTGCCCATTCGCTGTGCTGGCGATAGAAGACCGGCGGTTTGCCGAGCGGGGCATCAACGGTGATGTCACCGCCCTGGCAGGTTTCCCCGGTCCACGCATTGACCCAGGTGTCCTGCGGCAGATAGAGCGACCAGTCGCGGCGTCCCTCTTCATGAACCGGCGCCACCAGCAGATCGCGGCCAAACAGGTACTGGTATTTCAGCGTGTAGGCGCGCGCGTCGTCCTCGTAGTGCAGGAACAGCGGGCGCATCACCGGTAGGCCGCTCTTCGCGTTCTGCGCTACCGCAGCTTTGATGTACGGCTTCAGAGTGGTGAAGACGGTGGTCATGCGCGCGAAGTGGGCGATGGTTTCCGCGTCGCCGTCGAACTGCCAGTTGTCGCCAGGGCGGTTGCCCTCGTGGGTACGCATCATCGGCGTAAAGGCGCTGAAGTCGCACCAGCGCAGCAGCAGCTCTTTGCTGCGCTTCATCTCGAAGAGGGTCGTATAGCCGCCAATGTCGCTGTGGTGCAGCCCGTGCCCGGTCATCGCCAGCGACAGCGCCGCCGGTACGACGGACGCCAGACCATCGTCCAGGCTCCAGTCGACGTTCTGATCCCCCGCCCACATCATCACCGAGTGCTTCTGGCTGCCGGTGTAGCCCGCGCGCATGAAGAACAGGATCTCCCCGAGCTTGCCGGTCTCCTCCAGCGCTTCGTAGTTACATTTCGCCCACAGGGCTGGCCAGGCGTTATGCATGATCTCCGCGCTCACGCCGTTGTGCAGGAAGGTATCGGTCGGCAGATATTCCCCGAAATCGGCCATCCAGCCGCCGCAGCCCAGTTCGATCAGGTTCTTTTTGATCACCTCTTTGTACCAGCTGTAGGCTTCCGGGTTAGTCAGGTCGATAACGCCCGCGTAGAACTCGCCGAACTCAACGTGGTAATCCTTGCCGTCGGCATCTTTGGTCAGATAGCCGCGCTTCGACGCCTCTTCGCAGAGATCTTTATCGCTGGCGACGTAAGGGTTGATATAGGAGAGGAACTGCACGCCTTCTTCTTTCCACTGCGCAATCCGCTCATCAAGCTGCGGATAGAGCGCGCTGTTCCACTTCCAGTTCCACATTACGCGTTTGCCAAAGGAGGTCATCCGGATGCCGGACCAGTCCTGCGCCCAGATGCCGTTTACCTTCACGCCGCCCTCGCGCATGGCGTCGAGCTTCTGCTGACACACCTCGGTGCCGCCCTGAATACCCAGCGTCACGCCGTTGTAAACCCAGTCCGGCAGTTCAGGCTGACGCCCCAGCAGGCCGGTCAGTTTTTCCAGCAGATCGACGTAGGTTTCTGCGCATTCGAAGCGCAGCGTGGCGTTATCTTCCCAGAATGCTAGCTCGTGGAAGTCCGGCGCGCTGAAGTCGAAGTTCATATAACAGCTGTTATCCACGTGGCAGTAGTACTTCTGGGTGCTCACGAAGGTAGGCTGTGGGAAGAAGGTCCAGTAGTAGTCGCCGCCCGCGTTCTCTTTGCAGTCGGCCTGCCAGGTGACGTAGGTCTGCTTATTGCGGCCCACGCCCTGCTCGCTGGTCCACAGCGGGAACGGCTTGCCGCGCAGATCGAAATACGAGAACTGCTCGCCGCAGCCGTAGATATGATCGTCAGGCTGAGCCGCCAGCCGCAGCCAGATGCGGTTATGGCTGGCGGCGTCATTTTTCAGCTTCAGCTCCAGACGGCCCTCACCATCCACGCCCACCAGCAGCGTCGCGCTCACCGCGTCGCCGCGGGTAAAGCGGATTGCCCAGCCCGCGCTTTGCTGCGTGACGGTCGCGTTCGTCAGGGCAATCTTTTCGTTAAGCTTGTCTTTGATGATGAAATTGCCGCGAAACATCTCGATATCCGCTTCGCCTGCACCGATCCACAGGCAGGGGGCATCCGCAGAGTGGGATAAAATCAGACGGTCCTGCCAGCGCAGGGTGAAACCACTTTCGTTATTTTTCAGGTCAATATTGTGTAGGGTACGCATAAAAACTCCGTCTTTATTATTTGGCCAGGCTATCCAGTAATCCGGCGGCGACGGCAGGGGCTAAGCCCGGCGCCAGCGGCAGGCGGGGGATCACCAGGCAGTGCAGCAGGTGGTAAATATCCTGCTTGCCGTCCCAGACTTTGGTGGTCACTTCGTTATTGGTGTCCAGCTCCTGCCACCATGAACCGTTTTCGTAATCCATCAGGTACTTGATGCAGTAATCCCACCATTTCTGATACCAGGCTTCGTACTGCGCCTCGCCGGTGACGGTGTAGAGCGCGTAAGCCGTGCCCATCGCCTCGACGATTGGCCAGCGCACGCGTTCGCGCACGATAGGCTTGCCGTCCCAGCCCACGGAGTAGACAAAGCCGTCCGCCCCGTCGGGTGCCCAGGCGTCGCGAATAGTGGCGTGAAACAGGCCTTTCGCATCTTCCAGCAGCCACTCCGGCGGGGTTTCAAAGCGGGCTTCCAGCGCGGCACGCAGGTGCAGCATCAGGCGGCCCCACTCGATCCAGTGCCCCGGCGTGCCGCCGTAGGCGCGGAAGCGGTGGGCAGGGTTATCGATGTTGTAATCGCGGATCGGGTTCCAGCTGGTGTCGAAATGCTCGTTAACGCGGTACTCCCCTTTGCGCGCCACGTCGTGAATAATCACCGAGGCGATACGCAAGGCGCGGTCGAGCCATTTCCGGTCGTGGGTCACGTCATAGACGATGAGGAAGGCTTCCACGGCGTGCATATTGGCGTTACCGCCGCGATAGTCTTCCGTTTTGCTGAAGGCTTCGTCCCAGGACTCCAGGCACATCTGCTCCTGTTCGCTCCAGAAGTAGCGCTCAATCACCTCGATGGCATTGTCCAGCAGCTTGCGTGCCTGCGGGTGGCCGGTGGTGACGGCGCTCGCCGCGCCCAGCAGGACGAAGAAATGCTGATAGCCCTGCTTGGACGCATCAATCACGCCTTCATCGTTTACGCAGGCGTACCAGCCGCCGTGCTGTTTGTCGCGCAGCGGACCGTTCAGGGCATTAATGCCGTGCTCAACCAGGGCGTACGCGCCGGGACGGCCCATGTTCGCTGCCACCGCGTACACGTGCAGCATGCGGGCGGTGATCCACAGATGGGTGCCCATATCGCTGCGCACCTGCCCGTTATTGCCCAGCCAGCCAAAGCCGGTTGGTACGGCGGCGTTTTTGCCGAAATCGAAAATGCGGTCGGTCTCTTGTTCGAGCCAGCGGTTATGGCTCAGGGTGTTAAACCATTTCATGTTCGGGTCCTTTTTCAACGGCGAGCCATCATTTCGTCGACGATCTCACCCAGACGCTGAAGTTTTGGTACGGAAATATCACGCAGCATCAGCTCGGTGTCCGGCAGGCCAATCACCGATGACCAGACGGCGCGCCCGGCTAAAAAGCCCGATGCCCCCGCCTGCATGGCGACGCTTACGGCACGCGGGAATAACTTATCGTCCACACCGGAGGAGAGGATCACCCACGGCATGGCGATGTTCTCGTTCAGCTTCTGCGAGGCCGTCAGTAGCTCGTGCTGTGTGCCCTTACCAAACAGCGGCATTTCCACTTTGTAGAGGTCGGCGCCGCTGTCGCCCAGCTCTTTGGCCGCATCGATGATCGCCTGCTCGCGGTCAAACGCGGCGCCGCGGCGCGGGGGACGCACCACCGGCTCGATAATGCTCAGCAGCCCGTTGTCGTGGCACAGCGTATTGAACGCTTTCACCATTTCCAGGCGCTGCTGCGGATCTTCATCGCTGCGCCACAGCACCAGCAGCTTCAGCGCCTTACCGCCATCGCGTTTGACCGCCTGCGCGTCAACGTTCTTGTCGATCACCACGCTGTCGACCGGAATGCCGTTCCCCGGGATAAACTCGTCGGCGGCGACAATCATTGCGCAGCTTTTGGCTACGGCCTGCTGCTCGACAATCTGGCGGTAGCAGAACTGCTGGTCGACGAGGATCGCAGAGGCGTACGGCGACAGAATTTTCGCCGCATTGACCTTGAAATCCGTCAGGTGCTGGTCGGTTACCGCCACCGGCGCGCCTGCGGCAGCAAACATCAGGCGCATCGCTTCGCGCTGATCCACGGCCAGCATCGCAAAACCGCCGGAAGGTCGGGTGATATCTTTCAGGGTGTACATCGTCATTCCTCAGTCCTTTCGTATCAGTGTGTTTTTTTCAGCCCGGCAGATGCGCGAACCTGTTCAAGAATGGCTGTCCAGTCTTCGCGCCCGCGCCCGGCGGCGCGTGCCTGGTTGTAAACTTCGCGGGAAGCCGCGCCCAGCGGCATCGGAACGTGGAGCTGGTTGGCCACGTCGAGGGCGATCCCCAGATCCTTATGCGCAAGGTCGATCATAAAGGCGGGTGAAAGATCCCCTTTCAGTACCTTGTTCGGCCATGACGTGGTGAAGTGGCCTTTACCCGCCGGCGTGCCGCTCATCACCTTGAGCGCCACGTCAAAGGAGAGGCCAAGCGCTTCGCACAGTACGGCGGCTTCGGCGGAAAGGGCGTTCAGGGCGATGCTCATGTAGTTATTGATGAGCTTCACGCGGATGCCCATTCCCGGCCCGCCGGCGTTAATCAGTTCATTGCCCATCGCCATTAAAACGGGGGTGGCGCGCTCAACCTGCTGCGCCGTACCGCCCGCCAGCAGGAGCAGCGTACCGGCGATGGCATGATCAGAGGTGCGTCCGACGGGCACGTCCATCAGGCTGAAGCCTTGCTCAGCCATGTCGCGGATCAGTGCGTCGGTTTGCAGCGGGTGAATGGTGGACATATCAATGACCAGCGCGTCGCGGGATAACCCTTCGCATACGCCGTGCTCGCCGAACAGCACGCTGCGCACCAGGTCGCCGTTTGGCAGCATGGTAATGACGAATTCGGCCTCCGTTACGGCCTGCGCTGGCGTTCCCGCCGCCCGGGCGCCGCTCTCTACCAGCGCCTGAACCGCCTGCGGGTTCACATCAAAAACGTTAAGCTGGTGGCCCTGTTTCAACAGATTCTTCGCCATGGGCGCGCCCATCTGTCCTAAGCCGATAAATGCGATTGCTGACATGCCTCTCTCCTGTCACATCGTGTCAATTTTTGCGCGTTTGTGGTGTCTGTTTTTGATCGTATTTGTAATTTATAGTCAAAAAATTGACACGGGTCACTTTTTAAACATTTGGTGAAATTAAAATGAAGGCATCAGAAATCGCAGAAGGAATCACCATGACTCGCATCGTTTGTGTCGGCATTACCGTGCTGGATCGCATCTGGTATCTCGATGATTTACCGAAAGAAGGTGGGAAATATGTCGCAAAAGAATATACGGAAGTGGGCGGCGGCCCGGCGGCAACGGCGGCAGTGGCAGCCGCAAAACTGGGCGCGGAAGTGGATTTTATTGGTCGGGTGGGGGACGACGATACCGGCAGACGACTGCTTGCGGAGCTGGAATCCCTGGGGGTGAACACCCGCTATACGCACATAGTTAAGGGAGCCCGATCGTCGCAATCGGCGGTGCTGGTGGATGCAAGCGGAGAGCGCGTTATTGCCAACTACCCCAGCCCCGATCTCCCTGCGGCGGCAGACTGGCTGCATGAAATCGACTTCTCTCAGTGGGACATTGTCTTAGCCGACGTGCGCTGGCATGACGGGGCAAAACAGGCATTTACCCTGGCCCGCCAGCAGGACGTACCGACGCTGCTGGATGCGGATGTCACCCCGCAGGATATCGCGGATCTGATTGCCTTAAGCGACCACGCGGCCTTCTCCGCGCCAGGACTGCGGCGTTTAACGCAGCTGGATGAAACCGAAAACGCGCTGAAGAAAGCACAAACGCTCACAAATGGACATGTGTATGTTACGCAGGGGCGAGACGGCTGTTTCTGGCTGGAAAACGACACGCTATGTCATCAGCCTGGTTTTGAAGTGAACGTCATTGATACCACCGGGGCGGGCGACGTGTTCCACGGTGCGCTGGCGGTCAGCCTGGGGCAGAAATTACCCGCCGCAGACGCCGTGCGTTTTGCCAGCGCCGTCGCAGCACTGAAATGTACAAAGCCCGGCGGGCGCGCGGGTATACCCGACTGTGATCAAACCCGCTCTTTTTTGTCACTTTTTGTATAAAATGCGGGGCGTGATGGTTTTCAGAGGACAGCCCATGAGCCTTACCGAACTGACCGGCAACCCGCGTCACGATCAGCTGCTGACGCTGATTGCCGATCGCGGCTATATGAACATTGATGAACTGGCGCAGCTGCTGGATGTCTCCACGCAAACCGTGCGCCGGGATATCCGTAAGCTCAGCGAGCAGGGGCTGATCACCCGTCATCACGGCGGCGCGGGCAGGGCATCCAGCGTGGTCAACACGGCGTTCGAACAGCGTGAAGTCTCGCTTACCGAAGAGAAACGGGCGATTGCCGAAGCGATTGCGGACTATATTCCCGACGGTTCGACCATTTTTATCACCATCGGGACGACCGTGGAGCACGTTGCCCGGGCACTGCTTAACCATAATCATCTGCGCATCATCACTAACAGCCTGAGGGTGGCACACATTCTTTATAAGAATCCGCGCTTTGAGGTGATGGTGCCCGGCGGTACGCTGCGCCCGCATAACGGCGGCATTATCGGTCCTGCGGCAACGGCGTTCGTGTCAGGATTTCGCGCGGATTACCTGGTCACCAGCGTCGGGGCGATAGAGCAAGACGGCGCGATGATGGAATTTGACGTTAACGAAGCCAGCGTGGTGAAAACCATGATCGCTCACTCCCGTCACATTTTACTGGCGGCCGATCATACGAAATACCACGCCTCCGCGGCGGTTGAAATTGGCAACGTGGCGCAGGCGACGGCGCTGTTCACCGATGAGCTGCCCGGCCCGGCGCTGCAAAATCACCTCAAATCCAGCAAGGTTGAGGTTGTCGAAGTCAATTCCGGAGAAGAGCAGCAGGCTGGCTGAAAATCCTATGGCCCGATATTGCGATTCGGGCCTTTCCTTTCTCTAAGCTGAATCTGGCGCATAGCTAAAGTTTCTCTTTCCCGCTACAGTTACTTTTCCACGGCGAAAGGAGATAAACATGCTTTATATCTTTGACTTAGGAAATGTAATCGTCGATATCGATTTTAACCGGGTGCTGGGCGCATGGAGCGATTTTAGCCGTGTTCCGCTGGCGACGTTAAAGCAGAATTTCGCGATGGGTGAGACTTTCCATCTGCACGAGCGCGGTGAGATCAGCGATGAAGCGTTCGCAGAGCGTTTCTGTCAGGAAATGGGTCTCTCGTTAAGCTACGAGCAGTTTTCCCACGGCTGGCAGGCCATATTTGTCGCGATCCGCCCCGAAGTGATCGACATCATGCACAAGCTGCGCGAGCAGGGGCATCGTGTCGTCGTCCTGTCGAATACCAACCGCCTGCATACCACCTTCTGGCCGGATGAATACCCGGAAATCCACGCGGCGGCAGATAAGGTGTATCTCTCCCAGGAGATGGGGATGCGTAAACCTGAGGCGCGTATCTATCAGGCGGTATTGCAGGAAGAAGGATCCACGGCGGCGGATGCGGTCTTTTTTGACGACAACGCCGATAATATAGAAGGGGCTAATCAGTTAGGTATCACCTCCATTCTGGTGACCGGAAAAGAGACGATACCGAACTACTTTGCGAAGCAGTTATGCTAAAAACCGTTCATCAAAAAGCCAATCACCACACGCGCCCGCTGAGGGCGTGGCTGAAACTCCTCTGGCATCGCATTGACGAGGACAACATGACCACGCTGGCGGGCAATCTCGCTTACGTGTCCTTGCTCTCGCTGGTGCCGCTGGTGGCGGTGATCTTTGCGCTTTTTTCGGCGTTTCCGATGTTTGCCGATGTGAGCATGCAGCTTCGCCATTTTGTTTTCGCGAACTTTATTCCTGCCACCGGCGATGTGATCCAGAACTACATTGAACAGTTTGTCGCTAACTCCAGCAAGATGACGGCGGTGGGGGCATGTGGGCTTATTGTTACCGCGCTGCTGCTGATGTACTCCATCGACAGTGCGCTCAACACCATCTGGCGGAGCAAAAAAGTCCGCCCGAAGGTTTACTCCTTTGCCGTCTACTGGATGATTTTAACCCTTGGCCCATTGCTAGCGGGGGCAAGCCTGGCGATCAGTTCCTACCTTCTTTCGCTGCGCTGGGCGACCGACTTAAACAGCGTGATCGATAACGTGCTGCGTATCTTCCCGCTGATTTTATCGTGGCTTTCGTTCTGGCTGCTCTACAGCGTGGTACCAACCACGCGCGTACCCAACCGGGATGCCGTGGTGGGTGCGCTGGTCGCGGCGTTGCTCTTTGAGCTGGGCAAGAAAGGATTCGCGCTTTATATCACCATGTTCCCCTCTTATCAGCTGATTTACGGCGTGCTGGCGGTGATCCCCATTTTGTTTGTCTGGGTCTACTGGACGTGGTGTATCGTCTTGCTTGGCGCCGAAATAACTGTCACTCTCGGGGTCTACCGCGAACTCAAAAAAGCAGCAGAAGCTGAAAAACAACAAGAAGCAGACCAACCATGATTGCATTGATTCAGCGCGTAACCCGTGCCAGCGTCACCGTGGCGGATGAGGTGACGGGTGAAATTGGCCCAGGACTTTTGGTGCTCCTGGGGGTCGAAAAGGATGACGACGAACAAAAAGCCAACCGCTTGTGTGAGCGCGTACTGGGCTACCGCATTTTCAGCGATGCGGAAGGCAAGATGAACCTGAACGTTCAGCAGGCGGGCGGCAGCGTGCTGGTGGTCTCCCAGTTTACGCTGGCCGCGGATACCGAACGCGGCATGCGCCCGAGTTTTTCGAAGGGCGCGGCACCGGATCGCGCAGAAGCCCTTTACGAGTACTTTGTTGAGCGCTGTCGCCAACAGGACATGAATACACAAACCGGACGATTCGCTGCGGATATGCAGGTTTCGCTGGTGAACGATGGCCCCGTCACATTCTGGCTCCAGGTATGAGCCAACTGGCGGCATGGCCGCGGGTAACAAGAGAGAGTACAGCTATGTATCACCTTCGAGTACCGCAAACGGAAGAAGAATTAGACGCTTATTACCATTTCCGCTGGGAAATGCTGCGCAAGCCACTGCATCAACCTAAAGGCTCTGAACGCGACGCCTGGGACGCGATGGCGCACCACCAGATGGTGGTTGATGAAGAGGGCAACCTCGTTGCCGTGGGACGTCTGTATATCAATGCCGACAACGAAGCTTCAATCCGCTTTATGGCCGTTCATCCCTCCGTGCAGGACAAAGGCCTTGGAACGCTGATGGCTATGACGCTGGAATCCGTTGCCCGTCAGGAAGGGGTCAAGCGTGTCACCTGTAGCGCCCGCGAAGATGCCGTTGAGTTCTTTGCCAAGCTTGGTTTCGTGAATCAGGGGGAAATCACCGCCCCGCAAACTACGCCGATTCGTCACTTTTTGATGATCAAACCCATCGCCACGCTGGACGATATTCTCCATCGCGCCGACTGGTGCGGGCAGCTCCAGCAGGCATGGTATCAGCACATTCCGCTCAGTGAAAAAATGGGTGTGCGTATTCAGCAATATACCGGGCAAAAATTTATTACCACCATGCCGGAAACCGGCAACCAGAACCCGCACCATACTCTGTTTGCCGGCAGCCTGTTTTCACTTGCCACGCTCACCGGCTGGGGACTGATCTGGCTGATGCTGCGCGAACGTCATCTCGGCGGCACCATTATTCTGGCCGATGCCCATATCCGCTACAGCGCCCCGATCAGCGGCAAGCCGAGCGCGGTTGCTGACCTGGGCGCACTGGGCGGCGATCTCGACCGTCTGGCGCGTGGACGTAAAGCACGCGTACAGATGCAGGTGGAGCTGTTCGGCGATGAAACGCCAGGCGCGGTGTTTGAAGGCACCTATATCGTTCTGCCTGCGAAGCCGTATGGCGCGTATGAAGAGGGCGGGAACGAGGAGGAGTAGTCTCCTTCTCACTCTCGCCCGGCATGGTTAATGCGCCAGGCAATATCTCGCATAACGTCTCGCGCTGACTGGCTAATTCCACCCAACTGGAAGAAGCCGTGTATTACACCCCGCCATCGTTGAGCGGTACACTTCACGCCTTGCTCCGTGAGGCGCTGATAAAGCGCCTCGCCTTCGTCGCGTAACGGATCATATTCCGCGGTAACAATATGGACCTTCGGCAGACCGCTAAAGTCGTTGCGCCACAGTGGGCTGACTTCAGGATGTTGACGGTCGGCTCCAGCCAGATACATTTCATAGCCGCTCAAAAGGGTATCGCGAGTAATCACGTAATCCATGCCATTGAGGGTATAGCTTTCAAAACTGGCCGTAGCGTCGAGCATGGGGTAGATAAGAATGAGCTGCGCGGGATCCCAGAGACCTTTGGCCTTAAGCCGCAATGACGTTACCAGCGCAAGATGACCTCCCGCGCTGTCTCCACAAAGTGTAATCCGGTTTTTATCCACACCTAATTGTTCTGCATTTTGCCAGACAAGATCTGCCGCTCTCTCTGCATCGTCATGCGCAGCGGGGAAAGTATTCTCGGGTGCGAGTCTGTACTGAACCGCAATGACCCGGCAGTTACCGTAAAACGCCAGTTGGCGAAGCTGATTATCATGGGTTTCAAACCCACCGCTGACAAAACAACCGCCATGATAGTAGAGGGCACAAGATAACGTTTCAGGGGCATTGAAAGGCGAAAATACCCGAAAGGTCATATCCTCAAGAACAAGCGTTACAACCTGGACACGCGTTTCTGTTTCCCCGGCTAGCGCTGTGCTGGCGACATATCCGCTTCTCCGGTCATCAATACTCTGCTTTCGCGAGGAAGGTCGTCCTGCGGCAATAAACTCCTGTACCAGCTTATCAATACCCTTTTCCAGTGCCATGATTACGTCCTTTTACTGTGTTTTTATACAGTTTATAGCCTGGTTTACAGCAGATGAAAACAGAGAAATATTGAGAGGTGCATATTGTGGAAAGCGGCTCGCAAAATCGATCATTCCCTAAAAAACGTCCTTTCACCCTAAATTGATAAAGAGTATTTTGCCTGAAAATTAACCAAAGATGATATACTAAGGTGATATATGAGCGTTTTGGCGGAACTTGATATGGGCAGAATACTTATCGATTTGTCTGATGACGTGATTCAACGTTTGGATAATCTCAAGCAATTGCGAAATCAACCACGTGCTGAACTGCTTCGGGAAGCGATAGAACTGTATCTCGACCAGCAGAGTTCTTCTGTTATCCGAAATGCGCTTGGTCTGTGGGGAGACAGAAAAGAGGACGGGCTTGAGTATGAACGCAAGCTGCGTGAGGAGTGGTAATCATGGAGCACATGGCAGTGTTTGATACCAATATTCTCATTGATCTCTTCAACAACCGTATTGAAGCTGCGGATGCGATTGAGCATACCGCGTCGCATCGTGCCATCAGCTTAATTACCTGGATGGAAGTAATGGTGGGCGCTCGCAGGCATGGTCATGAAGCGAAAACGGCAGCCGTTATGGGCGCTTTTGAAATTATTGATGTGTCTCGGGATATTGCGGAAAGAAGCGTTTTACTACGTGAGAAGCATGGAATGAAACTGCCTGATGCTATCATTCTGGCCATAGCGCAGAGCAGAAAATGTCCGTTGATTTCTCGCAACACGAAAGATTTTGCGGGTATTGACGAGGTCCTTACGCCTTACCAGGTGTAGGCCGGGCAAGCTCGCGCCGCCCGGCACTCTCACTGGAGATTACTCCCCTTCACCCGGGAACAGGAACGGGTTGATCGAGCTGCGGGCAAAGCCCTCCTGCTCCATCTTCGCGTCCAGAATCAGCGAGGCGAGATCGTCGGCCACGGCTTCGACTTTCGGGTCTTTTTCCTGATACAGAATCTTCAGGTAGGTCCCGCAGTCGCCGCAGCTCTCCGCTTTCACCGCCGCGTCTTCATTTTCCAGCGACCAGTAGTTCAGATCGCGGGTCTGTTCGCAGTTGCTGCACTTGATGCGCACCACGTGCCACTCGGTTTCACACAGGTTGCAGTGCAGGTAGCGCAGCCCCTGAGTGGTGCCGATTTGCACCATGCTGGAGACCGGCATTGAACCACACACCGGGCAGAACTGGCGCGCTTCGCCGTATTCGGCGCGGGCTTTACCTGGAATCAGGCTCGCCATTTGCGCCCAGTAGAGAGACAGCGCAGCCCAGATGAACGGCGCTTTATCGCTGCTCACCAGTGAGAAGTCGGAAGCAAACAGCGCGCTCGCCATCTCTTCCAGCTCCTGATCGGAGGCTTTTTCCAGGTTCTCAATGACTGCCAGCGCCGTGCCGCTCATCTCGGGCTTCAGCTCGGCGATCAGGGAATGCAGCAGCTTATGCCAGTGCTTGTCGCGCGGCAGGACGTGAATATCCAGCGGCGGTTTGCCATGCTCATTGGCTTCTTTGATGCGTGCGGTCAGGTCCATTTGCAGCGGATGGTCGTACAGCACCACTTCCTGCGCATGGGCGACCAGCGCGGCAAAACGCAGAAAATCGCCCAGCGGGTTGTTCTCTGCCAGCTCGCGCAGACGCTCTGCGCGGCGGTTGTAGAGGTTCTTGAGTCTGGGGAATAACAACGGCGGAATATACTCCGCCGTACGTTTCTCGCTCGACCCCAGCTCATCTTGCGGGATTATGCGAATACTCATTCAGATGACTTTTCCTGTTTCTGGCGGACTTCTCGGTACCAGCGCGGGTGATGTTTCTTCGCCCACGTTTTGGTGACCCAGCCTTCCACCATCGCGGTAATGGTGCCTTTCACCCAGAGGGCGGCGTAAATATGCACCATGATAACCACAATTAACGCCACTGCGGCAAATGAATGCAGCATCAGCGCGAATCGGATCACCGGGATTGAGAAAGCAGGCGCAAAGTACGGACGCCAGATGATCACGCCGCTCACCAGCAACAGGACCAGGAAGATAATCGCCGCCCAGAATACGCATTTCTGGCCGAAGTTATAACGCCCGGTATCACCCACTTCCTCGTTGACGACGATCTTACGAATATTCTTCGCCCAAAAGATATCATCCCGATTGATTAGGTTATGGTGCCAGTAACGGAAAAACATGATGATGAACGACGCGAACATGATGACGCCCACAAACGGGTGCAGTATACGCGCCAGCTGTGGTGTCCCCATGATCTGCATCAGCCAGTTGAAGGACGGGAAGAAGAACCCCAGCCCGCTTATCGCCGCCAGCATGAAGCAGAAGGCGGTGACCCAGTGGTTGATGCGTTCCGGCGCGGTGTAGCGCACGATGGTGTCACGTTTTCTCATTTGCGCACCTCGTCTTTCTCTTCATGCAGGTTGTCGTCTTCCTCTTCCGCACGGTTCGGACCAACGCCGACGTAGTGGAAGATGCTCGCTGCGAAGGTGGCCGCAAAACCGACCGCGGCCAGCGGTTTCCAGATGCCTTTCCAGAACTTCACGGTCGCGCTGATTTCCGGGTTCTCCGGCAGGCCGTGATACAGGTTCGGCTTGTCGGCGTGGTGCAGCACGTACATCACGTGCGTACCGCCAACCCCGGCCGGATCGTACAGGCCCGCGTTATCGTAACCACGAGTTTTCAGCTCGCCCACGCGCTCTGCCGCCAGCGTTTTCATATCCTCTTTGGAGCCAAAGTGGATAGCGCCAGTTGGACAGGTCTTCACGCACGCTGGCTCCTGGCCGACATTTACGCGGTCAACGCACAGCGTACATTTGTAGACGCGGTTGTCTTCCGGGTTCAGGCGCGGCACGTCAAACGGACAACCCGCGATGCAATAGCCGCAGCCAATACACTGCTCGGACTGGAAGTCGACGATGCCGTTGGCATACTGAATGATAGCCCCTTCTGACGGACACGCCTTCAGGCAGCCCGGATCCGCACAGTGCATACAGCCATCTTTGCGGATAAGCCATTCCAGTTTGTCGTTCTGCTCCACTTCCGAGAAACGCATTACCGTCCAGGACTTGGCGGTCAGGTCCGCCGGGTTGTCGTACACCCCGACGTTGTGACCCACTTCGTCACGGATGTCGTTCCACTCTGAACAGGCCACCTGACAGGCTTTACAGCCGATACAGGTGGTCACGTCGATAAGCTTCGCCACTTCCTGCTGGTGGTCCCGCGCCTGAGGCGCGGGCGTGAAACCGTTAGTCGCGGAACGACGGATAATGTCTTGAGATTGATAAGCCATAAGTCGTCTCCGTTACACCTTTTCCACGTTCACGAGGAAGGCCTTAAACTCCGGCGTCTGCGTGTTCGCATCACCGACGAACGGCGTCAGGGTGTTCGCAATGAACCCTTTCTTCGCCACGCCCTCATAACCCCAGTGAATTGGGATGCCGATGGTATCCACCTGCTGACCGTGAACGTTCAGCGTGCGAATACGCTTGGTCACCACCGCCTTGGCTTTGATGTAGCCGCGGTTAGAGGAGACCTTCACGGTATCGCCATGGGCAATGCCGAGTTTGTTCGCCAGCTTCTCGCCGATCTCCACAAACTGCTCCGGCTGCGCGATGGCATTCAGCAGCGCGTGCTTGGTCCAGTAGTGGAAGTGCTCGGTCAGACGGTAAGTGGTGCCGACATAAGGGAACTTGTCCTTTTTACCCAGCGCTTCAAAATCGCCTTTGAAGATGCGGGCTGCCGGGTTAGAGACCACGTTCGGGTGCAGCGGGTTAGTACCCAGCGGCGTCTCAAACGGCTCGTAGTGTTCCGGGAACGGACCTTCCGCCATCTTATCGATAGCAAACAGGCGCCCCATCCCTTCAGGCTGCATGATAAACGGCCCGACATCGCTGCCCGGTGCGGCAGTGCTGTAGTCCGGAATATCCACGCCGCCCCATTTCGCGCCGTCCCACTTCAGTAGCTGACGCTTCGGATCCCACGGGTTGCCTTGCGGGTCAGCAGAGGCGCGGTTATAGAGGATGCGGCGGTTAAGCGGCCATGCCCATGCCCAGCCCAGCGTATTGCCGAGGCCCGACGGGTCGGCGTTATCGCGGTTGGCCATCTGGTTGCCTTTTGGCGTCCAGCTACCGGCAAAGATCCAGCAGCCGCTGGAGGTCGTACCGTCATCGCGCAGGTGCGCAAAGGTGCTGAGCTGATCGCCTTTCTTCGCCAGCACCGCACCGGTCGCCGGGTCGATAACGTCCGCCAGCGCCTTACCGTTGCTCTCCATCGCCACTTCTTCCGGAGACGGATTCTCTGGCGTCGAGTAGTTCCAGGTCATGTTCAGCACCGGCTCAGGCGTTGCGCCGCCTTCAGCCGCGTACATTTTACGCAGACGTAAGAAGATACCGGCCAGGATCTCGCCGTCGTTCAAGGCGATGCCCGGGGCATCCGCGCCTTTCCAGTGCCACTGCAACCAGCGGCCGGAGTTGACGATAGACCCGTTCTCTTCCGCGAAGCAGGTAGACGGCAGACGGAACACTTCGGTCTGAATCTTCGACGGATCGACATCGTTCGACTCACCGTGGTTCTGCCAGAACGTCGACGTTTCGGTATTGAGCGGGTCAATCGTCACCAGGAACTTCAGCTTCGACAGAGACTCGACAACCTTGTTCTTGTTCGGGAACGACGCCACCGGGTTAAAGCCCTGGCAGATATAGCCGTTGACCTGGCCCTGGTGCATCATTTCGAAGTACTGAAGTACGTCGTAACCTTTGTCCCACTTCGGCAGCCAGTCAAAGCCCCAGCTGTTTTCTGCCGTCGCCTTGTCGCCGTAGAAGGCTTTCATCAGCGAGACGAAGAACTTCGGATAGTTGCCCCAGTAGTTCACCTGGCCTTCGAGCAGCGGTTTTGGCGTGCTGGCCGTCAGGTAGGTTTGCAGGTCGGTCTGTTTCTCGCTCGGCAGGTTCATGTAACCCGTCAGGCTCTGAGACAGCAGGCCGAGGTCGGTCAGACCCTGAATGTTGGAGTGACCGCGCAGGGCGTTCACACCGCCGCCTGCCATCCCCATGTTGCCGAGGAGCAGCTGAACCATCGCCATGGTGCGGATGTTCTGCGCGCCGATGGAGTGCTGCGTCCAGCCGAGCGCATACAGGAACGACGCGGTTTTATCTTTCGCGCTGGTTTCCGCTATCAGCTCGCACACCTTCAGGAAATCCGCTTTCGGCGTCCCACAGATGTTTTCGACAACCTCCGGCGTGTAGCGGGAAACGTGCTCTTTCAGCAGGTTCCACACGCAGCGAGGGTGTTGCAGGGTGGTGTCGCGCTTCGCAAAGCCGTTTTCGTCCAGCTCGTAGTTCCAGCTGGTTTTGTCGTATTTGCGTTTTTCGGCGTCATAACCGCTGAACAGGCCATCTTCGAAGTGGTAATCCTCACGCACGATCAGGCTGGCGTTGGTATAGGCTTCGGTGTACTCGCGGTTATATTTTTCGTTGGTCATCAGGTACAGCAATACGCCTGACAGGAAAGTGATGTCAGTACCTGAACGAATAGGGGTGTAGAAATCCGCCACTGACGCTGTACGCGTAAAGCGGGGATCGATCACAATCAGCTTCGCGCCGTTGTGGATTTTGGCTTCCATCGCCCAGCGGAACCCGACAGGGTGCGCTTCAGCGGCGTTACCGCCCATCACCACAATGAGGTTGGCGTTTTTGATGTCGACCCAGTGGTTGGTCATCGCACCGCGACCAAATGTTGGAGCAAGACTTGCTACCGTTGGTCCGTGTCAGACACGCGCCTGGTTGTCGACCGCGAGCATACCGAGTGCGCGCGTAAATTTCTGGGTTAAATAGCCGGTTTCGTTACTGGACGCAGAAGCACACAGCATGCCGGTGGAGAGCCAGCGGTTAACGGTGGTGCCTTCGGCATTCTTCGCGATAAAGTTGGCATCGCGGTCTTCTTTCATCAGCTTAGCGATGCGATCGAACGCTTCCTCCCAGCTGATTTGCTGCCATTTGTCAGAGCCGGGAGCGCGATACTCAGGAAACTTCAGGCGGCTTTCGGAGTGGATAAAATCTACCAGACCGGCCCCTTTCGGACACAGCGCACCACGGTTGACCGGGTGATCCGGATCGCCTTCGATGTGGAAAATGGATGCTTTGGCGTTTTTCGCACCGTCGCCGAGGCTATACATTAACAGCCCACAGCCGACGGAGCAGTACGTACAGGTGTTACGGGTTTCGCGGGTGCGCAGCAGTTTATACTGCCGTGTTTCCGCCAGCGCTACACCGGGCGCAAAGCCCAGTGCCGCCGCCGTGGTGCCTGCCATACCGCCAGCGCAGATCTTAAAGAACTGCCTTCTGCTGACCTGCATGGGTCACTCCTTGGTTCATTACGACATTGCTATGTAGTTTTACTTTGCGGTTGAGAATTAACCGCAAAGGAGAAAAATTTGCATTAATCCCTCATTTCTCCGAGGGATAAGCTCAGAATACCACAATGTCGGTACGCCTGTTCTAACGGGGTTAAAACAAAGTGAACGTATTATCACGGCATTGATTATAAAATGTGATATCAATCACATTTTATCCTGTGCATGTTAAAGAGGTGTAGCAGCTGATCGGTTGCACCCCTCCGTATTGAGTAGGAGAATGGTTGCTGAAAAGTTGATCCATACTATGCGTAAGGCCTGCCGTTTGTGTTGCAATAGCAGGCTCACTTCCGTGGTTGTTCAGGAATACCGTTGTGTCTAAACAAAACCGTGCTGCCCACGTGTCGCCAATGCCTGCGGGCATTGTGGAACTGTCGGTACACAGACCGCCTCACATTTCACATGCCACGCCGGATTTTCTGGCGGAAGAGGTCCCCGTTGCCCTGGTTTACAACGGGATTTCGCATGTGGTGATGATGGCTTCGCCGAAAGATCTGGAACTGTTCGCCATAGGTTTTTCCCTCTCGGAAGGCATCATTGCGCATCCGCAGGAGATCTACGGTATGGATGTGGTTCAGGCCTGTAATGGCCTTGAAGTACAAATCGAACTCTCCAGTCGTCGCTTTATGGGGCTGAAAGAGCGCCGCCGGGCGCTGGCCGGACGCACCGGCTGCGGCGTGTGTGGCGTTGAACAGCTTAACGATATCGGTAAGCCCGTCGCGCCGCTGCCGTTTACCCAGACTTTCAACCTCGGTAACCTCGACAAAGCCCTGGAGCACCTCAATGATGTCCAGCCCATAGGTCAGCTGAGCGGCTGTACACATGCTGCGGCGTGGTTGCTCCCGTCGGGCGAGATCGTCGGAGGTCATGAAGATGTGGGCCGCCATGTGGCGCTGGATAAACTGCTGGGCCGTCGCGCGCGTGAAGATGCCGTCTGGCAGCAAGGGGCCGCGCTCGTTTCCAGCCGCGCCAGCTATGAAATGGTGCAGAAAGCGGCCATGTGCGGCGTGGAGATCCTGTTTGCGGTGTCGGCTGCGACAACGCTGGCGGTCGAAGTGGCAGAGCGCTGCAACCTGACGCTGGTGGGGTTCTGCAAGCCGGGCAGGGCGACAATTTACACCCATCCGCAGCGATTAATTGTTAATCAGTAATTTTGAATGAGTATAGCAAAACCTTCCGCTTTTAGTTGTTCATGATGAGGGCTAGTATTTGTCTCATCAAGGCACGGTGCCTTATCTAAACAACTTAACGAAAAGGTTTATCTCATGAAAAGCATCAAAACTTTTGTCGCTTTAATCGCTCTGGCTACTTCTTTCGGTTCTTTCGCTGCGCAGACTGTGACTGCATCCGCCTCTACGCTGGATGGTGCAGAAGCTAAAATCGCCGCACAGGCTCAGGAAGCGGGCGCGTCATCCTACAAAATTACCCAGGCATTCACCGGTAACCGCGTACACATGACCGCTGAACTGAACAAATAAGTCATATAGCCGCTGTCCCTTGCTTTTCGGAGCAGGGACAGGTTTCATTCTTCTTCCTTCTGCTTAATTTTCTTTTGACTCCTCCCAAAACAGTCATATCCTCCTGGATAAACCTTATTAACTAAATAAAATAAGTAATAATCCGCTTTTTAATGTGACTTTTGTTTAAAAAACAACAATCCCATAAGTATATCAAGTAAATGGTCTGGCCAGTTGATTCCTTGTATTTATTCAATGAATGTTTTTGGCGGTTGCATTCGGTTATTTTAAGTTTCATATATAAAATATTTATTATTGATCTTGAGATTTAAGGAATTCCTCAGGCTCTAATCCTAAAACGTTTTGGGGTTATTGATCTGAGCTATCTGTAATGCTACTTTCTAAAACAATGTTTAGTAGTACCCCCTTAGGCCAAATATTAATTATTTGGCATATTTTGTATTTCACTTTTATAAGGAAATTAAATGAACGCGATGTTTAAAAAAGGAATGCTGGCGTCCGCGCTGGCTGTCGTGGCGTCCTCTGCTCTGGCAGCTTCCAGTGTTGATATTCAGGTGACGGGTAAAATCGTCCCCTCTTCCTGTACGCCTACATTTATTAGCGGTGGTGGTATTGCCGATTATGGCACGATAAGTGCGTCTTCACTGAATTCCACTTCGGCTACACCATTGGCGGATGTTAAAATTATTCCTGTTTCCATTACCTGTGAAGAGGCCACCCGCATTGCAGTAACGTTTAATGATGCCCATGCAGACTCAGGACCAACTCAAGTTTTGCCGACCAGTTTTATTGATACGGAATTTGGGAGAGAGGCGTACCAAACCGCCGGGCTGGGTATGTACAATGGTAAGAAAATTGGTGCCTACTCATTAGGGATTCAGCTTACGAAAGGCGCTGTCACGAACGACGCAGGCGATGAACTGTATCCTACTGCATCGCGCGATAACGGAACAACGTGGGCAACAACAGGCGGACAGCGCTATTTAAAAGTAAACACAGACAAAAGCGAATTATATTCCTTCAGTGACACATTGGGCGGCACGCCTGTCGCACAAACCAAGGTTAACTTTAATGTGGGTGTCGCCGCGATGATTAACCCAACCGATGATTTAAATATCACGGATGAAGCCACCCTGGACGGCTTAACCAACGTTGAGCTGGTTTATCTGTAATCGCACCCACGCATCATGAAATACCTGACACCCCACTCCGGCGGGGTGTCATTACCAATATTAATGGACTAATATTATGCTGCTTTTAAAGAGAACGCTGATCTGTGCCTGCCTGCTGGCCTCATTTAACGGTATGGCTGCCGGGATGGTGCCGGATACCTCGCTGCTTATTGTCAATGAAGACAAGCAGGGGGCCAGCATGGATGTTAAAAACACGGATGCTGAAGCACAGCTGCTGTACACCAAAATTATTGATCTCCCGGACGACCCCAAGCCGGGCCTGTTTGCCACGCAGCCGGTTGTGCGCGTAGATGCGGGTAAAACCCAGCGCGTACGTTTTGTGCTGAAAAGCAGCGCTGAGCCGCTGAAGGTGGAACATTTCAAGCGTGTCATTTTTACCGCTATCCCTCAGCGTGAAAAAAATAAAGTTAAAGTGGTGTTTAGCCAGAACCTTCCCGTCATTATTCACCCGGCTGGCCTGGCGGTAAATATTGAACCCTGGAAGGCACTCACCTGGCAGATAAAAAATGGCAATGTCACGGTTGAGAATAATACGCCTTATGTCGTCCGACTGGAGCAAAAGGTGAAATTAATGGCCTCGGGTACGATCGCGACATTAGCTAAGACTTACATTCTTCCTGGCGAAAAAATGATGGCCAGCGCCCCAGCCAAAATATCAGCATCCGAAAAACAAATCGAAATCTATCCGGCAACGCGTTATGGCTATAAGGCAGGGAATTATATCGCCGACCTTCAGCAATAAAATCACTTAACAAACATGGAGTAGTTATGTTAAACGGTTCCTGTAAAAAGGGAATGCTCGTGTTTTGCCTTAGCGTGCTGGCATTTAATATTCGGGCTGAGATTTCCTCTAATGCGAATGAATCTCTGGAACTGGCGCGAGCCATATTTGACAGCGATGCTTTAAAAAATAACGGGCTTGATCCGGCCATTGCGGATTACTATTCCCTCACTCCCCGTTTTACCCCTGGCTACCATAATGTGACGGTTAATATTAATGGTAAGCAGCGCAATATTATGCCCGTGAAATTTGATGAGGAAGGAACGCCCTGTATTGATAAAGCGTTTCTGGAAAACGCGGGCCTGATTAAACAGACGAAAAGAGGCACCTGCCCGAAGATTTATCACTACTGGTCCGGATCAACGATTCAGACTTCGCCGGATATTGATGAAATATCGGTTGTTGTACCACCTGAAGCGATCGACCCTGATTATGGCCGACAGTTCGCCGAGGTGCGCGGCGGACGTGCAGCCATGCTGAATTACTCCATGTTTGGCACCCATAATCACTATGATGATGAGAACGCTGACCGTTTCCAGTCGACCTTTGAAATGGGCTTTAATGCCGGAGACTGGATTGTGCGCAGCACGCAGTTCATTAGCGACGGCAGCGATCAGGATTTTGAGGTTGACTCCCTCTACACCTATGCCCAGCGTACCTTTACCGATTATGGCGTGATGGTGCAGGGTGGCCAGATTAACATCGCCAACAGCCGCTTCAGTATTCCGGGAATTTACGGGGTCCAGATGATGCCGGATACCGCACTCACTCCTCAGGTGGGGACGGGCGTCGAAGTCAGCGGTATTGCCCGTAATCCGCAGGCGCGCGTCGATATCCGCCAGGGCGGACAGCTTATTTACTCAACGCTGGTTCCTGCCGGTCCGTTCAACCTGGATGACGTGCCGCTGGCGAACCTCAACACCGACCTGAACGTAACGGTCACCGAGACTGACGGCAGCGAAAACCGATTCACTGTCTCGGCAAGTACGTTCCGCAGCAATCATATAGGCCGTGCCCCGGGCTTTACGCTGGCTATGGGCCGCGTTGAAAACATGGACTCACGCTTTGAAAATCCGTGGGTGGTGTCCGCCAACAACGGCTGGTCTGTCAATAAGCGTGTCAATTTCCTGGCCGGTATGGTGATGGCGGATAACCACTATTATGGCTTCTCCGGCAACCTCGATACCATACCGATGCAGAACCTGTATGCCTCGTTGGGTTTTCTGGCGTCAATAGACAACCAGACGCAAACTGACGGCAACAAAACGACGCTGGATCTGGGTTACTCCCTGCCGTGGGGCATTGGGCTTTCGCTGGGCGGTAGCTATGGCACACCGGACTATCGCGAGATGGCGGAACTTTACGGCGACGATGACGATATGTCGCAAACCAAATACGACACCAGCGTCGGTATCAACTGGTCGAGTACCACGCTGGGCCGCTTTTCCCTCAGCTATTATCGCAACGAGAGCTGGAACAGCGACTATGACAGTCGCCGGTTTATCTCGTCGTGGTCACAGACTTTTAAATACTTCAACGTGAGCGTGAACTGGGAGTCGGATGTCAGCCGGCACGACAGCAGCGACAACGATCAGTTTTACGTAAACGTGTCGATCCCGCTGGGACGCTCAGGCGTGACAACCAGCTCCTGGTATCGCGAGAGCGAAGGTAAGCGTTCTTACGGCACGCGGGCGATGGGCTCGCTCAACGCTGAGAACCAGTACACGGTGGGGGTCACTCAGGACCAGGAAGAGAACACCACCAGCTGGGACAGCTCGCTGAACAGTAATCTGCATTACACCAACCTGGCGCTGGCGGCAGGAGGAGATAACGACAGCAATACCAACTACTCAGCAGCATTAAGCGGCGGGATTGTCGCCCACAGCGACGGGGTGACCTTCTCGCCTTACCGCGTGACCGATACGTACGCCATTGCCAGACTGGATAAACCGGTGGCTGGCATCGAGATAGGTACCCCGCGCGGCGCGGTATGGACCGATAAATGGGGCCAGGCGATTATTCCTGCGCTGCCGCCGTTCCGTGAAAGCACGATTGAGATCAACACGGAAAGCCTGCCAGGCAATCTGGACGTAAGAAATGGCAGAACAGCGATCAAAGCGTCTCACGGCGCTGTGGCGAAGTGGGAGTTTGCGACGTTAAGCCAGCGCCGCGTGCTGCTCAGTATACGCCGTGCGGACGGTACGCCGCTGCCGGAAGGTGTCTCGATTGTGGACGCGGCAGGGGAGTATGTTACGAGTGCGCCAGAAGACGGCGTGATCTTCCTGAACGATATCTCTGCCAGCCAGCAGCTGTATGCGAAGCTGGATGAAGGGCGTTGCAGGCTGACGTACACCCTGCCGGAGGCAGAACCGAATAAATTCTATGAAGAGGTGACAGGGAAATGTCTCTGAATAACGTTCGTCAATACGCGCTGATGCTTATGCTGCTCTGCGGCGCAGCGGGACTTTCGGGAATGGCGCAGGCCGATGACGGCGCCTGTGAAATGATGTCGGCGGTGAAGAAAGTCGATTACGGGCGCTACCGTAAAGAGGATATGCGGCAAACGTCCGCTGAACATATTGGCAAAGTGTACAACGGTTATGCTTCTGTGATGCGTGAAGTTCAGGTTTCGGTGCTGTGTCCGGATGTGCGCAAAATGCGCATCTCCGTAGACGGGATTGCCCGACAGAACCTGGCGTATCGTTTTACGGACAGCGGCGCGATGAAAATCGAATTCAAAGATGGGCGGGTGGACGGGAACCCCGTGCAGCTGGCCGCGGTCGATATTGGCGCGGTAGCCGTTCAGGGAGGCGCTTCTCAGGTGACGCTGAAGCCGGAAAAAGCGCTGGCTGCGGTTAACGGCACGGAAGTGGCGGGCGAGCAGTTTGTCGCCACCATGATGATCACGACCTACCTTTCAGACAAGGCATTTAGCGTTACTAACACAACGGATTTTGAAGAAACGCTGACGCTCAATGTTGATACGCTTCCTGCGCGATAATCTCTGTTATGCCCGGCCGACCTGTTATGTCGGGCATATTTTCTAGTGGATCCCCGCCAGACGCAGCAGCGCCGTCACCACCGCCGCCGCGACGATCACCACAATTAACGGCATTTTGCGCCAGGCCAGAAACACCGCGAACCCCACCCCCAGTACGCGCGCCATCCCGGCAAAATGGTCCCCTTCATAAAACGTTGTTGCCAGCGCGACGGAGAACAACAAAACGGTTGCCGCGTCTGAAAGCAGCGCCTGCGACCGTTCAGAAAGCGCCAGCCGGCTACCGAGTTTCGCCCCGCCGAGACGCATCAGATAGGTTCCGGCAGAAAGAATGGCGATGCCGAGAATAAAGACCGTCATGTTTTCCATTATTTTTTCCTCGCGGCAAGGCCGAGCAAAGAGAGCAGCACCGGCAGGCCAACCGGCGCAAACGGTACGGCGGCCAGCGACAACACTGCGCCGCTACAGGCGCGGATCAGCGTGGTACGGTTTTTAAATGCCGGCACCACTAACGCCAGCAGGATCGCCGGGAACACCGCGTCCAGACCGATGGTTTCCGGGTCCGGCAGCAGCTTGCCGACCATCGCGCCCAGCACCGCCCCCAGCGGCCAGATGATTGCCACGCCCAGGCCGCACAGCCAGTAGGCCGCTTTACGCTGCTCGGCGGTTTTTTGCGACAGGCCGAACACCACACTTTCATCATTCATGATATGACAGCCCAGAAAGCTCAGGCCGCGCTTGCCCACCAGTTCACGCACCGTAACGCCGAACGGCACATGGCGCGCGTTAACCAGTAAACCGGCCGCTGCCGCTGCCAGCGGATTGCCGCCGCTCGCCACGATGCCGATAAACATAAACTCGGATGCGCCTGCCAGCACCGTGAGGGAGAGGACAAACGGCACCCACAGCGGGAAACCGTAGGCCATCGCCAGTGAGCCATAAGACATGCCGACCACGCCCACCGCGAGGCAGACCAGGACGATCGCTTTTATCGTGTCGCCTTTCAGGCAAGAGAGGTGATTCTTCATACCATTTTAGCCATATCGAACGTATTTCCATTATAATGAACGCATCAGAAACGTTTTACAAGACGAACGATTCGTTCGTTATAGAGAGAAAGAGGCCGTTATTATGACGCAGCCAATCAGCGTGATCGCCAAAAGCCTGGTGCGAGAGCGCCTGCGAACCGGGCTCTCACTGGCGGAAATTGCCCGCCGTGCCGGGATCGCCAAATCCACGCTTTCTCAACTGGAGTCTGGCAACGGCAATCCTAGCCTGGAAACGCTGTGGTCGCTTTGCGTGGCGCTGGATATTCCGTTTGCTCGGTTACTGGAGCCGCAGCAACCCGTCACGCAGGTGATCCGCCGCGGCGAGGGCACAAAAGTGGTTGCCGGGCAGGCGAACTACGAGGCGATTTTGCTCGCGGCGTGTCCGCCGGGGGCGCGTCGGGATATCTATCTGCTGCTGACTCAGCCGGGGGCAGACCGTATTTCCCAGCCCCATCCGCCTGGGTCGGTTGAGCATATTATCGTGACCCAGGGGCGGGCGATGGTCGGTCTGATCGACGCGGCGGAAGAGCTCGGCCCGGGAGATTACATTTGCTACCCCGCTGACCAGCCGCATATCTTTAAGGCGCTGGAGCCGGATACGCACGCGCTGCTGGTGGCGGAACAAAACTAACGAAGATACGGAAAATCATGTCGCTTAAAGCCATTGCCAAAGAACTGGGGCTGTCTGTTACCACCGTCAGCCGCGCCCTCAACGGGTATGACGACGTTTCTGCTGAGACGCGCGCCCGCGTGGAAGCGGAGGCCCAGCGCCGTGGCTACCGACCAAATACCTTTGCCCGTCGCCTGAAGATGGGCAAAATCGACGCCGTCGGGCTGGTGTTTCCGGTGCATCCTGTTCCGCTCAATAACAGCGTTTTTATGGACATGGTCGGCGAAATTAGCCACGAACTGGCGCGACATGAGATTGACCTGCTGCTCATCGCTGACGACGATCTGGCGGACAAACACAGCTATATGCGCATGGTGCAGAGCCGACGCGTGGATGCGCTGATTGTGGCGCATACGCTGGATCACGATCCGCGTCTTGAGCAGCTACAGGCCGCCGGGTTCCCGTTCCTGGCGCTCGGCCGCAGCCAGCTCCCGCAGCCGTACGCGTGGTTCGATTTCGACAACTATGCCGGCACATATCAGGCCACCCGCTGGCTGATCGAGAAAGGCCATCAGCGCATTGCGCTGCTGGGCGAAAGCAACAACCAGGCATTCATCACCCAGCGCCGCCAGGGCTACCTGGACGCGCTGCGGGAAGCCGGACTTTCCAGCGAATGGCTGCGCGCCATGCCCCCTTCGCGTCGCGTGGGGTATGCCACCACGCAAGAACTTCTCTCCCTGCCGCAGCCGCCCACGGCCATCATTACTGACTGCAACACCCACGGCGACGGCGCAGCGATGGCCCTGGCGCAGATGGGGCGCTTAACCGGTGAAAATGCCGTTTCGCTGGTGGTCTATGACGGCTTACCGCAGGACAGCATTGTCGATATCGACGTCGCGGCGGTGATCCAGTCTACCCGTCAGGGTGTCGGGAAACAGATTGCCGATATGGTGCGCCAGCTGATTAATGGCGACGACATTGACACCCTTCAGGTGCTCTGGCAGCCAGAATTCTCCCCAGGCCAGACTGCCTGATTACACCAAAAATTCCAAACCCGATCACAGATCCGAAACGTTTTGGTTTGTATCCGAAACGTTTCGGATCAACACTCAGGACATCCCGATGACAGGAGATGTCTGATGCAAGATTCCATTTTTCGACTTGAAAGCAATACGGTTGACGTGGTGGTAAAAACCCACCCGTTCGCCGAAATTCTCTACTGGGGGGCACACCTTCAGCACTTTTCGCCGCAGGATGTGCTGAGTATTGCGCGCCCGGTTGCTAATGGCAGGCTGGACGTCGACTCCCCCGTCACGCTGATGGCAGAGCTGGGGCATGGGCTGTTTGGCTCGCCGGGCATCGAGGGGCACCGCCAGGGGCTGGACGGATCGCCGGTATTTAAAACCACGCAGGTGCAGCAGGCGTTAAACGCCCTGACAATCACTGCTGAAGACGAGCATGCAGGCCTGCGTCTGACCAGTGAAATAACGCTGGATGCCAGCGGCGTACTGGTGGTGCGTCATGGGTTAACCAACCTGAAAACGCAGGCGTGGCAGGTGGATCGCTTTGCCGTGACGCTGCCGGTGGCCGAACGCGCGCAGGAGGTGATGGCCTTCCACGGACGCTGGATCAGGGAGTTTCAGCCGCACCGCGTGATGCTTGAACATGACAGCTTTGTGATTGAAAACCGTCGGGGTAAAACCTCCCATGAACATTTCCCGGCGCTGATTTCAGGTACGCCGTCATTCAGTGAAATGCACGGCAACGTCTGGGGTATACATCTGGGCTGGAGTGGTAACCACCGCTTGCGCGCAGAGGCGAAAACCGATGGCCGCCGCTATATGCAGGCCGAAGCGCTCTACCTGCCGGGTGAAATGGCGATTGAAGAGGGGGAAACGCTCTGGACGCCGCGCCTGTATGCCAGCCACTCCCCGCACGGGCTGAACGGCATGAGCCAGCAGTTCCACCGCTACCTGCGCGACAATGTTATCCGCTTCCCGGAAGATAAACCGCGCCCGGTACACCTCAACACCTGGGAGGGGATCTACTTCAACCACGACCCGGACTACATCATGCGCATGGCCGACGAGGCCGCAGCGCTGGGTGTCGAGCGCTTTATCATTGACGACGGCTGGTTCAAAGGCCGCAACGACGACCACGCCGCGCTGGGCGACTGGTATCTGGACGAGAAAAAATACCCGAACGGCCTAAAGCCGGTAATCGATCACGTTAAACAGCTCGGCATGGAGTTTGGTATCTGGGTTGAGCCGGAGATGATTAATCCGGATTCCGATCTGTATCGCGCGCACCCTGACTGGGTGCTGGCGCTGCCGGGCTACGCCCAGGCGACCGGGCGACACCAGCTGGTGCTCAATCTCAATATTCCGCAGGCCTTTGAATATCTGGTCGAACGCATGAGCTGGCTGCTGGGCGAACACGCGGTCGACTACGTGAAATGGGATATGAACCGCGAGCTGGTGCAGCCAGGGCACAAGGGCAAAGCCGCCGCCGACGCCCAGACGCGCCAGTTTTACCGCCTGCTGGACGTGCTGGGCGAGCGCTTCCCGCACATTGAGTTTGAATCCTGCTCGTCGGGTGGCGGGCGTATTGATTACGAAGTGCTGACCCGCAGCCACCGCTTCTGGGCGTCCGATAACAACGACGCGCTGGAGCGCAACACTATCCAGCGCGGCATGAGCTACTTCTTCCCGCCGGAGGTGATGGGGGCGCATATCGGTCATCATAAATGTCACGCCACCTTCCGCCAGCACAGCATTCAGTTCCGCGGGCTAACAGCGCTGTTTGGTCACATGGGGCTGGAGCTGGATCCGCTCACCGTCGATGCGCAGGAGCGTGAAGGCTATCGCCATTACGCCGCGCTGCACAAGCGGTGGCGAGAGGTCATTCATCACGGCACCCAGTGGCGCGTGGATATGCCGGACGCCACCACCCTGGCGCAGGGTATAGTGAGTGAAGATAAGACGCAGGGGCTGTTTTTGGTCAGCCAGCTCGCGATGCCGGATTACACCCTGATGATGCCGCTGCGCATGCCGGGGTTAGACGCCAGCGCGCTGTACCGCATCACGCTGCTCGATCACCCGAACATCCAGATTACGGGCGAGGGCGGGCACACCATGCGCAAGCTGCCTTCGTGGATGGAAGCGCCGCAAACGGTGAGCGGCGAGTGGCTGATGCAGGCGGGTATTGCGCTGCCGATTCTGGATCCGGAAACCGCCATTCTGATTGGTGTGGAACGCGTGTAAGGGTGACGGGCCGGGCAACCGGCCCTCCGTTGAGGATAAAAATAATGAACACAACAACCTGTACCCACAAAGACAACCCTAATTTCTGGATCTTCGGGCTGTTCTTCTTTCTCTACTTCTTCATCATGGCCACCTGCTTTCCGTTCCTGCCGATCTGGCTGTCGGACATCATCGGCCTGAACAAAACCCATACCGGGATTGTTTTCTCCTGCATCTCGCTGTCGGCCATTGCCTTCCAGCCGGTGCTGGGGGTCATTTCGGACAAGCTGGGGCTGAAAAAACACCTGCTTTGGATCATCTCGGTGCTGCTGTTCCTGTTCGCGCCGTTCTTCCTGTACGTCTTCGCCCCGCTGCTGAAAACCAATATCTGGCTGGGGGCGCTGAGCGGTGGGTTGTATATCGGCTTTGTCTTCTCAGCGGGGTCGGGGGCGATTGAGGCCTATATTGAGCGCGTAAGCCGCAACAGCTTTTTTGAGTACGGCAAGGCGCGTATGTTCGGCTGTCTCGGCTGGGGGCTGTGCGCCTCAACGGGCGGCATCCTGTTCGGCATCGATCCGTCGTACGTCTTCTGGATGGGGTCGGCCGCGGCGCTGTTGCTGATGCTGCTGCTGGTGGTCGCGAAACCGAAGCCTAACCAGACGGCGCAGGTGATGAACGCCCTGGGCGCGAATCAGCCGCAGATCACCGCTAAAACCGTTTTTACCCTGTTCCGCCAGCGCAGAATGTGGATGTTCATCCTGTACGTGATTGGCGTGGCCTGCGTGTATGACGTCTTCGACCAGCAGTTTGCCACCTTCTTCAAAACCTTCTTCGCCACGCCGCAGGAGGGGACCCGTGCCTTTGGTTTCGCCACCACGGCGGGGGAAATCTGTAACGCGATCATTATGTTCTGCTCGCCGTGGATCATTAACCGCATCGGCGCGAAAAACACGCTGCTGATTGCCGGGGTGATCATGGCGACGCGCATTATCGGCTCGTCGTTTGCCACCACTGCCGTGGAGGTGATTGCCCTGAAGATGCTGCACGCGCTGGAAGTCCCGTTCCTGCTGGTGGGGGCATTCAAGTACATCACCGGGGTGTTTGATACGCGCCTGTCGGCCACCATCTACCTGATTGGCTTCCAGTTTGCCAAACAGTCGGCGGCGATCTTCCTCTCCGCCTTTGCCGGAAATATGTATGACCGGGTCGGCTTCCAGGAGACGTATCTGATACTGGGCTGCTTCGTGCTGGCGATCACGGTGGTGTCGGCGTTTACGCTGAGTGGCAGGCGGGAGATTGCTGCCGCCTCGGGGGCAGCAGCGTTAACACATCAGTCCAGGTAAAACACCTCTTTCAGCGCCGAACTCACCGGGCTGTTATCCGGGTTCGACGGCATAACGTCACCCATATATTTCCACCAGCGCTGGCAGACATCGGTGTTTGCCACCGCGTTCCAGCGCTCTTCCGATTCAATCTCCACCGTCGCAAACAGCAGGTTGCGAGCTTTGTCGAGATAGATGGCGTAGTGGTGCGCGCCGTGGGCTTTCAGTACCGCCTCCAGCTCAGGCCAGATCGGGTTGTGGCGACGTGCGTACTCCTCGTGCGCGTCCGGGTTTACCTGCATCACAAACGCTTTGCGGATCATAAAGCCTCCAGGTACAGCTCGCGGACCTCATCGCGGCTGGCGGTGCGCGGGTTGCACGGCGCGCACGGGTCGGCGAGGGCTTTATCCAGCCAGCCTTCAATATCGGCTTTGGTGACGCCGAGCTGGCTAAATCCGGACGGAATGCCGACGCGAGCGCTCAGGTCGCGAATCGCCTGAATGGCCGACATGCTGGCCGCTTCATCGCTCATGCCGCGCGTGTCAACGCCCATCGCCTGCGCCACGCGGGCAAATCGGGCAACCGCGTTCGGGCGGTTAAAGTTTTCGATGATCGGCAGCAGAATGGCGTTGCACACGCCGTGCGGCAGGTTGTGCGTCGCGCCCGGCTGGTGCGCCAGGGCGTGCACCAGCCCCAGACCGGCGCTGTTAAACGCCATGCCCGCCAGATACTGACCAAAGGCCATCTGCTCGCGCGCTTCCAGGTTGTGACCGTCGTCGACCGCTTTCGGCAGCCAGAGGTTGATCAGGCGAATCGCTTCCAGCGCGTTGGCATCGGTCAGCGGGTGCGCGCCGACGGACACGTAGGCTTCAATGGCGTGGGTCAAGGCATCCATGCCGGTTGCGGCGGTCACGGAGGCCGGAATATCAAGCATCACGCTGGCATCGTCCACGGCGATATCCGGGATGATGTTCGGGTCGATAATCACCTCTTTCACCTGTCGCGCGGCGTCAATGATCACCGCGTTGCTGGTCATCTCCGCCGCCGTGCCTGCGGTGGTGTTGATCGCCACCAGCGGTACGCCCGCGTTTTTTACTTTGCCGACGCCGGAGTAATCGGTTGACGGACCGGGATTGGCGGTGAGGATTTTGATCGCCTTGGCGGTATCAATCGGGCTGCCGCCGCCAAAGGCAATCAGGTAATCACACTCCGCATCCTGATATGCCGCATAGCCTTT
This sequence comes from Enterobacter cloacae complex sp. P18RS, assembly GCF_014982105.1. Lineage (NCBI taxonomy): Bacteria > Pseudomonadati > Pseudomonadota > Gammaproteobacteria > Enterobacterales > Enterobacteriaceae > Enterobacter > Enterobacter cloacae complex sp. P18RS. The sequence goes on along the minus strand of NZ_JADCKV010000009.1, from coordinate 62,521 downwards.
TTGCACCAGCGCTTCCGTCGGATTCGGGAATACCTCATCGAACAGGTGATACGACATCTGAAGGGCGTCGAGCGCGGAAAACAAACTGTCGAGCAGGCCAAGTTTCACCAGCTGGCCGTCGGTGACAATCAGCGCTTTTCCCCACTGTTTGTTTGCCACCAGATTGACCATATCGCCGATCGCGCCCGCGCCGTGCAGGCTGATTTTGGGGAGTGCCAACATAAAGCTCATGATAATTCTCCTTAATTACTGTGATTTTTATGCCCGGCGGCGCTGCGCTTGCGCGGGCCTACGGTTAAGTAGGCCGGGTAAACGCAGTGCCACCCGGCTATGAGATCCGTCTTCGCTGCATCACCCGGCGGGTAATAATCGGCAGCGAAATCACCACGATCAGCATCGCGCCGATAATCACCGACATCACAATGCCGGGCACGTTGAGCAGGCTCAGGCCGAAGGTCACCAGCCCCATCAGGAAGGCGGCGATAATCACGCCCACCATGCTGCCGGACCCACCGAGAATATTGACGCCGCCGAGCACCGCCATCGTCACCACCGCCAGCTCCCAGCCCATCGCGATGGTCGGGCGGGTACTGCCCAGACGCGAGGTGAGTAGCACCGACGCCAGGCCGGACATCAGTCCTACCAGCGCAAACAGGATCAGGTTGTGGCGCTTCACGTTGATGCCGGAGTACCACGCGCCGGTCGGGTTGTTGCCGATGGCGTAGGTGCGGCGGCCAAAATTGGTGCGGTGCAGCACAAAGGCAAACAGAGCGGCCAGCACGATAAACAGCGCGAACTCAAACGACAGCGCGCCCCAGACGTAGCCCTGGCCGAACCAGGCGAAGCTCTCCGGGTAGCTGTTCAGCGCCTGGTCCCCGAGCAGGATGTAGGTGATCCCGCGGTACAGGCTCATGGTGCCGATGGTGATGACGATGGACGACAGGTTAAAGCGCGTCACCAGAATGCCGTTGAACAGCCCGCACAGTAGCCCGACGCCTAATCCCACGCACACCAGCAGCGGCGTATCGACGCCCGCCGCCGCGCAAAAGCCCATCACCGTGGAGCTGAGCGCGATGGTGGAGGCCACAGACAGGTCAATTTCCCGGGCGATAATCAGCATCGCCATCGGCAACACAATGATCGCTTTTTCCGTGAAGTTGAACGTCGCGTCGGAGAGGTTCCAGATATTGAGGAAGTAGGGCGAGGCGAGCGCGTTCACCACAAACACCGCCAGCGTCACCGCCAGCAGGAAGCCCTCCCAGCACAGCAGGCGCTGGAAGATGCCCGGCGCAGAAGTGGGTTTGAACTCTTCAGATGTCATCATTTTGCTCATGGTTTCACCGCCAGTTTCTGACGTGCCAGCGCCGCGTCGCGCAGGATCAGCCTGCCTTTGCGCCTGTTGCCGCGCTCGTTCAGCAGCACAGCGATGACAATGACCGAGCCGGAAATCGCCATCTGCCAGAACGGGGAGACGCCGATCACCGGCAGGGCGTTGTTGATGACGCCAAGGAACAGCGCCCCGAACAGACAGCCGAGCACGCGGCCGGTGCCGCCCATGGTGCTGATCCCGCCAATCACACAGGCTGCCACCACCTGCAATTCAAAACCGTTAGCGACGTCAACATACGCAACGGCAAAGCGTGATATCCACAGGTAGCCGCAGAACCCGGCCAGCAGACCGGAAAGGCAGAAGCTGATGAACTGCATTTTCCCGGCGTTGATCCCGGTGTAGTACGCTGCCGTGGCGTTCCCGCCTGCGGTGTAGAGCGCCCGTCCGGTGCGACTGTAGCGCAGGAAGTAGCCCACCAGCAGCAGTACGGCGATGGTGCACCAGCTCAGCACCGGCAGGCCCAGCACTGACGCACGCGGCAGGCCGAGGAAGTCTGCACCCATCTGGTTGGAGTTCACCCAGCCGCCGCCGGAGAGCAAAAAGATCATTCCGCGGTAGATGCTCATGGTGCCGAGCGTCACCACAATCGCCGGAATGCCCAGTTTCCACACCAGCAGGCCGTTTATTGCGCCCATCAGCAGCCCAAGCGCGCTGGCAAGGATCAGCAGCGCCCAGACGGGCACGTCCGGGTAATGGAAATTAATCAGGGCGACAATCATCCCGGTCAGGGCCAGATTAGCCGCCATCGACAGGTCGATGCCTTTAGTGAGCAGCACCATCATCTGCCCGAGCGCGAGGACGATCAGAATGGCGGTGTCGTTAAACATCTCCACCAGGTTGCCCGGTGCGATAAACGATGGCACGCGGCTGCCAATGGCGACGACCATCAGGACAATCACCGCGCCAAGCAGCGCCTCGCGGTGTTTTAAGAGTGAGCTAAGCATTTATGCCGCCTCCTGTTTTGCACCGCTGGCGGCGCTGACGATGGTTTCCGCCGTCGCGTCTCCCGCCTGGTATTCGGCCACCATCAGCCCCTCGTGCATGACGATAATGCGATCCGCCATGCCCATCACTTCCGGCAGTTCGGACGAGACCATAATCACCGCCAGCCCCTGACTGACCAGCTCGGACATAAACTGATGCACGGCTGCCTTTGAGCCGATATCGATGCCTTTTGTTGGCTCATCGAGGATGATCACGTCAGGGTACGTCGCCAGCCATTTGCCGATCACCACCTTTTGCTGGTTGCCGCCAGAGAGGGTCTCCACCGCCTGCTTCCAGCTGAAGGCTTTCACTTGCAGGCGTTTGGCGTACTCGTCTGCCAGCTTCCATTCGCGGTCGTCGTGCAGTACGCCGTTCGGATTGAGCCTGCTGAGCTGAGGCAGGCTGATGTTCTGGGCAATCGGCAGGGCGATAATCGCCCCCTGTTTCTGCCTTTCTTCCGGCACGCAGACGATACCGGCTTTGATCGCATCCGCAGGCTGGCGGAAGCGCCGGGGCTGGCCATTGAGGATAATTTCCCCGGACGATGGCCGCGTGACGCCGGAAAGCGCCTGCATCAATTCGGTACGCCCGGCACCCACCAGCCCGTAAAAGCCGAGGATTTCCCCTTTACGCAGGGAGAACGAGATATGCGCAAACTCGGTCGGATGGCAGAGGTTTTTCACCTCCAGCACCGTCTCGCCTTTTTCGCAGTCGATTTTCGGGAAGGTTTGGGTAATGGCGCGCCCGACCATCATCGACACCATCCGCTCCTCGGTGATCTCATTTATTGCCCCTGCACCGACGAACACGCCGTCGCGCAAAATGGTGTAGTGATCGGCCAGCTCAAAAATCTCGTCGAACTTGTGGGAGATAAACAGGATGGCTTTTCCCTCCTGCTTTAAGCGCTCCACAATCTGGTAAAACTCGAGGATTTCATGCTGTGACAGCGCCGCCGTGGGTTCATCGAGGATCACCACCTGCGCCTCAAACGACAGCGCGCGGGCAATCGCCACCATGTGACGCTGGGCGATGCTCAGGGTTTTCAGCGTTGCGCGCGGGTCGATTTGCACCTCAAGGCGGGCGAGAATAGCCTGCGCCCGGCGGTGCATTTCCGGCCAGTCGAGCTTTTTCAGGAAGCCTTTGTGAAGGTACTGACCGACAAAGATATTTTCGGTGACCGAGAGTTCATCAAACAGCACGGTTTCCTGGTGAATGGCGGTGATGCCCATTTTATGCGCCGACTCCGGCGTCGGAAGGTGAACGGGGATCGCCTTGTAGAGAATTTCTCCCTCGTCGGGCTGGTATATGCCGGTCATCACTTTGACCAGCGTCGACTTGCCCGCGCCGTTTTCGCCTATCAGGGCGGTCACTTTGCCGGGCCACAGCGCAAGCTGCACGTTCTCAAGAGCACGCACGCCGGGGAATACCTTGGTGATGCCAGAAAGCTGTAGCAATGGGGTCATGATAGTTCTCCTGGACAGGGGAATTTGTAGGGCGGGTAAGCGGCAGCGCCACCCGCCTTTTGCCGGATGGCGCTACGCTTATCCGGCCTACAAATCGCATCAAAAGATTTTTGAGAACTTATCAATATTGCTGGCATCGTAAACGAACGGCTCGGCCATCGCGCCGTTGCCGTCGGCATCCAGCTTCACTTTGCCCAGCTTGCCCATGCTGGCCTCACCTTTCGTGGCGGTGCCTTTCACCAGGTCATCCGCCAGGTAGGTTGCGGCATAGCCCAGGTCAATCGGGTTCCAGATGGCAAAGCTCTTGCTTGCGCCGGACTTCACCGCGCCCGCCATCTCAGACGGCAGGCCTAAACCGGTGACGTACACTTTGCCAATCTTGCCCTGGTCCTTCACCGCCTGCGCGGCAGCCACAATGCCCACGGAAGAAGGCGAAACAATCACTTTCAGCTCCGGGTAGGTTTTCAGCAGGCCGACCGCTTCGCGGTAGCTCTTGTCAGAGAGATCGTCCCCGTAGGCCACGGTCACCAGATTGACGGACGGGTACTTCGGCAGCACCTTTTTCATCTCCGCAATCCAGGTGTTCTGGTTGGTGGAGGTTGGCGTGGCGCTCAGCACCGCCACATCGCCTTTCTCCACGTTCAGCGCTTTCAGGGCATCGGCGGCGAGCTTGACGTTAGTTTCGCCAATCAGGGCGTTATTGGACGGGTTGAGGTGGATCTGACGCCCGGCTTTCGCCACCCCGGAATCCCACGACACAACCTTGATGCCGCGCTGCATCGCTTTTTTCAGCACCGGCACGACGGCGTCCGGATCGTTCGCGGAAATCGCGATCGCATCCACGCCCTGGGCGATCAGCCCGTTCAGCACCTCGATCTGCGCTTCCGCCGTGGTGGTGGTCGGGCCGGTATAAATCACTTTTACATCGCCTAACTCTTTGGCCGCCTCCTGCGCGCCGACGTTCGCTGCCTCGAAGAATCCATTCCCTAAGGACTTCGCCACCAGGGCGATTTTCACTTCTGCTAAAGCGGAACCGGACAACGCCAGAGCGGCAACGGTGAGGATCAAGCTTGCTTTTATTTTCATTGCTTTTACTCCACTGACTTGAGTTAGTTGTAGGGATTGCAGGTGGTTTTCGCCCCGTCTCGGTGAGCGGGGCGCGATGTTGTTATTGGTACAGATCTAACGCCGACTGCATGGGGGTGACGCCAAAGCGTTTGCCCAGGGCGATCAGCTCTTCCCGGGTGATGGTCTGCTTCATGCCGCCCATGGAATAGACCTTCACCAGCACTTCCGCGGATTTCTCGGCGGTGTCGATCAGGCCGAAGGTTTCATCCAGCGTCGGGCCGCTGCCGAAGACGCCGTGGAACGGCCACAGCACCAGTGAATGTTTCTGCATGTCCGTCGCGGTTGCCTGGCCGATTTCGTCGGTGCCCGGCACCATCCACGGCAGAATGCCGACGCCGTCCGGGAACACCACCAGACACTCGGTGCTGCCTTCCCACAATTTGCGGGTGAAGAAATCAGAATTGTTTTCCAGCACGTAGGTCAGGGCGATCAGGTTGGTGGCGTGGCAGTGCATGATCACGCGGTCCTTGCCATTGGTCGCCTTGATGCGCTCGCAGTGGGAGAGGAAGTGCGCCGGCAGCTCAGAGGTTGGCACCGCCTCATCCGTCAGCCCCCACAGAATGTGGTAGCCCGCGCCGTCGCTATCCACTTTCACTACGCCGAGGTTGGCCTGCGGGTCGAGCTGAACGTTGCGGAAGAACTTCCCGGAACCGGTGACGATAAACGGCGTGTTGGCGAGCAGCGGCATCGGCTGGCTCAGGGCGATATAGCGCGGCTTCTGGTGGAAATCGGCGGCAAATGGCTCGATATCCGCGTCGTCCAGACGTAGCGTCAGGTTGCCGCCGTTGCGCTCGTCCCAGCCCTTCAGCCAGGCGTCGGAGGTGGCTTTGATCATGCCCTGGACGAACCAGGAGGTGGTGATGGTCTGCATACTGTGTTTCCTTTGAAAATGCCGGGTGGCGCGTTGCTTACCCGGCCTACTTTTACCTGTAGGCCCGGCAAGCAACGCGCCGCCGGGCAATGTTTTTTACTGACGAGCGGCAAGAACGTCTTTCTCATATGCCCGCACGTTGTCCAGCCACTGGCTGCCCGCAGGCGCATCGTGACGCTGGCAGTACATCTCCCACACCGCCTGCCACGGCAGGGATTTCTGCTCTTCCAGCAGCGCCAGGCGCGCGGTGTAGTCGCCGTTTTCTTCCAGCTGTTTCAGGGCGGCGACAGGCTCCAGCAGCGCGCGCAGCAGGGCTTTCTTCATGTTGCGGGTGCCGATAACCCACGCCGCGATGCGGTTGATGGAGGCGTCGAAAAAGTCGAGGCCAATGTGTACGCGGTCAAAGAGGTTGTGGCGGATGATTTCGCTGGCAATGGCCTGGGTTTCGTCATCCAGCAGCACCACGTGGTCGCTGTCCCAGCGCACCGGACGGCTGACGTGCAGCAGCAGGCGTGGCACGTAGAGCATGGCGGCGGAGATCTTGTCGGAGATCACCTCGGTTGGGTGGAAGTGGCCGGCATCCAGGCACAGCGCGGTCTGGCGGCTGGTGGCGTACCCCATGTAGAACTCGTTTGAGCCCACGGTGTAGCTCTCTGCGCCAATGCCGAACAGCTTGCTCTCGACGGCATCGATGTGGTGCGCCGGGTCCAGCTTCTCGCTGATGGCTTCATCCAGCGCGGCCAGCAGGCGCTGGCGCGGGGCCAGTCGGTCTACGGTGATATCCTTCATGCCGTCCGGGATCCAGATGTTCATCACCGACGGCGTGCCAAGCTGCTCGCCGAAATACGCAGAAACGCGGCGGCTGGCTTTGACATGGTCGATCCAGAACTGGCGGATTTCGTCGTTGGCGTGCGCAAGGGTAAAGCCGTCCGCGCTCAGCGGGTGCGAGAAGCAGGAGGGGTTAAAGTCCAGGCCCAGCTTGTTGGCTTTCGCCCACGCCACCCAGTTCGTAAAGTGCTCCGGTTTGATTTCATTACGCGCCACCGGCTCGTCGGATTCGAGATAAATGGCGTGCAGATTCAGGCGCTTTGGCCCGGGGATCAGGCTCAGCGCCAGCTCCAGATCCGCACGCAGTTCGGTGGCGTTGCGCGCTTTGCCCGGATAGTTACCCGTGGCCTGAATACCCCCCGTCAGGGAACCGCCCGGGTTCTCGAAGCCAGCAACGTCATCACCCTGCCAGCAGTGCATGGAGACGGGCAGACGGTCGAGCTGGCGCAGCGCCTCTTCGACATCCACGCCGACGGCGGCGAAACGCTGTTTAGCCAGGTCCCAGGCTTGTTCAAGTTGAGTGGTCATGCGCAAAGCTCCTTAGTCAGTCGTTTTTGCTGAAACTGCGCCCGGTAGCGGGCAATTTCATGGCAGGGATGGGGGGTGAAGGTGGTCAGGCTGTTATTCGCCGTCACCACCGAACGGAAATCGTCGACGTTTGAAAGTTCGTCCAGGGTCATCAGCTGAATGCCGATATTGCCGAGCGTGGAGGCTTCAATCGGACCTGCCACCACGGTAATGCCGCAGGCATCCGCGCAGAGCTGGTTCAGCAGCTGGTTCTGGCAGCCGCCGCCCACGATATGCAGCTGCGTGAACGGTTTGCCGCGAAGGTCAGCCAGCTCGCTCAGGATGTCGGCATAGAGCAGGGCGAGACTGTCAAAAATGCAGCGCGCCAGCTCGGCCGGGCTGGACGGCACCGGCTGCCCGGCCTCGACGCAGGCGGCCTGGATTTCAGCGCTCATGTGCGCCGGATTGATAAAGCGGTCGTCGTTCGGGTTAATCAGGAAGGTGCAGGCCTTCAGCGTTTCGGTTTCCGCGATAAGCGCGGGCAGGTCGGTGATGTTCTGCTCTTTCAGCACCCGCTGGAGCAGCCACAGGCCCATGATGTTCTTCAGCACCCGGTAGCGCCCTTCGGCGCCACCTTCGTTAGTGATGTTCGCCGCCAGTGCGGCATCGCTGGTGTAGGGTGTTTTGCTCTCGAAGCCCATCAACGACCAGGTGCCGGAAGAGAGGTACGCCGCGTCTTTGCCGGCGAGCGGCGAGGCAATGACCGCGCTCGCGGTGTCGTGACTGGCGACGGCGACAACAGGGATTTCATTCCCCTGCGGGCAAAGCCAGTGGCCGATCACATTGCCCGGATGGGTTGGCGCGCCGAACCAGGACGGCGAGGCGCCCGTCCAGGCCAGCAGATGTTCATCCCAGTTATCGGTGTTGATGTTAACCAGCTGCGTGGTGGTGGCGTTGGTGTATTCCCAGTTCATGTTGCCGGTCAGACGGTAGCTTAAGTAGTCCGGGATCAGCAGCGCATGCGCCACCTTTTCGACCAGCTCTGGCTGTTGCTCAACCAGCGCGCGCAGCTGATACAGCGTGTTAAACGGCAGAAACTGAATGCCGCTGCGACCATAGATGTTCTCCTTGCCAAGCTGGGCGATGGCGTGCGCCATTAGCCCATCGGTGCGGCTGTCACGGTAGGAGACGGGCAGGCCGACGCGTTCGCCGTGACTGTCCAGCAGTACGTAATCCACACCCCAGGTATCAATGCCGATACTGTCGATGCGAATACCGTCTTCGCAGACGTTGTGAAGTCCGGTGCGGATCTCTGCTTCCAGGGCGTCGATATCCCAGGTAACAAAACCGTCCTGTTTTTGCAGACAATTGGCGAAACGGTGCATTTCGCGAAGCGTAAGGGTGTGCAGGTCGCAGTCCCAGGTGGCGAGCATTACACGGCCGCTGGATGCGCCTAAATCGACAGCCACACAATGGCGAAAAGTCATGGTCGGGTCCTTTCTTAAGTCATTAGCGAGGAGTGTAAGAAAGGGAAGAAATAGCCACCTTCTCGCCACTGACAGCCCAAATCTCGCGCTGGCAAGAAAGCAAAGATGAACGTGAGGGAGTTCACAGTTTCCAGTAATGGCGGGGTTTGCAGGCAGTGTGACGCTGACCGCATTTCCTGATTTTTCCGCCTGTTTCTTGAAAAACCGACAGCTTTTGCGCGGTTTGCTGTCAAAAATTTAAGGTGAGCGTGGAAGGCCTTAATTACTATTTTGAGAACTTTTCTCATTGGTGGGGGCCGTTATGACCGTACTGCACAGCGTCGATTTTTTTCCTTCGGGGGCTTCGCCGGTCGCGATTGAGCCACGGCTGCCTCAGGCTGCGTTCCCGGAGCATCATCATGATTTTCATGAAATTGTGATTGTTGAGCACGGAACGGGCATCCACGTGTTTAACGGTCAGCCGTATACCATCAGCGGCGGTACGGTGTGCTTCGTGCGCGATCACGACAGGCACCTGTATGAACATACCGACAACCTTTGCCTGACCAATGTGCTCTATCGTTCTCCGGATGCGTTCCAGTTTCTCTCCGGGCTGAATCAGCTGTTGCCGCAGGAGAAGGACGGTCACTACCCCTCGCACTGGCGGGTGAATCAGTCCACGTTGCAGCAGGTGCGTCAGCTGGTGAGCCAGATGGAGCAGAGCGAGGATGGACAGGAGACGCACGCCATTGCTACCCGCGAGCTGCTGTTTATGCAGCTGCTGGTGCTGCTGCGGCGCAGCAGCCTGGTGGAAGGGCTGGAAAATAACGACGCGCGCCTGAATCAGCTGATGGCCTGGCTGGAAGATCATTTTGCCGAAGATGTCTGCTGGGAAACGCTGGCGGATGACTTTTCGCTCTCGCTGCGCACGCTGCATCGTCAGCTCAAGCAGCATACCGGGCTGACGCCGCAGCGCTACCTCAACCGTCTGCGCCTGATCAAAGCGCGGCACCTTTTACGTCATACCGACGAAAGCGTCACCGATATCGCCTATCGCTGCGGATTCGGCGACAGTAACCACTTTTCGACGCTTTTTCGCCGGGAGTTTAACTGGTCGCCGCGCGATATTCGTCAGGGGAAAGACGCGTTGCTTCAGTAACGCGAGGGCAGTCACCGTTTTTTTGCTGCAAAAAGGCTAATAATGTCCGGTTATTCGCCGTAGAGGTTGTGGTGTGGCTGCTCAGCTCATTCTTCGCAAAGATGATTTTTTTGCCTCCGCGAGTCAGGCCGTCGCGGTGGCCGACCGCTACCCGCAAAACGTCTTTGCCGAGCACACCCACGAGTTTTGCGAGCTGGTGCTGGTATGGCGAGGCAACGGCCTGCACGTCCTCAACGACCGCCCCTACCGCATCACGCGCGGAGACCTGTTCTACATCCGCGCTGAAGACAAACACTCCTACGCCTCGGTTAACGATCTGGTGTTGCAGAACGTCATCTACTGCCCCGACAGACTTAAACTGAATGTCGACTGGGCGGGCAATATCCCCGGTTTTCATGATGCCAGAGGCGAACCGCACTGGCGCTTAAGCAGCAACGGCATGGCTCAGGTGCGCCAGACGATTTCCCAGCTGGAGCAGGAGAGCCAGAAGAGCGATCCGGTGGCAAACCAGATGTCGGAGCTGCTTTTTGCCCAGCTGGTGATGACCCTGAAGCGGCATCGTTACGCTACGGATAATCCCTCTGCCACCACGCAGGAAGCGCTGCTGGATAAGCTCATCACCCGGCTTGCGGGCAGTCTGAACAAGAGTTTCGTGCTGGAAAAATTCTGCGAGCAGGAGCAGTGCAGCGAGCGCGCGCTGCGCCAGCAGTTCCGCACCCAGACGGGGATGACGGTCAACCACTATCTGCGCCAGCTGCGCATCTGCCACGCCCAGTACCTGTTACAGCATACGGAGCTGATGGTGAGTGAAGTGGCGATGCGCTGCGGCTTTGAGGACAGTAACTACTTTTCGGTGGTGTTTAACCGTGAGGTGGGGATGACGCCGGTTCAGTGGCGTCATCGCAGTCGAAAGGCAGCGTAATCAGTTCGCCATGCCGAGGCCGACGATATTGGCCGCAATGATAATCACCACACAGCCCAGGCTCAGCACGCCAACCGGACGACGCCCGGCATTGTTCCACTCTTTCAGCACCAGCCCAACCAGCCCGCCGCACAGCACGTAGAAGCTCATGTGCAGCATCCAGCTCATGTAGTCATACTGCGCCGGAATACTGGCGTGACCCCAGGCGTAGAAGAAGAATTGCAGATACCACATCAGACCGCCGAGGGCGGAGAGCAGGACGTTGGTGACGATCAGCGGTTTTGCCAGCGAGAAGTCGGCTTTTACCGACAGGTTCTTCACTTTTGCCAGACGAATGAAGCAGAAGCCGAGGTTTACCAGCGCGCCGCCGCCCATGATCACCACGTAGCTTGGCAGGGCAGCGTACAGCGGATCGACGCCCAGCGCCGCAGCGGCGTCGTGCATCGGTTTGGCGGCGTTCATGGCGAACGACATGCCCGCCGAGAATACGCCGCACATCACCGCCAGCAGCAGCCCTTTCTTCAGGTTGAACTCTTCGGCTTTGATGCCCATCTTGCGTTCTTTCAGCTGGCCTGCGCGGGTGACGATGCCCACGCCGATCACCGCCACCAGCACGCCCAGCAGCGTCATTCGCCCGCCCTGAGTGTTGATCAGCACGTCGAAGTGGCCGTTGAGGATTGGCGTCATCAGGGTGCCAACAATCAGCGTAATGCCAATCGCGATGCCAATCCCCATCGACATGCCTAGGTAGCGCATGGTGAGGCCGTAGTTGATATTACCGATGCCCCACATCGCGCCGAACAGGAATACCGGCAGCAGGGTGGAGGCGTTGAAGGAGGAGAAGTAGCCCCAGAAATCGGGCAGCAGCATGGCGCTGATTGTCCATGGCAAAATCAGCCAGGACACGGTGCCGCCAACGGACCACATGGTTTCCCATGACCAGCCTTTCACCTTTTTAAACGGGGCATAGAAACAGGCTGCACTGGCCGCGCCTATCAAATGCCAGAAAATACCCATCGTAATCGCATGATTCATTTTTACATCCTCATCGTTTTTATAGCCGGAGGCTTCCCGCCGACTTGATGAGTGTAAAAATGAGGCGGTTTGGGAACCTTCAGAAGGTTGCCGCACTTTTGTTCAGGATGGCAATCAGCACGTTAAGCACGTGAGCAGACTCACAATTTTGTCATTTATCAAAAATCTAATAACCTTATAAAAACTACGGCATTGATAATCATTTTCAATATCATTTAATTAACTATAATGAACCAACTGCTTACGCGGCATTAACAGCTGTGCCGCCCGACAATAATGGAGAGGATTATGAGTTATACACTGCCATCCCTGCCGTATGCCTACGACGCACTGGAACCGCATTTCGACAAGCAGACGATGGAAATCCATCACACTAAACACCACCAGACCTATGTGAACAACGCGAATGCTGCGCTGGAAAGCCTGCCAGAGTTCGCTAATCTGCCTGTTGAAGAGCTGATCACCAAACTGGACCAGCTGCCGGCAGACAAGAAAACCGTGCTGCGCAACAACGCGGGCGGTCACGCTAACCACAGCCTGTTCTGGAAAGGCCTGAAAACCGGCACCACCCTTCAGGGCGACCTGAAAGCGGCTATCGAGCGTGACTTCGGTTCCGTTGACAACTTCAAAGCGGAATTCGAAAAAGCCGCTGCAACCCGTTTCGGCTCTGGCTGGGCGTGGCTGGTCCTGAAAGGTGACAAACTGGCGGTCGTTTCTACCGCTAACCAGGACTCCCCGCTGATGGGTGAAGCTATCTCTGGCGCATCCGGCTTCCCAATTCTGGGTCTGGACGTGTGGGAACACGCTTACTACCTGAAGTTCCAGAACCGTCGCCCTGACTACATCAAAGCCTTCTGGGATGTAGTGAACTGGGACGAAGCAGCAGCGCGTTTCGCCGCTAAAAAATAAGGTTGCATTGACGCCTGTGAGAAGCGAGTCTGATGACTCGCTTTTTTTGTATCTGAAGGAGTGGAGATGCATTACCCGGTGAATGTGTTTACAGGCAAGGTAAGGGAGTACGAAGGCAGCCGCCCGAGCGCCATCGCCAAAGTGCAGGTCGACGGTGAGCTGACGTTGACCGATCTCGGGCTTGCGGGTGACCAGCAGGCTGAAAAGAAAATCCACGGCGGGCCTGATCGCGCGCTGTGCCACTATCCGCGCGAGCACTATCAGCACTGGAAAGCCGAATTTCCTGAACAGGCGGACCTCTTCGTCGCCCCCGCGTTTGGCGAAAATCTCTCAACGGAGGGGCTGACGGAGAAGAACGTCTTTATCGGCGATATTTACCGCTGGGGCGATGCTTTGATTCAGGTCACCCAGCCGCGCTCACCGTGCTTTAAGCTTAATTACCATTTCGGCATTCAGGATATGTCGGCCCAGCTGCAAAACGCGGGTAAAACCGGCTGGCTGTATCGCGTTGTGCAGGCGGGACAGGTTTCGGCGGATGCGCCGCTTGAGCTGGCTTCGCGCTTGAGTGAGGTGTCGGTATACGAGGCCTGCGCAATTGCCTGGCATATGCCGTTTGATGACGAGCAGTATCACCGCCTGCTGTCAGCGGCGGGATTATCCACCAGCTGGACCAGAACGATGCAGAAGCGGCGGTTAAGCGGCAAGATCGAGAGCAGTTCGCGGAGATTGTGGGGGAAAGAGATTCCGTAGAAAGTAGGCCGGGTAAGGCGAAGCCGCCACCCGGCACATACGGTTACGAACGCTTATACAGCGGCAGCCACAGCGTTAACCTCAGCCCGCCCAGCGGGCTGTCATCGGCTTTCACCCAGCCACGGTGCTGTTGCATGGCGGTTTCAACAATCGCCAGACCTAGCCCCGTACCACCAGATTCACGGTCGCGCGCCTCGTCGGTGCGGTAGAACGGACGGAAAATCTGCTCGCGATCTTCCGGGCTGACGCCAGGACCATCGTCATCGACAATGACGGTAATCCCGTCTTTATCCACCGAAAACGCCACTTCAATCTTCGTGTGCGAATAGCGCAGGGCGTTACGCACGATATTCTCCAGCGCGCTTTCCAGCGTGTTGGGGTTACCGTAGAGTGGCCACGGGCCCGGCGGGAAGTTGACGGTGAACGATTTGCCCATCTGCTCCGCTTCGAACGCCGCGTTGTCCAGCACCTCATGCCAGAGGTGATTGGCTTTCACCGTTTCGCTCACAAGCGCGTTTTTCTGCTGATTGCGAGACATCACCAGCAGATCGTTGATCATGCTGTCCAGGCGATGCGCTTCCGTCTCAATACGCTCCAGCTCTTTGCTCTCACCGCTGCGGCGGCGCAGCAGGGCGGTACCCAGCTGTAAGCGCGTGAGCGGCGTCCGCAGCTCGTGGGAGATATCCGACAGCAGGCGTTGCTGCGCGGTCATCATGCGGTCAAGAGCAGAGACCATCTGGTTAAAACTGGTTCCGGCGGCCAGGAACTCCTGCGGCCCGGATTCCAGCTCCGGATGCTGCCTCAGGTTGCCCTGCGCCACTTCGTCCGCCGCATTTTTCAGCTTACGCGCCGGTTTCGCCAGGCTCCACGCCAGCCATAACAGCAGCGGGGAACTGACCAGCATCGTGACAATCAACAGCAAAAGCGGACGGTCAAACAGCAGGTTGATAAAGTCGGACTGTGAACTGCTCGCAGGGCGAATCAGATAGAGCTGGTAATTGTCTTCCCCATCCCGCACCGAGAAAGGACCGACCATCTCTACCCGACCATATTTCTTTTTCTGTGGGTGATCGGCATTATCCGCCTGGCCAATAAAGTTGCGGATAATCTGCATTTCATTGCGATCTGCCCCAATCACGCGGCCTTCACTAGTGACCAGTAAAAGACGTTGTCCGGGGGGCGCCCACTTGTCGATAGCGCGAAACAGCCTGCGCCACCACATTAAATCGTTCGGCGGATCGTTTGCCAGCTCCGCTTCCACGTGCTGCTCGATCATCACGCCCTGACGTTGCTCGCTGTCGAGTAGCTCCGTCATCTGGCGTGAGTCGAGTTTTGGCAACATCAAAACGAGCATTAAAACCAGTGCCAGCGTCAGCCAGAAGATGGCGAAGATGCGGGCGGTTAAGCTGCCTATCATGAAGCGGAAACCATCAGATAACCGCGACCACGCAGGGTTTTAAACCAGGGATGACCGTCTTTACGCTCCGGCAGCTTACGGCGCAGGTTAGAGATGTGCATGTCGATGGCGCGATCAAACGGGGTGAGGCGTTTGCCGAGCACTTCCTGGCTTAAGTGTTCACGCGACACCACCTGGCCGAGATGCTGCGCCAGCAGATACAGCAGGGTGAACTCGGTGCCGGTTAGCTCCAGCGTTTCACCGTCGAAGCTCGCTTCCTGGCGGCCCGGGTTCAGGCTCAGGGAGTCCACTTCCAGCGTAGGTGAGCTGTTGTCGGTATTCTGCTGCTGCTCGCTCCAGTGAGAGCGGCGCAGGATCGCGCGAATACGGGCCACCAGTTCACGGTCGTTGAACGGCTTAGGTAAATAGTCATCCGCACCCAGCTCAAGGCCGAGTACGCGGTCAAGCTCGCTGCCGCGTGCGGTCAGCATAATGACGGGGGTCTGGTGTGTCTGGCGAAGCTCTTTCAACGTATCAATACCGTTTTTCTTCGGCATCATGACGTCGAGCAAAAGTAAATCGATGCTGTCGTCAAGGAGACTCAGCGCCTGCTCGCCATCATGGGCAACCAGGACGTTGAAACCTTCCATGTCGAGCAACTCCTTTAAAAGAGATGTGAGCTCTCGGTCATCATCAACTAACAGGATTTTATTCATTGTTTAAATACCTCCGAGGCAGAAATTACGACATCAAGGCTATCTAATCCATGACTTTACGTTGTTTTACACCCCCTGACGCATGTTTGCAGCCTGAATCGTAGACTGTCTCTCGTTGAATCGCGACACGAAAGATTTTGGGAGCAAGTGATGCGCAAAGTTACCGCTGCCGTCATGGCCTCAACGCTGGCCTTCAGTGCGTTTAGCCAGGCTGCTGTAGCTATCATCAGCGATAACGGTTCCTCAGCAGAGGGCGCAACGCAGCACAGCAGCCAAAGCCATATGTTTGACGGCATAAGTTTAACCGAACATCAGCGTCAACAGATGCGAGATCTGATGCAGAGGGCAAGACACGACCAGCCCCCTGTTAATGTTAGCGAAATGGAGACAATGCATCGCCTTGTCACCGCAGAAAATTTTGACGAAAGCGCTGTACGCGCTCAGGCCGAAAAAATGGCGCAGGAACAGGTTGCCCGTCAGGTAGAGATGGCGAAGGTTCGCAACCAGATGTTCCACCTGCTAACGCCCGAGCAGCAAGCGGTTTTGAATACCAAACATCAGCAACGGATGAACCAGTTGCGTGAGGTTGCACGGATGCAGCGAAGCTCAGATATGACGCTTTTCAGTAGCAATAGCAGTACCCGTAGTAACCAGTAAACCCTGTTTTCCTTGCCATAGACACCATCCCTGTCTTCCCCCACATGATGTGGGGGTTTTTTTTGCCCATCGTTCAGGTTTGTTAACGCTTTATTCATCCTTTCACTCCACCACCATCCGTTATACTAGCGCCATGGCATGACAGGAGTGTTTATGAATCAATCCTATGGACGGCTGGTAAGCCGGGCCGCAATAGCCGCGACGGTGATGGCGTCGTGTTTGCTGATCATTAAAATTTTCGCGTGGTGGTACACCGGGTCGGTCAGTATTCTGGCGGCACTGGTGGATTCACTGGTGGATATTGCCGCCTCGCTGACCAACCTGCTGGTGGTGCGCTACTCGCTGCAACCGGCGGATGAAGAGCATACGTTTGGCCACGGCAAAGCGGAATCGCTGGCCGCGCTGGCACAAAGCATGTTTATTTCGGGCTCTGCGCTTTTCCTGTTTTTGACCGGTATTCAGCATCTTATTTCGCCTTCTCCGATGAACGATCCGGGCGTTGGCGTGGTCGTAACGGTAGTTGCACTTATAAGCACACTTGTTCTTGTAACGTTCCAGCGCTGGGTTGTACGCAAAACACAAAGCCAGGCTGTACGGGCCGATATGCTTCATTATCAGTCTGATGTTATGATGAATGGGGCTATTCTTATTGCGCTCGGTCTGGCCTGGTATGGCTGGCATCGGGCCGATGCGTTGTTTGCGTTAGGGATAGGGATCTATATTTTATACAGCGCGTTGCGGATGGGGTATGACGCGGTGCAGTCGCTTCTTGACCGTGCGCTTCCGGACGCAGAACGTGATGAAATTTATGCCATCGTGACCAACTGGCCTGGCGTCAGTGGTGCTCACGATCTTCGTACGCGGCAGTCAGGGCCGACCCGCTTTATTCAGATTCATTTGGAAATGGAAGACAACCTGCCACTGGTTCAGGCGCATATGGTCGCTGAACAGGTGGAGCAGGCGATTTTGCAGCGTTTCCCTGGGTCAGACGTCATTATTCATCAGGATCCGTGCTCTGTCGTACCCAGGGCGTTTTGAGCTTTCGTAATTCGTTGTAAAAAAGTGAGCCAGAGCAGCATTTTGTGGATAAATTACCACCATATGGCCTGACCTGAATCAATTCAGCTGGAAGGGATTGATATACTATTTGCAGTATTCGACGGTTGAACAGTTTCTTCCGGCAGCAGATTTCAATTTTGCATTCCTAAGTTCAGAGGTAGTCATGATTAAGAAAATCGGTGTGTTGACAAGCGGCGGTGATGCGCCGGGCATGAACGCGGCAATCCGTGGGGTTGTCCGTGCAGCGCTGACGGAAGGTCTGGAAGTTTTTGGTATCTATGACGGTTACCTGGGTCTGTATGAAGACCGCATGGTTCAGCTCGACCGCTACAGCGTGTCTGACATGATCAACCGTGGCGGTACTTTCCTCGGTTCTGCGCGCTTCCCGGAATTCCGTGACGAACACATCCGTGAAGTGGCTATCGAAAACATGAAAAAACGGGGTCTGGATGCGCTGGTGGTTATCGGCGGCGACGGCTCGTACATGGGTGCAAAACGTCTGACTGAAATGGGCTTCCCGTGCATCGGCCTGCCTGGCACCATCGACAACGACATCAAAGGCACCGACTACACCATCGGTTACTTCACCGCGCTGGGTACCGTTGTGGAAGCGATTGACCGCCTGCGTGACACCTCTTCCTCTCACCAGCGTATTTCTATTGTTGAAGTGATGGGCCGTTACTGCGGTGACCTGACTCTGGCGGCGGCAATTGCCGGTGGCTGTGAGTTCGTGGTGGTGCCGGAAGTGGAATTTAGCCGTGAAGATCTGGTCGCTGAAATCAAAGCCGGTATCGCGAAAGGTAAGAAACACGCCATCGTTGCTATCACCGAGCACATCTGTGACGTTGACGAGCTGGCGAAGTACATCGAAACCGAAACCAAACGCGAAACCCGCGCGACCGTTCTGGGTCACATTCAGCGTGGTGGTTCCCCAGGCCCGTACGACCGTATCCTGGCGTCCCGCATGGGCGCGTACGCGATCGAGCTACTGCTTCAGGGTCACGGCGGCCGCTGCGTCGGTATCCAGAACGAGAAACTGGTTCACCATGACATCATCGATGCCATTGAAAACATGAAGCGTCCGTTCAAAGGTGACTGGCTGGACTGCGCGAAAAAACTGTACTGATTGATTGACTCTGTTGCCCGGTGGCGCTGCGCTTACCGGGCCTACAAAAGCACGATTCGTAGGCCGGGTAAGGCGTAGCCGCCACCCGGCTTTTTTATGCGTGCACGCTTTTTTATTCCACTACGTTATAGCCAATCTTTTTTTATTCTTTAATCATCGGTTAGCTTTCTGGCACGCTGCATTCATCAAAACACTACACAAGAGAGCTGGGCGATGAATAAATGGGGCGTGGGGTTAACATTATTGCTGGCATCGACCAGCGTTCTGGCAAAGGACATTCAGTTACTGAACGTGTCGTACGATCCGACGCGTGAACTGTACGACCAGTACAACAAAGCTTTCGCGGCGCACTGGAAACAGGAAACCGGCGATAACGTGGTGGTTCGCCAGTCTCACGGCGGTTCCGGTAAGCAGGCGACATCGGTGATCAACGGTATTGAAGCCGATGTGGTTACCCTGGCGCTGGCTTATGACGTGGACGCGATCGCGGAGCGTGGCCGTATCGACAAAAACTGGATCAAGCGTCTGCCGGACAACTCTGCGCCATACACCTCGACCATTGTCTTCCTGGTGCGTAAAGGCAACCCGAAACAGATTAAGGACTGGAACGACCTGATTAAGCCAGGCGTGTCTGTCATTACCCCGAACCCAAAAAGCTCCGGCGGCGCACGCTGGAACTATCTGGCAGCCTGGGGCTACGCGCTGCACCACAACAACGGCGATCAGGCCAAAGCACAGGACTTCGTCAAAGCACTGTTTAAAAACGTCGAAGTGCTGGACTCCGGCGCGCGCGGCGCAACCAACACCTTCGTCGAACGCGGCATTGGCGACGTGCTGATCGCCTGGGAAAACGAAGCCCTGCTGGCGACCAACGAGCTGGGTAAAGACAAGTTCGAGATCGTCACCCCGAGCGAATCCATCCTCGCTGAGCCGACCGTCTCCGTCGTCGATAAGGTTGTTGATAAGAAGGGCACCAAAGCGGTGGCGGAAGCCTATCTGAAGTACCTCTACTCACCTGAAGGGCAGGAAATTGCGGCGAAAAACTTCTACCGCCCGCGCGATGAGACCGTCGCGAAGAAATACGAAAACGCCTTCCCGAAACTGAAGCTGTTCACTATTGATGATGTGTTTGGCGGCTGGACCAAAGCGCAGAAAGAGCACTTCTCTAACGGCGGCACCTTCGACCAGATCAGCAAGCGCTAAGCGTTTTACACAGAACGACACGGTAACCCGGTGTGAGAAATCCGCCGGGTTTTTTATTTGGTCATCATTTTGCGTTACTCTTTTGCCTCTATTGAAAACAGGGAACGCGTTGTGAAAAAAATTATCTTACTGATTCTGATCGTTATCGCCCTTGCCGCAGGCGGCGTGTACTGGATGAAAGCGGGTAATCCGAATGCGTTGCGTCATATCGTTCTCGACCAGTGTGTGCCCAACCAGCTGCACAACCGTAACCCGGCACCGTGCGCGCAGGTGAAGCCAGATGCGGGCTACGTGGTGTTCAAGGACCGCAACGGGCCGCTGCAATACCTGCTGATGCCCACGTACCGTATCAACGGCACCGAAAGCCCGCTGCTGACTGAGCCGCAGACACCGAATTTCTTCTGGCTGGCATGGCAGTCGCGTAACTTTATGAGCATGAAACGGGGGGCCGACGTGCCTGACAGCGCCGTTTCGCTGACCATCAACTCCCCGACCGGGCGCACGCAAAACCATTTTCATATCCACATCTCCTGTCTGCGCCCGGACGTGCGTGAGAAGCTGAACGCGTCGCAGGGGCAAATCAGCACCCAGTGGTTACCGCTTCCGGGCGGGCTGGAAGGGCATGAATACCTTGCCCGTCGGGTGACGGAGAACGAACTGGTGCAGCGCAGCCCGTTTATGATGCTGGCGGAAGAGCTGCCGGAAGCCCGCGATCATATGGGACGCTTCGCGCTGGCGATGGCGCAGCAGTCGGACGGCTCGTTTGTATTGCTGGCGACAGAGCGTAACCTGCTTACCTTTAACCGCGCGTCGGCTGAGGAATTGCAGGATCATCAATGCGATATCCTGAAGTGACCCCACCATAAATAGCGTTTACTCGCCCTGCCTGTCGCCGTAGACTTGCTGAAAAATTCTACAGGAGACAGGTATGTCGCTCTGGTTAACGCATCCTCTGCTGCTTCCCTCGCTGATCGTCGGCGTCACCATCGTGCTGTGGGCGACGTCGCTGTTGCCGGAATTTATCACCGCGTTGTTGTTTTTCACGGCGGCGATGACCGCCAGAATCGCCCCGCCGGAAGTGATCTTCGGCGGCTTCGCCTCGTCTGCCTTCTGGCTGGTGTTCAGCGGCTTTGTGCTGGGCGTGGCGATTCGGAAAACCGGCCTGGCGGACAGGGCCGCCCGGGCGCTGTCGGCAAAGCTTACCGACTCCTGGGTGCTGATGGTGGCGAGCGTTGTGCTGCTGAGCTATGCCCTGGCATTCGTGATGCCGTCGAACATGGGACGTATTGCACTGCTGATGCCGATTGTCGCCGCGATGGCGAAGCGGGCCGGCATTCCTGATGGCTCGCGGGCCTGGTTTGGCCTGGCGCTGGCGGTCGGGTTTGGCACCTTCCAGCTCTCGGCCACTATTTTGCCCGCCAACGTGCCCAACCTGGTGATGAGCGGCGCGGCGGAAGGCTCATACGGTATCCACCTCAACTATGTCCCGTATCTGCTGCTGCACACCCCGGTGCTGGGTATTCTCAAAGGCCTGATTCTGATTGGCCTGATCTGCTGGCTGTTCCCCGGCAACCCGAAACCGGCGAAGGATCTCACGCCATCGGAACCGATGGGGCGTGACGAAAAACGACTCGCCTGGCTGCTGGCGGTGGTGTTGACGATGTGGGTGACGGAGAGCTGGCACGGCGTTGGGCCAGCGTGGACGGGGCTGGCGGCCTCGGTCATCGTTATGCTGCCGCGCATCGGTTTTATCACCGGGGAAGAGTTCTCGGCGGGGGTGAATATGCGCACCTGTATTTACGTCGCGGGTATACTCGGGCTGGCCATTACGGTGACGCAGACCGGCATCGGTGCGGCCGTAGGCGAGGCGTTGCTCCATATCATGCCGCTGGATGCAGACCGCCCGTTTACCAGCTTCCTGGCGCTGACGGGGATCACCACGGCGCTCAACTTCATTATGACCGCCAACGGCGTTCCTGCGCTGTACACCACGCTGGCGCAGAGCTTCTCGGACGCGACCGGCTTCCCGCTGCTGTCGGTGATCATGATTCAGGTGCTGGGGTATTCCACGCCGCTGCTGCCGTATCAGGCGTCGCCGATTGTAGTGGCGATGGGCTTAGGGAAAGTGCCTGCGAAAGCGGGGATGCTGCTTTGTCTGGCGCTGGCGATTGCGACGTATCTGGTGCTGCTGCCGCTGGATTATTTGTGGTTTAGCGTGTTAGGTCGTTTGTAGGGCGGGTTAGCGAAGCGCCACCCGCCACAAAGGCAATTACGCCTGCTTAGCCGCTTCTGCCGCTTTAACGATCACCGCGAAAGCGTCTGCTTTCAGGGATGCGCCGCCAACCAGTGCGCCATCGATGTCTGGCTGGGTGAACAGCTCAGCTGCGTTTGATGCGTTAACGGAACCGCCGTACTGGATGATGACCTGCTCAGCCACTTTCGCGTCTGCTTTTGCAATGTGGTCACGGATGAACTTGTGCACCGCCTGTGCCTGCGCTGGAGTTGCAGATTTGCCGGTACCGATCGCCCAGACTGGCTCGTAAGCGATAACCGCGCCTTCGAACGCTGCCGCGCCCTGGGTTTTCAGCACAGCGTCGATCTGACGTGCGCACACTTCTTCGGTTTTGCCTGCTTCGTTTTCTGCTTCGGTTTCACCGATGCACAGAACCGGGATCAGACCCTGCTCTTTCAGCACAGCGAATTTCTTCGCGATGAACTCATCGGATTCTTTGTGATAGGTGCGACGCTCGGAGTGGCCGATGATGATGTATTTCGCGCCGATATCTTTCAGCATTTCAGCGGAGGTTTCACCGGTGAACGCGCCAGACAGGTTAACGTCAACGTTCTGCGCGCCCAGAATGATGTGGCTGCCGTCAGCGGCACGTTTAGCCAGATCCAGGTACATATCCGGCGGAGCGATAGCAACCGCGCAGCCGGTCACGCCAGCCAGCTCTTTACGCAGGTTAGCAACCAGTTCGTTTACCATGTGGCGGCTGCCGTTCAGTTTCCAGTTACCCATCACTAAAGGATGTCGCATTTCAATTCTCCACGCTCAATAAGCGAATTAAGGAATATGGCCGCCCTGTCGGGCAGCATGGTCTGTGAATCAGTATAGAGATTTTCCCTCGAAAGGCTTTGCTTTTTGTCATTAATTCGCCCCCTCGAGTGCGTCTGATAGGGCCAGCTTAATCGGTTCAACCGCGAAGGTCAGCCCCTTTTCGCCGTTATCTGCGACGACATAGCGAACGGCACCTTCCGTATCGGCGTAATAGCGTTTGTTTTTCCCGGCGGTAAGCAGTTTTTGCAGCTTTTGCTGGCTTTGCGCTTTCGTGAAGGTGGGGGTAAAGGCGCGCAGAATAGCGCTCATGTACTCCAGCGCTTTCGCTTTCGCCGCTTTCTGCTCTGGCCCCTGAATCGGCAGCCAGGTGATCTGCATACTTTTGATTTTTAACGTTCCGCGCTCAAGGGCGGTAGAGGCATACAGATTCTCGTTAATTTTGCTGGCCGCGCGGGTCAGGGTCGGCGTATCGCGGGCGCTGTCAATCGCACGGAACTCTCCCAGCGGAAGTGAGGGGTTTTCTTTGTTGAAGGCTTCGCGGAACTGGCTGATAGATTGATCGAAAGAGGGGGCGCCCGCCAGAAGATAGGGGGCGGTGACCGGGGAAGCCGTTTCCGCGGCATACAGGGAAAAACTGGCGCTCAGCATCGCTAAACACAAATAAAGAGAGTGTGCCGAACTTTTCATCAACATTGCCCCTGGCCGTCATTGCCCATGATTAAAACGATATCTGGTCGGCTTGTCAAAAGGTCACAACTCCAGGGTAAAATGCGGGCTAAACAATAATAAGGAACCTTACATGACCATACAGCAGTGGCTGTTTTCATTCAAAGGGCGTATTGGACGCCGTGACTTCTGGATCTGGATTGCAACGTGGGTTGTCGCCATGCTGCTTCTGTTTTTTGTTGCCTACAACGCATGGCTGAGCACGCAAACGGCGGCATTTGCGCTGGTCTGTTTACTGTGGCCAACCGCCGCCGTAGTGGTGAAACGTCTGCACGATCGTGGCCGCTCCGGCGCATGGGCTTTCCTGATTATTCTGGCGTGGATGCTGGTGGCGGGGAACTGGTCAATGCTGCCCTCAATCCTCCCATGGGTGGTGGGCAGACTGCTGCCGACGGTTATCTTTGTAATGATGGTTGTCGAACTGGGCGCGTTTATCGGCACCCAGAGCGAGAACAAATATGGAAAAGATACCCTTGAGGTGAAGTACCGCTGATCACCAGTAGTGTTCGGCGGTCATGTGGCCCGGCCGGCGGCGAAGGTGCTTCGTCATCTGCCGGGTATCCTTCAGCAACTGCTGCGTATCGCGTACCATCTGCGGGTTACCGCACAGCATCACATGGCTGGTTTCGGTATTCATCGGTAAACCCACCGCTTCTTCCAGCGCGCCGCTTTCAATCAACGCCGGAACGCGACCGGTTAACGAGCCGGCTGCGGTTTCGCGGCTGACCACCGTCTGAATTTTTAACTTCCCGCCATATCGCTGTTCCAGCGCCTGCATCTGCGGCAAATAGCTCAGGTCTGCGGCGTAGCGCGCGGCGTGAACCAGCACGATATTTTTAAAGCGCTCCAGATCTTTGCCGTATTGCAGAATGGAGAGATACGGGCCGATGGCCGTGCCGGTCGCCAGCATCCAGAGCGTGTCACAGTCGGGGATTTCATCCAGCACGAAGAACCCCGCCGCGTCGGAGACAATCTGCACGTCATCGCCCGGCTTCAGCGCGGCGAGGCGCGGGCTGAGCTTACCGTCCGGGACGGTGACCAGATAGAACTCAAGGTCCGGGTTATCAGGCGCATTAACGTAAGAGTAGGCGCGCTGTACGCGTTCACCGTCGATATCCAGCCCGAGTTTGGCAAACTGCCCGGCAGTAAACGGATGAACGGGAGCGTGCAGCGTGAGGCTAAATAGCGCATCGGTCCAGAACTGTACCTTTGTGACTTTACCTGTTACCCAGTCCGCCATGATCTTCTCCTGTGCTGTTTCTCTCTTCTATCTTCCGTACTTGTGGGAAACATTTCCAGCCCATTCGGGCCGGAAAGCTCTATCGATCAAACGGTTTTACAGAATGTGCGTCTGTACGTCCGGATCTTTACGATCGAGATAATGAATGGACTTAATGCGGCGAATAGTGCGGGATTTACCGCGGATCAGCAGGGTTTCAGTGGTGGCCATGTTGCCCTTGCGGGTGATGCCGTCCAGCAGATCGCCTTTGGTGATGCCGGTTGCGGAGAAGACCACGTTATCGCTGCGGGCCATCTCGTTCAGCGCGAGCACTTTATTGGCCTCGATGCCCATCGCCGCGCAGCGCGCCAGTTCGTCTGCACCAATGCGAAGGTTCTCGTCGCTGTCGCCTTTGACCTCATGGCGTGGCAGCAGACGCGCCTGCATATCGCCGTCCAGCGCGCGGATCACTGCCGCAGAGACCACACCCTCCGGCGCGCCGCCGATGCCGTAAAGCACGTCGACTTCGCTGTCCGGCATGCAGGTCAGAATAGAGGCGGCAACGTCGCCATCCGGAATAGCAAACACGCGTACGCCGAGCGCTTGCAGGTACGCAATGGTGGCGTCGTGGCGCGGTTTCGCCAGAATGGTCACGGTGAGTTCGCTGAGCGCTTTACCCAGCGCCGCGGCGATATTGCGCAGGTTGGCGTCCAGCGGCAGGCTAAGGTCGATAGCGCCTTTAGCGCCAGGACCGACGATCAGTTTTTCCATGTACATATCGGGCGCGTTGAGGAAGCAGCCCTTATCGCCCACCGCCAGTACCGCCAGCGCGTTGGCCTGGCCCATCGCCGTCATGCGCGTGCCTTCAATCGGGTCGACCGCGATATCCACCGCATCGCCTTTGCCCGTCCCGACTTTTTCACCTATATAGAGCATCGGCGCTTCGTCGATTTCGCCTTCGCCAATGACGATAGTGCCATCGATATTGACCTGATTAAGCACAATGCGCATGGCGTGGACGGCAGCGCCGTCTGCGGTATTTTTGTCGCCACGGCCCAGCCACTTGTAGCCTGCGAGGGCGGCAGCTTCGGTGACGCGGGAAAACTCGATAGCAAGTTCACGTTTCATGAGGTACTCGTACAATCAAAAGGAATTGCACGAAGTTTATCACAGAGTGGGGAGGGGCGAGGGGACCGGTGCGGTCGGAGCCCCTCACCCTAACCCTCTCCCAGGGGAGAGGGAATATAGGTTTACTCGTCGTGCTCTTCCCACGCCAGGGCACGTTTCACCGCTTTCTTCCAGCCGCTGTAGCGGTAGTTGCGCTCGGTGGTTTCGATGCCAGGACGGAATTCGCGTTCGATAACCGCTTTTTCCTGAAGCTCGTCGAGGTTTTGCCAGAAGCCAACCGCCAGACCTGCCAGATACGCCGCGCCCAGCGCCGTCACTTCTCGCACCTCAGGACGTTCAACGCGGGTGCCCAGAATGTCGGACTGGAACTGCATCAGGAAGTTGTTCGCGACCGCACCGCCGTCCACGCGCAGGGCGTGCAGACGAATGCCGGAGTCAGCCTGCATCGCTTCCAGCACGTCGCGCGTCTGGTAGGCGATGGATTCCAGCGTCGCGCGAATGATGTGGTTTGAGTTCACGCCGCGCGTCAGGCCGAAAATCGCGCCGCGGGCATACGGATCCCAGTACGGTGCGCCCAGACCGGTGAACGCTGGCACCACGTACACGCCGTTGGTGTCTTTCACTTTGGTCGCGAAGTATTCGGAGTCAAACGCGTCGCTGATCAGCTTCATCTCGTCGCGCAGCCACTGAATGGAAGCACCCGCCATGAATACCGCGCCTTCCAGGGCATAGTTCACTTCGCCGCGCGGGCCGCAGGCGATGGTGGTCAGCAGACCGTTTTCTGATTTCACCGCTTTCTCGCCGGTGTTCATCAGCATAAAACAACCGGTGCCGTAGGTGTTCTTCGCCATCCCTTCCTTGACGCACAGCTGGCCGAACAGGGCCGCCTGCTGGTCACCGGCGATACCGGCGATAGGAATACGGGTGCCACCTTTACCGCCAATGTTGGTCTGGCCATACACTTCTGAAGACTTACGGACTTCTGGCAGCATCGCGCGCGGAATGTCCAGCGCGTCCAGCATCTTGTCATCCCACTCAAGGGTGTTGATGTTGAACAGCATGGTGCGCGAGGCGTTGGTGTAGTCGGTAACGTGAACGCGTCCCTGAGTCATCTTCCAGATAAGCCAGGTATCGACGGTGCCGAACAGTAGCTCGCCACGTCGTGCGCGCTCGCGTGAACCTTCCACGTGGTCGAGGATCCACTTCACTTTGGTGCCGGAGAAATAGGGGTCAACCACCAGGCCGGTGGCGCTGCGCACGTACTCTTCCATTCCTTCGCGCTTCAGCTGTTCGCAGATCTCTGACGTACGACGGCACTGCCAGACAATGGCGTTGTAGATGGGCTTACCGGTTTCGCGCTCCCAGACCACAGTCGTTTCACGCTGGTTGGTGATACCGATAGCGGCAATCTGGTCAGAACTGATGTCGGCTTTCGCCAGCACTTCCACCAGCGTGGAGCTTTGCGACGCCCAGATCTCCATCGGGTCGTGTTCTACCCAGCCTGGACGCGGATAAATTTGCTCAAATTCGCGTTGAGACACGCTGACAATGTTCGCGTCATGATCCATTACGACAGCGCGGGAGCTGGTGGTGCCCTGGTCGAGCGCAACGATATATTTTTTTTCGGTCATGGTATGTGTCCCGTAGTCAGATTACAGCGAAGCTTTTTGTTGTGTGGTGGAAGCCGTCTCTTTCTCCTCTTCCACACAGGTGTCGCACGGTAAGTGGCGACCAATTAATTTGCGATAGCCGAATGCGCCCAGCGCCGCCCCTACGATTGGCCCGAACAGCGGAACCAGGAAGTAAGGAATGTCTTTGCCGCCCGTGAAGGCGACATCGCCCCATCCCGCAAAGAAGGCGAAGGTTTTTGGACCCAGGTCACGCGCCGGATTCATCGCAAAGCCGGTCAGCGGACCCATGGATGCGCCAATTACCGCAATCAGAAGGCCAATCAAAAGTGGCGCCAGCGGGCCGCGCGGAATGCCGTTTCCGTCGTCGCCCAGCGCCATGATGACGCCCATCAGAATAGCGGTAATCACCATCTCAACCGCGAACGCCTGCACAAAATTGATATGCGGATTCGGATACGTTGAGAAAATGCCTGCCAGATCCAGACTTTCGACACTGCCACGCACCATATGATGCGTCTGTTCGAAGTCGATGAAAAGATTGTAATAAAGCCCGTAAACTAACGCCGCTGCGCAAAAGGCGCCGGCAAATTGCGAAATGATGAAAGGAACAACTTTGCGTCCGTCAAAACACGCGAATAGCCACAACGCGATGGTCACCGCCGGGTTAAGATGTGCACCGGAAACCCCTGCGGTCAGGTAGATGGCCATCGCCACGCCCAGACCCCAGATAATACTGATTTCCCACTGACCAAAACTGGCACCCGCCACTTTCAGTGCTGCGACACAGCCTACTCCGAAGAATATCAACAACCCGGTACCCAGGAACTCGGCAATACACTGGCCTTTTAAGGTTGATGTCTGACTCATAATCGGAATCCTGCAAAAGAGTAATGTTTATTGTTTGCGTGACCGCCCGTGACAGTCACGATGCCCTGTAGACATAGTGTTAATTTATCGTTAACGAGCACAAACGAGAAATATCGAAATCGAAATGTGTGGTCTGCGTCAATAAAATGAGCGTTTTCGCGCCATAAAGCGCGTTTTTGCATCAGATAAGGATTATGGGCTGAATCATTTCTTTAACTTATGGGTTAACAACTTAGGGGTATATGCGGCGAACGCACCAGGACGAGGCCGAAAAGTGTTGCAAACCGCGATCTGCGTGGCATGCCGCTGGACAGGGGCGACGGCGCTCCATACAATCGGAACATATGTTGTGCGCGTTTACGTTAAAGCGTCGCCTTGCAATTCAGGAGAGGTAGGATCATGTCTTTAGAAGTGTTTGAGAAACTGGAATCGAAAGTACAGCAGGCGATTGACACCATCACGCTGCTGCAAATGGAAATTGAAGAGCTGAAAGAAAAGAACAACTCCCTGTCACAGGAAGTTCAGAATGCTCAGCACAGCCGTGAAGAACTGGAGCGCGAAAACAACCAGCTGCGCGAACAGCAGAACGGCTGGCAGGAACGCTTGCAGGCGCTGCTGGGACGTATGGAAGAAGTTTGATTTCCTTAGGGAATGCATTGAACAGGCCGGGTAAGGCGAAGCCGCCACCCGGCTTTTTTATGGTTTCCGCTAACCGATATCAAACCATAAAAAAGGCCGCCCTGGGCGGCCTTAACGCTACTTGTCCTGCGCTGTCGTAGCAAAAGCAACAAACCCAACAGGTTCATCGCTCTTTACAACGAGTACGCTGGCGACAATGAACGCGATACATAAATAGCGTTTCATTATGCGGTCCCTGCTGCTTACCGCTCCACCGTTCACCACCGGTGATAAGTCGGTGGACACAAGCCTTGATGTTAGCCTGCTTTACGGTAGTGAATACACCTTTCCCTGGACCGATGCCCATTTGCGAGATGGCGGAAAGGGACGCGGTATCATAATGAGCATCAACCAGGTAGTTAAGGTATTCACAGACAATTAGGATTTTATAAAGGTTAGGAAGGGTTGCCCAAGGTTTGGGCGAGAGTATGATGAAGTTCCTTGGTGTTAGTCTGTAAGACGTCCCAACGGACCGCGAATCCCGAGGGACAAAAAAACCGCCACATTGCTGTTGGCGGTTTTTTTATGCATCTCGCTTACCGATTAACTACTCAATATCCAGCGCATCTTCAGAAAGGATAATGCCGGTATTGTCAGCATAAAGGTGGTCGCCCGAGAAGAAGGTCACGCCGCCGAAATTGACGCGCACGTCGCTTTCGCCGATGCCGTCGCCCGCTGCGCCTACCGGTATGGCCGCGATGGCCTGAATCCCGATATCCAGGTCTTCGAGATCGTCCACCTGACGCACGGAACCGTACACCACAATGCCTTCCCACTCGTTCTGGACGGCAATTCCCGCCAGTTCAGCATCAATCAATGCACGGCGCACGGAACCGCCACCATCCACCAGCAGGACGCGACCACGACCGTTCTCTTCGAGCAGATCGTACAGCAACCCGTTGTCCTCGAAACATTTCACCGTGATGATTTGTCCGCCAAACGACGACCGTCCACCAAAGTTGGAGAACAGGGGTTCAACGACGTTGACATCTTCCTGGTAGATGTCACAAAGCTCGGAGGTATCGTATTTCATAGGTTTAACGCTCTGTTGCTGCGAATGTGTTCAGTATATCGTGCGAAATGCGTTGTTGGCAAAATCATCAATTGTTAATTGATATTTGTCAGCTAACTCAGCGTCTGGCTTAAGACAATCCCGATGACGAACAGCAGGTTAGTCAGTAACGCGCCTTTTACCGTACGTTCCAGCATCGGTGGCATGGCGGCCGGGCTGAGTTCACGCATGACGTAGCGGGCCTGCTTAATCAGCAGCGGTGCGGCGAGCACAAACAGCCAGCCCCAGAGGCTGTGCAGCGAACTCAGATTGAACAGCGCCAGGCAGACCAGCGCGCCGATGAGCAGGCAGGCGTGATAGCGGCGTGCATTCACCGGACCCAGACGCACGGCCAGCGTGTTTTTACCGTTCTCGCGGTCGCTATCGATGTCGCGCAGATTATTGATATTCAGCACCGCCGTCGCCAGCAGACCACAGGCGGTCGCCGGCAGGAACAGGGCAGGGATCACCGTGTGCGCCTGTAAGTACCAGCTTCCCATCACGCTCAGCCAGCCGAAGAACACCAGCACGGAGATGTCGCCCAGACCAATATACCCGTAAGGACGCGTCCCGACGGTATAGGTAATGGCTGCAATAATGGCGAGCAAGCCCAGCACCAGGAAGCCAATGAAATCACTGGTGGTTTTCGAGGCGACCGTCACCAGCGCCAGCCCGGACAGGCAAATCAACACCACGGTGATAATCAGCGCCCGCTTCATCTGTGCCTGGGTAATCACCCCTTTTTGCATGCCGCGCAGCGGCCCGATGCGGTCAGGCTTGTCGCTGCCTTTTACCGCATCGCCGTAATCATTGGCGAGATTAGAGAGGATTTGCAGCAGCCCGGCGGTGACAAGCGCCAGACCTGCTACCAGCGGATCGAAATGACCCTGCCACCAGGCAAGCGTGGTACCGACGATAATGGCGGCAAAAGCCAGAGGAAGCGTTTTAGGACGCAGACTTTCGAGCCACGCCTGTGTACGGCTGATATCAGTCATAGTTATTTAGCCAATAAAAATGGGGGCCATAGCCCCCATCAACAGTGATGAAAATGCATTGAACGCGATTATAGAATAAAACGGCTCAGATCTTCATCTGCCACTAACGCATCCAGGTGTTTGCCCACATAGTCTGCGTCAATGGTAATGCTTTGACCGTTAAGGTCGCTCGCATCATAAGAGATGTCTTCCATCAGGCGTTCCAGCACGGTGTGCAGACGACGCGCACCGATGTTTTCGGTGGTTTCGTTGACCTGCCACGCGGCCTGGGCGATGCGCTTGATACCGTCATCGGTAAATTCAATGTTCACGCCTTCGGTCGCCATCAGCGCTTTGTACTGTACGGTCACAGAAGCGTTTGGCTCAGTCAGGATACGTTCGAAATCTTCGGTGGTCAGCGCCTGTAACTCGACGCGGATTGGCAGACGTCCCTGAAGTTCCGGGATCAGGTCAGACGGGCTGGCAATCTGGAACGCACCGGAGGCGATAAACAGAATGTGGTCAGTTTTAACCATGCCGTGCTTGGTGGAGACGGTGCAACCTTCCACCAGCGGCAGCAGGTCGCGCTGAACGCCTTCGCGTGAGACATCCGGGCCGGACGCGTTGCCGCGCTTACAGATCTTGTCGATTTCGTCGATAAACACGATACCGTGCTGCTCAACCGCGTCGATAGCATCCTGTTTCAGCTCTTCCGGGTTAACCAGCTTCGCGGCTTCTTCTTCAATCAGCAGCTTCATCGCGTCTTTGATTTTCAGCTTACGCGCTTTCTGCTTCTGCCCGCCCAGGTTCTGGAACATGGACTGCAACTGGCTGGTCATCTCTTCCATGCCCGGAGGCGCCATAATTTCCACGCCCATTGGCGCGGCAGCGAGATCGATCTCAATCTCTTTGTCGTCCAGCTCGCCTTCGCGCAGTTTTTTGCGGAATGCCTGACGCGCAGCAGAAGGTTCAGGCTGCTGTTCAGCCTGTCCCCAGTTGTTTTTTGCCGGTGGGATCAGCACGTCGAGAATACGCTCTTCGGCCATCTCTTCGGCGCGATAGCGGTTTTTCTCAATTGCCTGGACACGTACCATCTTAATCGCCGAGTCGGTCAGGTCGCGGATGATGGAGTCCACTTCTTTACCCACATAGCCCACTTCGGTGAACTTGGTGGCTTCAACTTTGATGAACGGCGCGTTAGCCAGTTTGGCCAGACGACGGGCGATTTCGGTTTTACCCACACCGGTCGGGCCGATCATCAGAATATTTTTTGGCGTCACTTCGTGGCGAAGCTCTTCGTCGAGCTGCATGCGACGCCAGCGGTTACGCAGTGCGATAGCCACGGAGCGCTTGGCGTCGTCCTGGCCGATAATGTGCTTGTTCAGTTCGCTGACAATTTCGCGTGGGGTCATTTCAGACATGGGCGATCCTTACGCTTTAGACAATAATTCTTCGATGGTGTGATTGTGGTTGGTATAGATGCAGATATCACCTGCAATATCCAACGCTTTCACCGCGATATCGCGCGCGTTCATGTCGGTATTTTCCAACAGCGCACGGGCTGCGGCCTGGGCGTACGGGCCGCCAGAGCCGATGGCAATCAGGTCGTTTTCAGGCTGAACCACGTCGCCGTTACCGGTGATGATCAGCGAGGCGTTTTCGTCAGCCACGGCCAGCAGCGCTTCGAGCTTGCGCAGCATGCGGTCGGTACGCCAGTCTTTTGCCAGCTCAACGGCGGCTTTCACCAGATGACCCTGATGCATTTCCAGTTTGCGTTCAAACAGTTCAAACAGCGTGAAGGCATCAGCCGTGCCGCCTGCGAAACCGGCGATCACTTTGTCGTTATAAAGACGACGTACTTTCTTCACGTTGCCTTTCATGACGGTATTACCCAGCGTGGCCTGGCCATCACCGGCAATTACCACCTGGCCGTTACGGCGTACACTTACTATTGTTGTCACGAGCAGACCCCCTGGTTACAGATTCGGGAAACAGAAGCCCTGAGCCTGTGCTCAGGGCTGAATTAAATGATAGATGGGGGGGATTTTGGGGGTTTCAACCCCCGGAGGCGAGTCGAATGCAGTTTGTGTGGCCAGCCACTTTCAAACGGGAAATGGTGCCGTCTGCGTTTTCTTTGCCTTTGACCGGTCCAATCACTACGCGATTCCAGCCGTTGTTGGTGGTAATGCGTGAGTCAAATCCTTCAAATGCCAGCTGAGCACGCACCGTTTCTGCCTGTTCGGCGCCTTTAAACGAACCGCACTGAACCATCCAGCGGCGTTCATCTTTTTTCTCAGCCGTCTGCTTCGGTGCCTCGGTCTCTTTGGTGACCGGCGCAGCCTGCTGCGTTTTTGGCTGTTGCGCAGTGGTATGCGCAGGCGTCTGCAACAGATCCTGATACGGCTGTGCCGTTTGCTTCTGCGGCTGCGCCTTCGGTTGCTGCTGGACAGGCTGAGTTTGTACGGTACGCGTCTGCTGCTGCGGTTGTGTACGCGGCTGCTGTACCGGCTGCGTCTGCGTCCACTGCTGCTGTTGCGTTTGCTGCTGAGCCTGACGCTGGCGCTGCAACGTTTGCTGACGCTGCGCCGGGGTTTGTTCGTTCCACGGTACTTCGTTCAGCTGCGTAGGCTGCTGGCGCATGTCCGCCTGCATCTGAGCGAGCAATTGACGCTGTTCGTCCGTCAGCTGATCGGCATTCTTTACTTCACCCCCGGCAGAAGGCTCGGTAGGCGCACGTACGCCAGGCTGGCGGCTTTCCAGCTCTTTAATGTAGCGCCAGCGCTCTTCAGGCTTCGGCGGCAGGCCGTTGCCGACGACCTTATTACCCTGAAGGGCTTCAGACTCTTCTTTTTTATGATGCGTAATGAAGTAGAGGCCGCCAATAAAGGCCACCAGCACAGCCGCAGCAATGGCGACCATAGCTGGGGAGACAGCAGACAGGCTGCGTTGCTTGCTTTTTGAACTACTCTTTTTGCGTCGCGAAGGTGCCGGCTGGCCGCGACGTACATAATCTCGTTGTGCCACTATCGTTTCGCTGTATTTATTCGTTCGTCAGCCCGCCATGTTACTTAAGCGACGGGGCTTTGACCAGATAAGGGTGTCGAAAGGTATTTACTTTAAGTTAATGCCTGGGTAGAGCCGCGCACAATCAGCTCACAATCCAGTAGCCGTGACCCACTGCTAACTGATTGACCGTGCAGCTGATCCAGCAAAAGCAGCATCGCTTCACGGCCGATGTCATACCGCGGCTGTGCAACGGTCGAAAGCGGCGGATCGCAAAACTCCGAAAGTGAAATATTATCAAAACCGATTATCGACAGGTCCTGCGGCACGCGCAGGCCGTGACGTTTGGCGTAGGATAACGCCCCCAGCGCCATCACGTCGCTGTGGCAGAAGACCGCGGTGGGCGGTTCTGGCAAGGCCAGCAATTTTTCCAGCGCCTGCCCGCCCGCTTCAAAGGTGAAATCACCGCGCGCAATGTAGTGCGGATCGACGATAGCCCCGGTACGGCGCAGCGCCTGAACGTAGCCCTGCAAGCGGTAATGACACAGCGGCATCTCTTCTGGTCCGGCGATACAGCCGATACGCTTATGCCCCAGTTCCTGAAGATAGTTCACGGCGTTGAATGCGGCGGTGAGGTTATCGATATGAACGGTTGGCAGCTCCAGCTCCGGCGCGAATTCGTTCGCCATGACCATCGGCGGTAAATTGCGCTGTTCTTCAATGCTGGCATCAAACGGCAGGCGTGAGCCAAGCAGCAGCATGCCATCAATCTGCTTGGTGATGATCAGGTCGATGAACGTTTTTTCCTGCTGGTTCTGGTGAGCACAATCGCCAATCAGCACCAGATAGCCCTGGGCGGCGGCCGTGACCTCAATGCCGCGGATGATTTCGCTGAAGAAGGGATCGCAGATATCCGGCACGATCACCAGGATGGTGCGGGATTCGTTGCGTTTAACGTTGCGCCCCATGGCTTGCGGGAAATATCCGACCTCAAGCGCCGCCTTTTCAACCCGGTTTCGGGTCGCCTGGGAGACTTTGTCAGGGTTCATCAATGCGCGGGACACGGTTGCTGTTGAGACTTGTGCTTTCTCGGCAACGTCTTTCATGGTCGCCGAGGCAACCTCTTTCCTGGACTTCAACGTCTTCTCCTCGCCTGAACACCGAACTGCGGACAGCACCATTTTTACAGATAGTTAATGGAATCGGTTACAGAATTTTCATAAAAAGTGTGAGGCGCATTAAATTTTTCGATCCGTCTTCAGCCTTCAATCGGATCGACGTCAAGAACCCACTTCACTTTTCGCGCTTCCGGTAGGGTATTGATCAGCGCCAGCGTGCCGCTGACGATCTGCTGTAAACGGATACGCGAGGGGTGCTGAAGTAAGAGTTGCCAGCGGAAACGGCCCCCGCGTTTCGGGGCGAGCGCGGGTACCGGGCCTAAAATCCACAGCTGATTATCCACCAGCGGGCTGGCTTGCAGGAGGTTTCTCAGCTGTTGCAGGAACAGCGGCGCCTGCTGGTTATTATGATCTTCCGCACGGATGATAACGTGGCTGGTCCACGGGGGAAGCTGCATCGTCTGACGTTCGGCCAGCGCCTGGTCCGCGAAGGCGCCATAGCCTTTGTGCAGCAGAGTTTGCAGCAGCGGATGTTCAGGGTGGTGCGTTTGCAGCACCACCTCGCCCTGCTTACCCGCTCGACCAGCGCGACCGGCAACCTGGGTATAAAGCTGGGCGAAACGCTCGGCGGAGCGAAAATCCGCGGAGAACAGCGCGCCGTCGACGTCCAGCAGGGCGACCAGCGTCACGTCCGGGAAGTGGTGCCCTTTCGCCAGCATCTGAGTACCAATCAGGATGCGCGCGCCGCCGCGATGCACTTCCGCCAGTTGCTGCTCCAGCGCCCCTTTACGGCTGGTGGTATCCCTGTCGATACGGGAGATGGGTACGTCCGGGAAGAAGGGCGCGAGCGCCTGTTCAAGCTGTTCCGTTCCCAGACCGACCGGCACGATGTGCGTTGAGCCGCAGGACGGGCATTGACGGGGGACCGGACGCTGGCTGTCGCAGTGGTGGCAGCGTAAATGGCGCTGAGCCTGGTGGAAGGTGTAGTAGTGATCGCAGCGCGGGCACTCCGCGATCCAGCCGCAGTCGTGGCACAGCAGCGCAGGCGCGAAGCCGCGGCGGTTCAGGAACAGGATCACCTGGTTGCCCGCCTGCAAATGCTGGTGCATGCGGCTAATCAGCGCAGGCGCTAACCCGGCCTGCACCTGCTGGCCTTTCAAATCCAGCACATGCTGAATGGCCGGGCGGGCATTCCCCGCACGGCGCGTCAGGCGCAGCATGTGGTATTTACGCTGGCGAACGTTGTGCAGCGTTTCAAGCGCGGGGGTGGCGGACCCGAGAATAATGGGGATTTGCTCGCTGTGGGCGCGGTACACGGCTAAGTCGCGGGCGTGATAGCGCCAGCCTTCCTGCTGTTTATAGGAGCTGTCATGCTCTTCATCGATTACGATAACGCCGAGATTTTTAAAGGGCGTAAACAGCGATGAACGGGTGCCGATCACAATTGCTGCTTCGCCGTTTTTCGCTTTCAGCCAGGCGCTGAGGCGCTCGCTGTCGTTCAGGCCGGAGTGCAGGACCTCAACGGGCGCATTAAAGCGTTCACGAAAACGCGCGATGGTTTGCGGCGTCAGGCCGATTTCCGGCACCATCACCAGCGCCTGTTTGCCCTGCGCGAGCACGTTTTCCAGCACGCTCAGATATACTTCGGTTTTACCGGAGCCGGTGACGCCCGCCAGCAGCCAGGCGGAAAAACGATCGGCGGCGCTGTGAATCGCGCCCACGGCGGTGGCCTGCTCGGTATTCAGACGCAGGCGATCGCCCGAGACGGAAAAGCCGTCGCGCCAGTCGTGAAGGGCAGGTGCTTCACTGGCCAGCTCGCTCAACCCTTTCTTCCTTAATGCCTGCAACGCGGTTTCGCTTACCTCAAGCTCGTCGACCTGATGGCGCCAGATTTTTCCCTGGCGCAGCGCGGCCAGCGCCTGCTGCTGTTTCTGCGAGCGCTTCAGGCTGTTAATGTCCACAGCCTGGCCCTGCTCGGTGGCAAACCAGTACCACATTGGCGCGTGGCTGGCGCTCTTGCCCTGGCGCAGCATAATGGGCAGGGCATGGAACAGCACGTCGCCAATCGGATGATGATAATAATCTGCCGCCCACAGCAGCAGTCGCCAGGTGCTGGTGGAGTAAACCGGCTCGCTGTCCAGCACCTCAACAACCGATTTCAGCTCGTTAAGCGGCAGTTCGCTGTGTTCGCTGACGGACACCACGATCCCCACGCGCTGCTGTTTGCCAAACGGCACGGTCACGCGACAGCCCGCTTTGGCGCTCATGCTGTCGGGCAGCAGGTAGTCAAAGGTGCGGGGAAGCGGAACGGGCAGGGCAACGTGAGCGACGGGCATCGAATCTTCCTGACTTGAAAAGTGGCGCGTTAGTATACACATTAGTGAAAGCGGCGTGCGGATCAGTTTGCATACGTTGGTCAAATTCTGTATGATTCGCCGCCTTTGGTGTATTTTACGCCAAAGAACTTACATTCAACATCGCGTGGTGTCTGGCGTTAGGGCTGGAAGAGCGACGCGGCCTTAACTGAGGTTCTCCCATGAAAAAAGATATTCACCCGAAATACGAAATGATTACTGCAAACTGCTCTTGCGGTAACTCTATCCAGATCCGCTCTACCGTGGGTCACGATCTGAACCTGGACGTGTGCGGCAAATGCCACCCGTTCTACACTGGTAAGCAGCGTGATGTTGCAACCGGTGGCCGTGTTGACCGCTTCAACAAGCGTTTCAGCATCCCGGGCGCTAAATAAGTTTCCCGAAAAAAAGGCACCGCAAGGTGCCTTTTTTGTATCCGCTTATCAGTATTCCCACGTATCCGGGTCGATACCCAGTTCACGCATGATCACCTTCGCCTCTTCTGGAATTTCGTCACTGCGCTCTTTGCGCAGATCGTCATCGTTCGGCAACGGTTGGCCGGTAAACGCATGCAGGAACGCTTCGCACAGCAGTTCGCTGTTGGTGGCGTGACGCAGGTTGTTCACCTGACGACGCGTACGTTCATCGGTGAGGATCTTCAACACCTTCAGAGGAATGGACACCGTGATTTTCTTGACTTGCTCACTCTTCTTACCGTGCTCAGCGTATGGGCTGATATATTCGCCGCTCCATTCAGCCATGAGATACCTTTAATCCTCTCAGTCATTAATCTAAAGGTGCAAAACCGGTAACCATCAGTTTTGAACCGTAATCTTGCGTAGTTTACCGTAGAGACGATACCGAGGCACGGATATTGCCGCTGTAGCGTGTCCTAAAGCATATAATTTTAACGGCTATTTGCGCATTGCTCAATCTATACGCAAAGAAGTTTAGATGTCCAGATGTATTGACGTCCATACTTTCAATGTTTACTCTGGTGCCTGACTTTTCACCTCATTCGCCAGGAAGCCTCACCATGACGCGTAAACAGGCCACCATCGCAGTGCGTAGCGGATTGAATGATGACGAGCAGTACGGCTGCGTTGTCCCGCCAATTCATCTCTCCAGCACCTATAATTTCACCGGATTTAATGAACCTCGTGCGCATGACTACTCGCGTCGCGGCAATCCTACGCGTGACGTCACCCAGCGCGCGCTGGCGGAACTGGAAGGCGGCGCGGGTGCGGTATTAACCAATACCGGCATGTCTGCCATTCACCTGGTGACTACGGTGTTCCTGAAACCTGGCGATCTGCTGGTGGCGCCGCACGACTGTTATGGCGGCAGCTATCGTCTGTTTGATAGCCTGGCGAAACGTGGCTGCTACCGTGTGCTGTTTGTCGATCAAAACGACGAACAGGCGCTGAAACAGGCGCTTGCCGAGCAGCCGAAGCTGGTGCTGGTGGAAAGTCCAAGCAATCCATTGTTGCGCGTAGTCGATATTGCGAAAATTTGTCAGCTCGCAAGGGATGCGGGAGCGATAAGTGTAGTGGATAATACGTTCCTCAGTCCGGCCCTTCAGAACCCACTGGCACTGGGTGCCGATCTGGTGTTGCATTCATG
This sequence comes from Enterobacter cloacae complex sp. P18RS, assembly GCF_014982105.1. NCBI lineage: Bacteria > Pseudomonadati > Pseudomonadota > Gammaproteobacteria > Enterobacterales > Enterobacteriaceae > Enterobacter > Enterobacter cloacae complex sp. P18RS. Next base: position 23,522 of record NZ_JADCKV010000009.1, on the reverse strand, counting down.
CACTAAATATCTGAACGGCCATTCTGACGTAGTAGCAGGTGTGGTGATTGCCAAAGATCCTGATGTAGTCACCGAACTGGCATGGTGGGCCAATAACATTGGCGTCACCGCGGGCGCGTTCGACAGCTATTTGCTGTTGCGCGGCATCCGTACGCTGTCGCCGCGTATGGACGTGGCGCAGCGTAATGCCCAGGCGATCGTGGATTTCCTGAAAACCCAGCCGCTGGTGAAGAAGCTTTATCACCCGTCGCTGCCGGAAAACCAGGGGCACGAGATTGCCGCGCGCCAACAGAAAGGATTTGGCGCGATGTTAAGTTTTGAACTGGACGGTGACGAGCAAACGCTGCGTCGCTTCCTGAGCGGGTTGTCATTGTTTACGCTGGCGGAATCCTTAGGGGGAGTAGAAAGCTTGATCTCCCACGCCGCAACCATGACGCACGCAGGTATGGCACCCGAAGCACGTGCCGCCGCCGGGATTTCCGAGACGCTGCTGCGTATCTCGACCGGTATTGAAGATTCTGAAGATTTAATTGCCGATCTGGAAAATGGCTTCCGGGTCGCAGCCAAGGGGTAATCATGAGTGTGATAGCGCAGGCAGGGGCGAAGGGTCGTCAGCTGCACAAGTTTGGTGGTAGTAGTCTTGCTGATGTGAAATGTTACCTGCGTGTCGCAGGGATCATGACCGAGTATTCACAGCCGGGGGACATGATGGTTGTCTCTGCGGCGGGCAGCACCACCAACCAGTTGATTAGCTGGCTGAAACTGAGCCAGACCGATCGCCTCTCTGCGCATCAGGTGCAACAGTCCTTACGTCGTTACCAGAGTGAACTGATTGCCGGTTTGCTGCCTGCGGACGTGGCGGACGGGCTGATTAGCGCTTTTACGCACGACCTTGAGCGTCTGGCCGCTCTGCTGGACAGCGGCATTACCGATGCAGTGTATGCGGAAGTGGTTGGCCACGGTGAAGTGTGGTCTGCGCGCCTGATGGCCGCCGTGCTGCAACATCTTGGTGTGGAAGCCGCCTGGCTCGACGCGCGTGATTTCCTGCGTGCCGAACGTGCCGCACAGCCGCAGGTGGACGAAGGGTTATCTTACCCGCTGCTGCAACAGCTGCTGGTGCAACATCCTGGTAAACGTATTGTCGTCACCGGTTTTATCAGCCGCAGCAATGCTGGCGAAACCGTTCTGCTGGGCCGTAACGGCTCTGACTACTCGGCAACGCAGATTGGCGCCCTGGCGGGCGTGTCCCGCGTCACCATCTGGAGCGACGTGGCCGGTGTCTACAGCGCGGACCCGCGCAAAGTAAAAGATGCCTGCCTGCTGCCGCTGCTGCGTCTCGACGAAGCGAGCGAACTGGCGCGTCTGGCGGCCCCGGTGCTGCACGCGCGCACGCTACAGCCGGTTTCCGGCAGCGACATCGACCTGCAACTACGCTGTAGCTACACGCCGGATCAGGGTTCCACCCGCATTGAACGCGTGCTGGCATCCGGTACGGGCGCGCGCATTGTCACCAGCCATGATGACATCTGCCTGATTGAGTTCCAGGTGCCTGCGGGCCAGGATTTCAAACTGGCAAACAAAGATATCGACACCATCCTGAAACGTGCCCAGGTGCGTCCGCTGGCCGTTGGCGTACATAACGATCGTCAGCTGTTGCAGTTCTGCTATACCGCTGAAGTGGTGGACAGCGCCCTGAAAATTCTGGATGAAGCGGGCCTGCCGGGCGAGCTTCGCCTGCGTCAGGGGCTGGCGCTGGTGGCGATGGTGGGCGCGGGCGTCACCCGTAACCCGCTCCACTGCCACCGCTTCTGGCAGCAACTGAAAGGTCAGCCGGTGGAGTTCACCTGGCAGTCGGAAGAGGGCATCAGTCTGGTTGCCGTGCTGCGTAAAGGGCCAACCGAAAGCCTGATTCAGGGTCTGCACACCTCCCTGTTCCGCGCGGAAAAACGCATCGGCCTGGTACTGTTCGGGAAAGGGAACATCGGTTCCCGCTGGCTGGAGCTGTTCGCCCGCGAGCAGGTAACGCTTTCGGCGCGTACCGGGTTTGAATTTATTCTGGCAGGGGTGGTGGACAGCCGCCGCAGCCTGCTGAACTACGAAGGGCTGGACGCCAGCCGGGCGCTGGCCTTCTTTAACGATGAAGCGGTTGAGCAGGATGAAGAGTCGCTGTTCCTGTGGATGCGCGCGCACCCGTACGACGATCTGGTGGTGCTGGATGTGACCGCCAGCGAACAGCTGGCCGATCAGTATCTGGATTTCGCCAGCCACGGTTTCCACGTCATCAGCGCCAACAAACTGGCGGGCGCGAGCAGCACTGATAAATACCGTCAGATCCATGACGCATTCGAAAAAACGGGCCGTCACTGGCTGTATAACGCCACCGTTGGCGCGGGCCTGCCGGTGAACCATACCGTGCGCGACCTGATTGAAAGCGGCGACAGTATTCTGGCGCTGAGCGGGATCTTCTCCGGCACGCTCTCCTGGCTGTTTTTGCAGTTTGATGGCACCGTTCCGTTCACCGACCTGGTGGATCAGGCGTGGCAGCAGGGCTTAACCGAGCCGGATCCGCGCGTTGACCTTGCCGGTAAAGATGTGATGCGCAAGCTGGTGATCCTGGCGCGTGAAGCCGGCTACGACATTGAGCCGGGTCAGGTACGCGTTGAGTCTCTGGTGCCTGCGGGCTGCGAGGAGGGGTCCGTCGATCACTTCTTCGAGAACGGTGACGAGCTGAACGAGCAGATGGTGCAACGTCTGGAAGCGGCTAACGAGATGGGCTTGGTGCTGCGTTACGTGGCGCGTTTCGAGGCGAACGGTAAAGCGCGCGTGGGCGTGGAGGCGGTGCGTCCTGAACATCCGCTGGCGGCGCTCCTGCCGTGCGACAACGTCTTCGCCATCGAAAGCCGCTGGTATCGCGATAACCCGCTGGTGATCCGTGGCCCGGGCGCGGGACGTGATGTCACCGCCGGAGCCATTCAGTCTGATATTAATCGTCTGGCTAAGCTGCTGTAACCCCTCACCCTAACCCTCTCCCCAATGGGGAGAGGGCGTGCTTCTCACCCCCATCATGAGCGCCCTTCATCTTCCCTGAACAAACCTCACCGTTAATGTTGATTATTTCTGTTGACGTCATCCCGCTTTTCCGTCATTTTTACATCTGGACGTCTAAACGTATAGAAGTTCACAACACAACAAACAACGACACGCGAAAGATAGAGGTAAGGTATGAGCTTTTTTCACGCCAACCAGCGGGAAGCCCTGAATCAGAGCCTGGCCGAAGTAAACGGCCAGATTAACGTCTCTTTTGAATTTTTCCCGCCGCGCACCAGTGAAATGGAGCAAACCCTGTGGAGCTCTATCGATCGCCTGAGCAGCCTGAAGCCGAAGTTCGTCTCCGTAACCTACGGCGCCAACTCCGGTGAGCGTGACCGCACGCACAGCATCATTAAGGGCATTAAAGATCGAACCGGTCTGGAAGCGGCACCGCACCTGACCTGTATCGACGCCACCCGTGATGAACTGCGCGCCATTGCCCAGGACTACTGGAATAACGGCATTCGCCACATTGTGGCCCTGCGCGGCGACCTCCCGCCAGGCAGCGGCAAGCCAGAGATGTTTGCCGCCGATCTGGTCGGGCTGCTGAAAGACGTTGCCGACTTTGATATCTCCGTGGCTGCCTACCCTGAAGTTCACCCGGAAGCCAAAAGCGCCCAGGCGGATCTGCTCAACCTGAAGCGTAAAGTGGAGGCCGGTGCTAACCGCGCGATTACTCAGTTCTTCTTTGACGTGGAAAGCTACCTGCGCTTTCGCGACCGCTGCGTCTCGGCGGGTATTGATGTCGAAATCATTCCTGGCATTCTGCCGGTCTCGAACTTCAAACAGGCGAAGAGATTCGCAGATATGACCAACGTGCGCATTCCGCTGTGGATGTCCAAAATGTACGAAGGGCTGGACGACGATCCGGAAACCCGTAAGCTGGTGGGGGCCAATATCGCGATGGACATGGTGAAGATTTTAAGTCGCGAAGGGGTGAAAGATTTCCATTTCTATACCCTGAACCGCGCGGAAATGAGCTACGCCATTTGTCATACGCTCGGTGTTCGCCCGGCGCTGTAAAGTAAAAAACCCTCATAAAATGAGGGTTTTTTAATCGAACGGAGAGTTAAAAGGTATTAGCTATCGAATCTGTGGATTAATTCAACTATCTCTTATCGCTAGTGGTGTATATCGTAACGGTAACACTGTAAAGGGAGCATAGCGATGAGCATGTCAGACGAGACCAATAACGCGGCATCCGCCGGCAAATGTCCGTTCCACCAGGGCGGCGTCGATCATAGCGCGGGTGCAGGTACCGGCAGCAAAGAATGGTGGCCTAAACAACTTCGCATCGATCTACTTAATCAACACTCCAGCCGTTCTAACCCTCTGGGTGAAGACTTCGACTACCGCAAAGAATTCAGCAAGCTCGACTATTCCGCCCTTAAGGGCGATCTCAAAGCACTGTTAACCGACTCACAACCGTGGTGGCCTGCCGACTGGGGCAGCTATGCGGGCCTGTTTATCCGTATGGCCTGGCACGGTGCGGGTACCTATCGCTCCGTTGACGGTCGCGGCGGCGCCGGACGCGGTCAGCAACGCTTTGCACCGCTGAACTCCTGGCCGGATAACGTCAGCCTGGATAAGGCTCGCCGCCTGCTGTGGCCAATTAAGCAAAAATACGGACAAAAAATCTCCTGGGCTGACCTCTTTATCCTCGCGGGTAACGTGGCGCTGGAGAACTCCGGCTTCCGCACCTTTGGTTTCGGTGCCGGGCGTGAAGACGTTTGGGAACCGGATCTGGACGTGAACTGGGGCGATGAAAAAGCCTGGCTGACCCACCGTGACCCGGAAGCGCTGGCGAAGCGCCCGCTTGCGGCCACCGAAATGGGCCTGATTTACGTTAACCCGGAAGGGCCGAACGCCAGCGGTGAACCGCTGTCTGCGGCGGCGGCGATCCGCGCTACCTTTGGCAACATGGGCATGAATGACGAAGAGACCGTCGCGCTGATTGCGGGCGGCCATACGCTCGGTAAAACGCACGGCGCAGGTGAAGCCACGCACGTGGGCACTGACCCGGAAGCGTCGCCGATTGAAGCGCAGGGCCTGGGCTGGGCCAGCACGCACGGCACCGGTATTGGCGCTGACGCCATCACCTCCGGGCTGGAAGTTATCTGGTCTCAAACCCCGACCCAGTGGAGCAACTACTTCTTCGAGAACCTGTTCAAATACGAATGGGTGCAGACGCGTAGCCCGGCGGGCGCCATTCAGTTTGAAGCCGTGGATGCGCCGGAAATTATGCCTGACCCGTTCGACCCGTCGAAAAAACGCAAGCCAACCATGCTGGTCACCGACCTGACGCTGCGTTTTGATCCGGAATTCGAGAAAATTTCCCGTCGCTTCCTGAACGATCCGCAGGCCTTCAACGAAGCCTTTGCGCGCGCGTGGTTCAAGCTGACCCACCGCGATATGGGGCCAAAAGCGCGGTACATCGGCCCGGAAGTACCGAAAGAAGATCTGATTTGGCAGGATCCGCTGCCTCAACCGGTGTTCCATCCGACGCAGGAAGATATTGAAAGCCTGAAAGCGGAAATCGCGGCCTCTGGTCTCTCCGTGAGCGAGCTGGTTTCCGTGGCCTGGGCGTCGGCATCGACCTTCCGCGGCGGCGACAAGCGTGGCGGCGCTAACGGCGCGCGTCTGGCGCTGGCACCTCAGCGCGACTGGGATGTGAACGCCGCGGCGGTGCGGGCGTTACCGGCTCTGGAAGCAATCCAGCGCACCACTAATAAAGCCTCACTGGCCGATATCATCGTGCTGGCAGGTGTTGTGGGCGTTGAGCAGGCGGCGAAAGCCGCGGGCGTTTACGTCAACGTACCGTTCACGCCGGGCCGCGTGGATGCGCGTCAGGACCAGACGGACATCGAGATGTTTAACCTGCTCGAACCGGTTGCTGACGGTTTCCGCAACTACCGTGCGCAGGTGGATGTGTCCACTACGGAGTCGCTGCTGATCGACAAAGCCCAGCAGCTGACCCTGACTGCGCCGGAACTGACGGTGCTGATCGGCGGTTTGCGCGTACTGGGTGCAAACTTCGATGGCAGCAAGAATGGCGTGTTTACCAACCGCGAGGGCGTGCTGAGCAACGACTTCTTCGTTAATCTGCTGGATATGAACACCCAGTGGAAAGCGACCGACGACTCAAACGAGCTGTTTGCCGGTAGCGATCGCGCCAGCGGGGAAGTGAAATACACCGCGACCCGCGCCGATCTGGTCTTCGGTTCAAACGCCGTCCTGCGTGCGCTGGCCGAAGTTTACGCCAGCAGTGATGCACACGAGAAGTTCGTTCGTGATTTTGTTGCCGCATGGGCACGAGTGATGGATTTGGACCGGTTTGATGTGAAGTAACCATTGTGCCGGGTGGCGGCTACGCCTTACCCGGCCTACAAATTAAAGTGCCATGTAGGCCGGGTAAGGCGTAGCCGCCACCCGGCTTTTTTCGTTACTCCCACTCCTGCAAGAATCGCTGTCCGTACTGGTCCGCCACCAGCAGCGCCGCATAGACCTGATCCGGCGTGACGCCGCCAGGCATGTTGTGAATGGTTTCCCCTTCGGCACAGGACGCCTCCGCGATCAGCCGCATTTTGGCCGGAATATCCTCTTTGATATTCAGCTGCGCCAGCGTGATCGGCAGCCCAACACTGTGGCAAAGCGCGGCGACGGTCTCAATTTCTTCAACCGGCGCGTTCTCCAGTACCAGTTGCGTCAGCGTGCCGAACGCGACCTTTTCACCATGGTAGAAATGATGCGCATCCGGCACCGCCGTCATGCCGTTGTGAATGGCATGCGCCGCCGCCAGCCCGCCGCTTTCAAAGCCCACGCCGCTGAGATAGGTGTTGGCTTCGATAATGCGTTCCAGAGCCGGTGTGACCACGTGCTGTTCCGCCGCCAGCATCGCTTTCTCGCCCTCTTCAACCAGCGTGTTGTAGCACAACTCTGCCAGCGCTAACGCTGCCTGCGTGCACTTGCCGCCCGCCATGGTCGTCGCGCCGCTACGTGAGCAGGCACGCGCTTCAAACCAGGTTGCCAGGGCATCGCCAATCCCGGCGGCCAGCAGGCGTGCAGGTGCGCCCGCCACCACTTTGGTATCGACAATCACCATGTTCGGGTTGTGCGGCAGCATCAGGTAGCGATCGAACTCGCCGCTGTCGGTATAAATCACGGAAAGGGCGCTGCACGGCGCATCGGTGGAGGCAATGGTCGGGGCAATGGCCACCGGCACGTCCATAAAGTGGGCCAGCGCTTTGGCAGTATCCAGCGTTTTTCCGCCGCCGATACCCAGCACCGCCAGACAGTCAGCGCTGTCGGCCAGCTTTTTCAGGCGATCGATTTCATTTTGCGAACATTCGCCACCAAATGGTGCAATTTCGGCATGGAGTCCGGCTTTTTTAAAACTCTGGCGCAGGGTTTCTTCAGCAAAACCCAGCACAAATTTATCGCCCACCACCAGCCAGCGATTTGCCAGCGGCTTCAGGTAGTCGCCGAGGCGAGTGAGAACATCTGCGCCCTGGATGTATTTTCCCGGGGATTGAATGACACGGTCCATAACATTACTCCCTTAGTGTTTGAGGTAAATTCTGTCCTGTTCGAACTGCACTAAGAGTGACTCTACTCCCGGCGTGCCGGTCATTTGTTGCGCTACGTCTAAGGGAAACGTGATTGCCTTACCGGTGGCAAAGATTGAGGGGGAGATCAGGGAAGGGGGAAGATCGAGAAGTGCCCGGCAAGCGTAGCGCTGCCGGGCACTGAGCATTAACCGGTGTTGCGCATACCTGCCGCAACGCCTGCTATCGTTACCATCAGCGCCTGTTCAACGCGCGGATCCGGCTCTTTACCTTCCTCCTCCGCCAGACGCGAACGGTGTAGCAGTTCAGCCTGTAAAACGTTCAGCGGGTCGGTGTAGATGTTACGCAGCTGGATAGACTCGGCGATCCACGGCAGGTCTTCCATCAGGTGGGAGTCATTAGCGATATCCAGCACCACTTTAATATCGCCTTCAAGCAGCTCGCGCAGCTCTTTACCCAGCGCCCACAGCTCTGGTTTCACCAGACGCTGATCGTAGTATTCCGCCAGCCACAGGTCGGCTTTCGAGAAGACCATCTCCAGCATGCCCAGACGGGTAGAGAAGAATGGCCAGTCGCGGCACATGGTTTCCAGTTCGCTCTGCTTTCCGTCTTCCACCACTTTTTGCAGCGCCGCACCGGCACCCAGCCAGGCCGGCAGCATCAGACGGTTTTGCGTCCAGGCGAAGATCCACGGAATGGCGCGCAGGGATTCAACGCCGCCGGTCGGGCGACGCTTGGCCGGGCGCGAACCCAGAGGCAGTTTACCCAGCTCCTGCTCAGGCGTTGCTGAGCGGAAGTAAGGCACAAAGTCTTTGTTTTCACGCACGTAGCCGCGATAGAGGTCGCAGGAGATGTCAGACAGCTCGTCCATGATCCGGCACCAGGACTCTTTTGGCTCCGGCGGCGGCAGCAGGTTGGCTTCCAGGATCGCACTGGTATAGAGCGACAGGCTGCTGATGGTCACTTCCGGCAGGCCGTACTTGAAGCGGATCATCTCGCCCTGCTCGGTCACGCGCAGGCCGCCTTTCAGGCTTCCTGGTGGTTGAGAGAGCAGCGCTGCGTGTGCAGGCGCACCGCCACGACCAATGGAGCCGCCGCGTCCGTGGAACAGGGTCAGTTCAATACCGGCTTTTTCGCAGGTTTTGATTAGCGCATCCTGCGCCTGATACTGCGCCCAGGAGGCTGCCATCACGCCCGCATCTTTCGCGGAGTCGGAATAGCCAATCATCACCATCTGTTTGCCCTGAATAAAGCCGCGATACCAGTCGATGTTCAGCAACTGGGTCATCACGTCGTTAGCGTTGTTCAGGTCGTCGAGGGTCTCAAACAGCGGGGCCACTGGCAGAGCATAGTCAATGCCCGCTTCTTTCAGCAGAAGGTGAACGCCCAGCACGTCGGACGGGGTCTTCGCCATGGAGATCACATAGGCGGCCACCGATCCTTTCGGCGCATCCACGATCGCTTTACAGGTGTTGAGCACTTCGCGGGTGTCGTTGCTTGGCTCCCAGTTGCGCGGCAGCAGCGGGCGCTTGGAGTTCAGCTCGCGGATCAGGAACGCCTGTTTGTCGGCTTCTGACCAGCTTTCATAGTCGCCGATGCCGAGGTAGCGGGTCAGCTCGCCCAGTGCTTCGGTATGACGGGTACTTTCCTGACGAACGTCGATACGCACCAGCGGCACGCCGAAACACTTCACGCGGCGCAGGGTGTCGAGCAGTTCGCCGTTGGCAATGATGCCCATCCCACAGGCCTGGAGCGATTTATAGCAGGCGTACAGCGGCTCCCAGAGCTGTTCGTTCTGGCTCAGCAGACCTTCCGGCTTCGGCAGGCGCTGGCCTTTAAGGCGCGCTTCCAGCCAGGCCTGAGTGGCCATCAGCTGACCGCGCAGTTTTTTCATCAGGAAACGGTACGGTTCGCTGGCGCCTTCTTCACCGGCCAGCGCGCGCAGTTCCGGCGTGGCTTCCACCATCGACAGCTCGGAGATCAGCACCTGAATATCTTTCAGGAACAGGTCGGTCGCTTTCCAGCGGCTCAGCAGCAGGACGTGGCGGGTGATTTCCGCCGTCACGTTCGGGTTGCCGTCGCGGTCGCCGCCCATCCAGGAGGTGAAGCGCACCGGAACAAAATCAACCGGCAGGCGGTAGCCCAGGTTCTCTTCCAGCTGTTCGTTCAGCTCGCGCAGGTAGTTGGGGACCCCTTCCCACAGGCTGTTTTCCACCACCGCAAAGCCCCATTTGGCTTCGTCGACCGGGCTTGGGCGATGCTTACGAATTTCATCCGTGTGCCAGGACTGGGCAATCAGCTGGCGCAGACGGCGCATAAGCTGGTTACGTTCGTAGTCGGCAATGTCTTTGTTATCCAGTTGCTTCAGACAGTTGTTCACTTCCACCATTTTGTGGATCAGCGTACGACGGGTGATTTCGGTTGGGTGTGCGGTCAGCACCAGCTCCAGCGAAAGGGATTCCACCGCTTTTTTGATGGTCGCTTCGTTGAGGTCGGGCTGGTCTTTGAGTTTACGAAGGGTGCGGGCAATGACTTCCGGGTTGCTGGCCGCTTCGCCTTTTGGCGAAATGCTGTGGTATTGCTCAGCGGTGTTTGCCAGGTTCAGAAACTGGCTGAAGGCGCGGGCAACGGGCAGCAGCTCATCGTTAGAGAGGTTCTGCAAGGTGGTGAGCAGCTCCTGACGATTGGCCTCGTTACCGGCGCGGGAAGATTTGGACAGCTTGCGGATGGTTTCAACGCGGTCGAGGATGTTCTCCCCCAGTGCGTCTTTGATGGTATCTCCAAGCACTTTGCCGAGCATACTGACATTACTACGCAACGCGGAATATTGTTCGTTCATAAAAACCCAGTCACCCCATCATTTTTGTTTATGCCCATGCGAAAATCTTCTGGACATTATTTTGTCATCTCCCTTTATAAAGCCACGTAAAACCCCCGTCGTCAATTGCTGCGAAAACGGTTCAGCAAACGAATAAATGTGGGCAATTTACGAAATTTAATTCGTATTGCGTCAGATAAGAGATGCTTATGGGAATGTGACGAAGATCATGCGATTTGTTGCCCTCACCCTAACCCTCTCCCACAGGGAGAGGGGACTGTTCGGTGCGTTTTTAATGCCAGCAGAAGTGATGCACAACCTGGGTAATGAGTTCGCGAGTGGGCTTGATGAAGCGGGTTTCGAGATATTCGTCCGGCTGGTGGGCCTGGTTGATGGAGCCAGGGCCCAGAACCAGCGTCGGGCACAGCGTCTGAATAAACGGCGCTTCGGTGCAATAGTTCACCACGTCGGTTTTCTCGCCGAGCAGTTTTTCCACCACCTGAACCAGCTGATGGTCAGGCGGACATTCGTAGCCTGGAATCGGCGGATGCAGTTCGGAGACCGTCAGACGGCCCGGCCAGCGCTCGCTGACCGGTGCCAGCGCTTCGTTCAGTAAGCCATCCAGATCGCTCAGCGTCATGCCCGGCAGAGGACGGATATCCATATGCAGTTCGCAGCAGGCGCAGATACGGTTGGACGCATCACCGCCGTGCAGGCTGCCGAGGTTTAGCGTCGGATACGGCACGGTGAACGCCTCGTAGTGATAGCGCTCTTTCAGATCGTCGCGCAGGGTCATGATGCGGCCAATCGCGTCATGCATCAGCTCGATGGCGTTCACGCCGCGCGCCGGATCGCTGGAGTGGCCGGACTGTCCGAGCACGCGCACCGCGGTAGAAATATGGCCTTTGTGCGCCCGAATCGGTTGCAGAGAGGTCGGTTCGCCGATGATCGCGCAGTCAGGACGAATCGATGTGTTTTCAGAGAAATAACGTGCGCCCGCCATGCTGGTCTCTTCATCGGCGGTCGCCAGAATGTAGAGCGGCTTTTTCAGGGTTGTCACGTCCACGTCACGCAGCGCGTCGAGGATAAAGGCGAAAAAGCCTTTCATGTCGGCGGTGCCCAGACCATAAAGCTTGTTGTCATGCTCGGTCAGCGTGAACGGATCGCGCGTCCAGCGGCCATCATCAAACGGCACGGTGTCAGTGTGGCCAGCCAGCAGCAGGCCGCCCGCGCCATGTCCGATACTGGCGAGCAGGTTAAATTTGTGGCGTGTTCCGGGGACGGGCTGAACCTCAACGTTAAACCCAAGATCGCTAAACCAACCCGCCAGCAGATTGATTAAAGACTCATTGCTCTGATCCAGGGCTTCTTCCGTCGCGCTGATGGAGGGTGTGGCAATCAGGGCGCGGTAAATCTCGATAAATGGCGGTAAGTTCATTTTCATTGTTGACACACCTTAGGTCGTGATAGTATCAATATTCATGCAATAAATGTGAATAAAAATACATTATCGTTGAGCATAAAGGAACCCGATGTTGAATACGCTGATTGTAGGCGCTAGCGGTTATGCGGGCGCAGAGCTTGTAAGCTACGTAAATCGCCACCCTCATATGACCATAACCGCTTTGACCGTGTCAGCGCAAAGCAATGATGCCGGAAAGTTAATTTCCGATTTGCATCCACAGCTTAAGGGCGTGGTTGATTTGCCTTTGCAGCCCATGTCTGGCATCAGCGAGTTCACCGACGGCGTTGACGTTGTGTTTTTAGCCACGGCGCATGAAGTTAGCCACGACCTGGCACCGCAATTTTTAGCGGCCGGCTGCGTGGTCTTTGATCTCTCCGGCGCGTTTCGCGTTAACGACAGCGCGTTCTACGAAAAATATTATGGTTTCACCCATCAGCACCCGGATCTGCTCGAAAAAGCGGTGTACGGCCTGGCGGAGTGGAGCGCTGACAAACTGAAAGAAGCGGATCTGATTGCCGTGCCGGGCTGCTACCCGACGGCGGCGCAGCTTTCCCTGAAGCCGCTGATCGACGCGGGTCTGCTGGATCTGCATCAGTGGCCAGTCATCAACGCCACCAGTGGCGTGAGCGGCGCCGGGCGCAAAGCGGCGATCTCCAACAGCTTCTGCGAAGTGAGCCTTCAGCCGTATGGCGTGTTTAATCACCGTCATCACCCTGAAATCACCACCCATCTGGGCGCGGACGTGATTTTCACCCCGCACCTCGGCAGCTTCCCGCGTGGGATCCTCGAAACCATTACCTGCCGCCTGAAACCGGGTGTGACCAAAGAACAGGTGAGCGAGGTCTTCACGCAGGCGTATGCGGATAAACCGCTGGTGCGCCTGTATGACAAAGGCGTGCCGGCGTTGAAAAACGTGGTTGGCCTGCCGTTCTGCGACATCGGCTTTGCCGTGCAGGGCGAGCATCTGATTGTGGTCGCCGCAGAAGATAACTTACTCAAAGGCGCTGCCGCACAGGCAATGCAGTGTGCAAATATTCGTTTCGGCTTCCCTGAAACGCAGGCTCTTATTTAAGGTGTGATGATGAATCCATTAATTATCAAACTCGGTGGTGTACTGCTGGACAGCGAAGAAGCGCTGGAGCGCCTGTTTACCGCACTGGTGAACTATCGCGAATCACACCAACGTCCGCTGGTGATTGTGCACGGCGGCGGTTGCGTGGTGGATGAGCTGATGAAAGGGCTCAACCTGCCGGTGAAAAAGAAAAATGGCCTGCGCGTGACGCCAGCGGATCAGATTGACATCATTACCGGCGCGCTGGCGGGAACGGCGAACAAAACGCTGCTGGCGTGGGCGAAGAAACACCATATCGCCTCCGTTGGCCTCTTTCTGGGCGATGGCGATAGCGTAAAAGTGACCCAGCTCGACGAAGAGCTTGGCCATGTTGGACTGGCGCAGCCAGGTTCGCCTGAGCTGATTAACACCCTGCTGGAAGGCGGTTTCCTGCCGGTGGTGAGCTCAATCGGCGTGACCGAAGAGGGCGAGCTGATGAACGTCAATGCGGACCAGGCGGCAACCGCGCTGGCGGCCACGCTGGGCGCAGATCTGATCCTGCTCTCCGACGTGAGCGGCATACTGGACGGCAAAGGCCAGCGTATTGCGGAAATGACCGCCGCAAAAGCCGAGCAGCTGATCGATCAGGGCATTATCACCGACGGCATGATCGTTAAAGTTAACGCCGCGCTGGATGCGGCCCGCACGCTGGGCCGCCCGGTGGATATCGCCTCCTGGCGTCATGCGGAGCAGCTTCCGGCTCTGTTTAACGGTACGCCGATTGGTACGCGTATTCTGGCTTAAGATTCTGTGCCGGATGGCGCTTCGCTTATCCGGCCTACGTGAATTTTGTAGGCCCGGTAAGCGCAGCGCCACCGGGCAAAAATATCATCATTAAGGAAATTCGTTATGGCACTTTGGGGTGGGCGTTTTACACAGGCAGCGGATCAGCGGTTCAAACAGTTCAACGACTCTTTGCGCTTCGACTACCGCCTGGCCGAACAGGATATTGTCGGCTCTGTGGCCTGGTCCAAAGCGCTGGTGACCGTTGGCGTGCTGACCGCAGACGAACAGCAGCAGCTGGAAGAGGCGCTGAACAACCTGCTGGAAGAGGTGCGTCTGGATCCGGAGCAAATCCTCCAGAGCGATGCCGAAGATATTCACAGCTGGGTGGAAGGCAAACTGATCGACAAAGTCGGCCAGTTGGGTAAAAAGCTCCATACCGGGCGTAGCCGTAATGACCAGGTGGCGACCGACCTGAAGCTGTGGTGCAAAGAGACCGTCGGCGAACTGCTGGCGGCGAATCGTCAGTTGCAGAGCGCGCTGGTGGACACCGCGCAGAGCAATCAGGATGCGGTGATGCCGGGTTATACCCACCTGCAACGCGCGCAGCCGGTGACGTTCGCGCACTGGTGTCTGGCCTACGTTGAGATGCTGGCGCGTGATGAGAGCCGTTTACAGGATACCTTAAAGCGTCTGGACGTCAGCCCGCTGGGCAGCGGCGCGCTGGCCGGTACGGCGTATGAAATCGACCGTGAGCAGCTGGCAGGCTGGCTGGGCTTTGCCTCCGCCACCCGCAACAGCCTGGACAGCGTCTCTGACCGTGACCACGTGCTGGAGCTGCTCTCGAATGCCTCTATCGGGATGGTGCACCTGTCGCGCTTTGCCGAAGACCTGATCTTCTTTAACTCTGGCGAAGCGGGGTTTGTAGAGCTGTCCGACCGCGTGACGTCCGGCTCCTCCCTGATGCCGCAGAAGAAAAACCCGGATGCGCTGGAGCTGATCCGCGGTAAGTGTGGCCGTGTGCAGGGCGCGCTGACCGGTATGATGATGACCCTGAAAGGGCTGCCGCTGGCATACAACAAAGACATGCAGGAAGACAAAGAGGGGCTGTTCGACGCGCTCGACACCTGGCTGGACTGTCTGCATATGGGCGCGCTGGTGCTGGACGGCATTCAGGTGAAACGTCCGCGCTGCCAGGAAGCGGCGCAGCAGGGGTATGCTAACTCTACCGAGCTGGCGGACTACCTGGTGGCGAAAGGCGTACCGTTCCGCGAGGCGCACCATATTGTGGGTGAAGCGGTGGTGGAAGCGATTCGTCAGGGTAAAGCCCTTGAAGAGCTGGCGCTTGCCGACCTGCAAAAATTCAGCGCGGTTATCGGGGATGATGTCTACCCGATTCTGGCCCTGCAATCCTGTCTGGATAAGCGTGCAGCGAAAGGTGGCGTGTCGCCGAAGCAGGTAGCGCAGGCGATTGCGGATGCGAAAAACCGGTTGGTTTGAATTGGTTTGAATAGTGCGGGCTGGTGCCCTCACCCCGGCCCTCTCCCACAGGGAGAGGGAGAAAAACGGAGCCTGGCTTAGTGCTGGGCTTTTTTTTACGCAAAAAAAAGCGGACCACGGGGTCCGCAAAAGTTCACGTTGGCTTTAGTTTTTCGAGTTTTGAGAGAAACTCGCTGACGGTGCGGGGACGTCAAGGGTCAAACACGTGCCGCCTCGTCTATGTGATGTATTATTCAACAGAATGCTTGATAGGGATAATCGTTCGTTGCTATGCTATCTATCGCCATGAACTATCGTGGCGACGGAGGATGAATAATGAATATTCGTGATCTTGAATACCTGGTAGCGTTAGCTGAGCATCGCCATTTTCGCCGCGCGGCAGACTCCTGCCACGTCAGCCAGCCAACGCTGAGCGGTCAGATCCGCAAGCTGGAAGATGAGCTGGGCGTGATGCTGCTGGAGCGCACCAGTCGTAAGGTACTGTTCACGCAGGCAGGTCTTCTGCTGGTGGATCAGGCGCGCACCGTACTGCGCGAGGTCAAAGTGCTCAAGGAAATGGCAAGCCAGCAGGGGGAAGCGATGTCCGGCCCGCTGCATATTGGCCTGATCCCAACCGTTGGCCCGTACCTGTTGCCGCAAATCATTCCGATGCTGCACCAGACGTTCCCGAAACTCGAAATGTACCTGCATGAAGCGCAAACCCATCAGCTGCTGGCGCAGCTGGACAGCGGCAAGCTCGACTGCGCGATCCTGGCGCTGGTCAAAGAGAGTGAAGCGTTTATTGAAGTACCGCTGTTCGATGAGCCGATGATGCTGGCGATCTATGAAGATCACCCGTGGGCGAACCGCGATCGCGTGCCGATGGCCGATCTGGCCGGGGAAAAGCTGCTGATGCTGGAAGATGGCCACTGTCTGCGCGATCAGGCGATGGGCTTCTGCTTCGAAGCGGGTGCCGATGAAGATACCCATTTCCGCGCAACCAGCCTGGAAACGCTGCGTAATATGGTGGCGGCGGGAAGCGGTATTACGCTGCTGCCTGCGCTGGCGGTGCCGCACGAGCGTAAACGTGATGGCGTGGTCTATCTGCCGTGTATTAAGCCGGAGCCGCGTCGCACCATTGGTCTGGTTTATCGTCCGGGGTCACCGCTGCGCAGCCGCTATGAGCAGCTGGCAGAGGCCATCCGGGGTGCGATGGATGGCCATTTCGACAGCGCGTTAAAACAGGCGGTTTAAGCCGTTCAGCGCAGCTACCCGATAGGCTTCCGCCATGGTCGGGTAGTTAAAGGTGGTGTTAACGAAGTACTCAATGGTGTTGCCACCACCTTTTTGCTCCATGATCGCCTGGCCGATATGAATGATTTCCGCCGCGCGTTCACCGAAGCAGTGAATACCGAGGATCTCTTTCGTCTCGCGATGGAACAGGATCTTAAGCGTACCTACGCTCATTCCCACGATTTGCGCCCGCGCCAGATGTTTAAACTGGGCACGACCCACCTCGTAAGGCACCTTCATGGCCGTCAGCTGCTGCTCGGTTTTGCCGACAGAACTGATTTCCGGAATGGTGTAGATGCCCGTCGGGATATCTTCAATCAGATGCGCCGTCGCTTCACCTTTCACCAGCGCCTGTGCGGCGATGCGGCCCTGATCGTACGCGGCGGAGGCCAGGCTTGGGTAACCAATCACGTCGCCCACCGCGTAAACGTGCGGCAGCGCAGTCTGGTACATGCTGTTGACCTTGAGTTGACCGCGGCTGTCGGTTTCAAGCCCGATATTCTCCAGCTGCAATGAATCCGTGTTGCCGGTACGGCCGTTGGCGTACAGCAGGCAGTCCGCCTTCAGCTTCTTACCAGATTTCAGGTGCATGATCACACCGTCGTCGCAGCCTTCGATTTTCTCGTACTCTTCGTTGTGGCGAATCACCACGCCGCTGTTCCAGAAGTGGTAGGAGAGGGAATCTGACATCTCCTGATCGAGGAACGCCAGCAGGCGGTCGCGGGTGTTGATCAGATCAACTTTGACCTCCATTCCCCTGAAAATCGACGCATATTCGCAGCCAATCACGCCCGCGCCGTAGATGATCACATGGCGTGGCTCGTGGTGCAGGCTGAGGATGGAGTCGCTGTCGTAAATGCGCGGGTGCGAGAAATCCACGTCTGCCGGATGGTAAGGACGGGAGCCGCAGGCGATCACAAATTTTTCAGCGGTGAGCGTCTCAACCGAACCGTCGTGGCACTCCAGCGCCAGGGTGTGTTCATCCACAAAATGCGCGTTCCCTTGCAGAATTTCACAGTGGTTGCGCTCATAGAAACCCTGACGCATGCGCGTCTGCTGGTTAATGACCGTGTCTGCGTGATTCAGGATATCGGCAAAGGAGGAACGAAGAAGTCGGGAGTGGTCGCTGTAAAGAGGGTTCTGGTTAAATTCGATAATGCGGCTAACGGCGTGGCGGAGGGCTTTCGAAGGGATGGTGCCCCAGTGGGTGCAACCGCCGCCGACGTTATGGTAGCGCTCAATAACCGCTACTCTGGCTCCCTGTTTTACCAGACCCATAGCAGCACCTTCGCCGCCGGGGCCGGAACCAATAACTATTGCGTCGTAATCGTAGGAATGTGGCATGGCAAGGCTTACCTGTTCTTATACATAAAAGCAACAGAATCATAACATCATTGCCAGGGTAACCCAATTATCGTTGTGCTTTTTTCGGGCAGTGGAGCACAAACCGCCCGTAAACAATCATTCACAAAGCCAGGTAAACAGATTAATTTTATTCTCTGGTATAGTGCCAACGGGCCTTTGGAAGGATTCAACTATCGTGATGGGCGTAAGAGCACAACAAAAAGAGAAAACCCGGCGTTCGCTGGTGGAAGCCGCATTCAGTCAACTGAGTGCTGAGCGGAGTTTTGCCAGTTTGAGCCTGCGTGAAGTGGCGCGCGAGGCCGGGATTGCGCCAACGTCCTTCTATCGTCATTTCCGTGATGTGGATGAACTGGGCCTGACCATGGTCGACGAGAGCGGTTTGATGCTGCGCCAGCTTATGCGTCAGGCGCGTCAGCGTATCGCCAAAGGCGGCAGCGTGATCCGCACCTCCGTGTCGACATTTATGGAATTTATCGGCAATAACCCTAACGCATTTCGCCTGCTGTTGCGTGAGCGTTCCGGAACGTCAGCCGCGTTTCGTGCCGCCGTCGCGCGTGAAATTCAGCATTTCATCGCGGAACTTGCCGACTATCTTGAACTCGAAAACCATATGCCGCGTGCGTTTACTGAAGCACAGGCCGAGGCGATGGTGACGATTGTTTTCAGCGCGGGTGCCGAAGCGCTGGATGTCAGCATTGAACAACGTAAGCAACTCGAAGAGCGACTGGTATTGCAGCTGCGGATGATTTCTAAAGGTGCGTACTACTGGTATCGCCGTGAACAAGAGAAGTTGGCACATCAAAACGATGAGTGAAGGTGAGTAATGAAACAGTCAGGTCAGGATAAAGGAACGCTGTTGCTGGCATTGATCGCTGGCTTATCCATTAATGGTACGTTTGCCGCGGTTTTTAGCTCAATTGTACCGTTCTCGATTTTCCCGATTATCGCGCTGGTGCTGACGGTGTACTGCCTGCATCAACGTTATCTGAACCGCACGATGCCGGTTGGGTTACCGGGACTGGCCGCAGCCTGTTTTATTCTGGGTGTACTGTTGTACAGCACCGTCGTGCGCGCGGAGTATCCGGATATTGGCTCTAACTTCCTGCCTGCGGTACTGTCCGTGGCGCTGGTGTTCTGGATTGGCTCGCGCATGCGTAGCCGCAAGAGCCAGTTACCGGAGTAATGAATTATTTGTAGGGCAGGTAAGCGAAGCGCCATCTGCCAAAAATGCCGGATGGCGCTAAGCTTATCCGGCCTACAGATCACCGTGCGGTAAGTAAAACGCCGCACTCCATATGGTGCGTATACGGGAACTGATCGAACAGCGCCAGACGTTCAACCTTGTGCGTCTGGCTTAATGTTTCCAGATTCTTGCACAGCGTCTCCGGGTTACAGGAGATGTACAAAATACGCGGGTACGCCTGCACCATCTTCTCGGTTTCGCTGTCCAGGCCACTGCGCGGCGGATCGACAAAAATTGTCTCACACTGGTAGCTCTTCAAATCAATCCCTTGCAGGCGGTTAAACTCGCGTACGCCGTTCATCGCCTGGGTAAATTCTTCTGCCGCCATACGAATAATTTGTACGTTATCAATATGGTTAGCGGCGATGTTGTACTGCGCGGCGGCCACCGACGGTTTGGCGATTTCCGTCGCCAGCACGCGCTCGAAATTACGCGCCAGCGCCAGCGAGAAGTTGCCGTTACCGCAGTAGAGCTCCAGCAGATCGCCCTTAGACCCTTCTGTCGCCTTCAGCGCCCACTCCAGCATCTGCACGTTCATGGCGGCGTTCGGCTGGGTGAAGCTGTTCTCTACCTGACGGTAAACCATCTCTTTACCTGCTACCGGCAGACGCTCGTCGATGTAATCCTGGTCCAGCATGATTTTGGTTTTGGTCGCGCGGCCAATCAGGTGCACGTTGATGTTCTGTGCGCGCAGCGCATCGCGCAGGGCTTCTGCCTGCTCGCGCCACTCGTCGGTCAGCGCTTTGTGATAGAGCAGAGAAACAATGGCCTGATTGCTTTGAGTGGTCAGGTAGTCAATCTGGAACAGCTTGTTGCGCAGCACCGGATTATTGCGTACACCGTCGATCATTAGCGTCATCAGCTGGTTGATGAGCTCACTCGCCGCCGGAAAACTGTCTACGCGAATGCGGGATTTCGTCTGCTGATCGAAAATGATGTGGTACAGGTCATCGCCATCGTGCCAGATGCGGAACTCAGCGCGCATACGGTAGTGGCTGACCGGAGAACGAAACACCTCGGGAACCGGCGCGTTGAAAGGCGTCATCATACTTTGCAGGCGGACAACTTTTTCTGCCAGCTGTGCGTCGTACTGTTCTGTCGGGAGGTGTTCGGGGGTCATGATGCGTCCTGAGTGATAAAGAATTACGCGGGGATTGTAGGGATTGTGCAGTGGATGTCCAGATTTAATGGCTAATAGCTATCTGGACATCTATACGTGTCTAATTGTAGCATTCTGTTTCCGGTCTCCTGAGAGTGAAAAGGGAATCCAGTGCAAATCTGGAGCTGACGCGCAGCGGTAAAGACTGGCGGGATGAGAGTTGTAGACACTGTGAAAATGGGAAGTCTTCATCCGTATAACGCCACCCAGCCCGAAGACCTGCCGGGATCACGTCGCATTTGGTTTCATCATCGCGTGCTATCGATGAGGCCTGCGGCATCCTTCTTATATTGTGGATGCTTTAACAATGATTAAAAAAGTATCGCTGTTGACGGCGTTTTCCGTCACGGCATTTTCGGGCTGGGCGCAGGAAAGCGCCGACTCGTTGGTGGTGACAGCAAACCGTTTCGAACAACCAGCAAAAACCGTTCTGGCTCCGACCTCCGTCGTGACCCGTGAGGATATTGAACGCTGGCAGGCAACGAGTGTTGTGGAAATCATGTCACGCCTGCCGGGTGTGGACATCGCACAAAGCGGCGGGATGGGGTCGACCTCTTCAACGTTTATTCGCGGTACGGAATCCCGCCATGTTCTGGTACTGATTGATGGTATCCCCCTGAATAATGCCGGGATCAGCAATGTTCCCGATTTAAGCCAAATTCCGACGTCGCTGATTCAGCGTATTGAGTACATTCGCGGCCCACGTTCGGCGCTGTATGGCTCCGACGCGATTGGCGGTGTGATTAACATCATTACCGGGCGCGACAAGCCGGGTGCGGAAATTTCTGCGGGTGTCGGTTCAAAGGGGTATCAAAACTATAACGGTGCCTTCCAGCAGGTGTTCGATAAAACCAAAATCACCATGGCCGGTGATTATACCTATACCCGTGGTTTTGATATTGCCGCAAAAGATGCCCCGCGCCAGCCAGACCGCGATGGTTTTATGAGTAAATCGCTATTTGGCTCGGTGGAGCAGCAGTTTACCGACAGCGTCAGCGGATTCGTCCGTGGCTTTGGCTACGATAACCGCTCCGCGTATGACGGTTACGATCACTATGGCGCGACCGGCATTGATGGGCGGCCGGACACGCGTCAGGTTTACAGCCAGAACTGGGACACCGGGTTGCGCTATAACCAGGGTATTTTCCAGTCACAGCTGGTGGCAGGGTATGGCCGTAGCAAAGATCAGAACTATGATCCGAAAAAAGGCCGCTACGCTGACTCCGCAACCATGGATGACGTGAAGCAGTACACCACCCAGTGGCTGAATACGGTTGAAGTGGGTCACGGCAATATCGGCGCGGGTCTGGACTGGCAGAAGCAGAAAACCCAGGCGGGTACGGGCTATCTGGAAAAAGGTTACGAACAACGTAATACCGGCGTGTTCCTTTCGGCGATGCAGCAGTTCAACAGCGTGACGCTGGAAGCGGCGGCGCGTAATGACGATAACTCTAATTTTGGCAATCACGCCACCTGGCAGACCAGCGCCGCATGGGAGTTCATCGAGGGGTATCGCATCATCGGTTCTTACGGTACAGCGTATAAAGCACCGACCATGAGCCAGATCCACAGTAAAGATTACGGTAATCCGGATCTGAAGCCAGAAGAGAGTAAGCAGTGGGAAGGTGGCTTTGAAGGTCTGACGGGGCCGGTAAACTGGCGTGTGACGGGCTATCGTAATGATATCGATAACCTCATTAATAGCGACCCGCGGACTTACCGTTATTACAACGTCGATGAAGCCCGTATTAAAGGAATCGAGGCGACGGCCCAGTTCGACACTGGCCCGGTAGGGCATCAGATTTCTTACGACTACGTCGACCCGCGTAATGCGAAAACTAACGAAGTCCTGGCTCGTCGCTCAAAGCAACAGGTTAAGTATCAGCTTGACTGGCAGGTGTGGGATCTCGACTGGAATCTGGCGTACCGTTATCTGGGCACTCGCTATGACGTTGCCGTTGATCCGAATACCTACGCCACAGAACGCGTGAAAATGGGCGGCGTCAGCCTGTGGGACGTCGCGGTTTCATATCCTGTCACCTCTCATCTCACAGTTCGTGGTAAAATAGCCAACCTGTTCGATAAAGATTACGAGACAGTTTATGGCTACCAAACTGCAGGACGGGAATACACCTTGTCTGGCAGCTACACCTTCTGATCCGCGTCCCACCGTGCTGGTGTTTGATTCCGGCGTCGGTGGGCTGTCGGTCTATGATGAGATTCGGCAGCTCCTGCCGGATCTCCATTACATCTACGCCTTCGATAACGTCGCGTTCCCGTATGGGGAAAAGAGTGAAGACTTTATTGTTGAACGTGTGGTTGAAATCGTCACCGCGGTACAAAAGCGTTATCCCCTGGCGCTGGCGGTCATTGCCTGTAATACGGCAAGCACGGTCTCTCTTCCTGCCCTGCGCGAAAAATTCCCGTTCCCGGTTGTGGGCGTTGTTCCGGCAATCAAACCTGCGGCGCGTCTGACGGCGAACGGCATTGTGGGGTTGCTGGCTACGCGCGGTACGGTAAAACGTCCTTATACGCGTGAGCTTATAGAGCGCTTTGCCAATGAATGCCAGATCGCCATGCTCGGCTCCGCGGAGCTGGTGGAAATGGCGGAAGCAAAACTGCACGGCGAGACGGTATCGCTTGAAGAGCTGCGCCGTATTCTGCGTCCATGGCTGCGGATGCAGGAACCACCGGATACGGTTGTTCTCGGCTGCACCCATTTCCCGCTATTACAGGAAGAGCTGTTAAAGGTTCTGCCTGAAGGGACCCGGCTGGTGGATTCCGGTGCTGCAATTGCGCGTCGGACGGCCTGGCTGCTGGAACACGAGGCGCCGGATGCGAAATCAGCGGATGCGAACATCGCTTTCTGTATGGCG
The DNA here is from genome assembly GCF_014982105.1 of Enterobacter cloacae complex sp. P18RS. Classification (NCBI taxonomy): domain Bacteria; kingdom Pseudomonadati; phylum Pseudomonadota; class Gammaproteobacteria; order Enterobacterales; family Enterobacteriaceae; genus Enterobacter; species Enterobacter cloacae complex sp. P18RS. Next base: position 335 of record NZ_JADCKV010000009.1, on the reverse strand, counting down.
ATAACAAAAGAAACCGAACAACTTTTGCCCGTTTTACGTCGTTATGGCTTCGAAACGCTCGAAAAACTGGCGCTGTAGCACGGTTTTGAGCAAAAAAGAGACGGTTGAACGTTTTTTTTCAAAGAGGGGTTGTCAACGTCGGAGAACTCCCTATAATGCGCCTCCACTGACACGGAACAACGGCTTACAAGCCGCCGGGACAGCGGGGTTCAGAGATGAACGCCAACAGAGAAAAGTGAAAATAATTGCTTGACTCTGAATGAGGAAAACGTAATATACGGGACCTCGCAACGATGAGCTGAAAGCCGCGTTGCAACTGCTCTTTAACAATTTAT
>NZ_JADCKV010000078.1:0-583 GCF_014982105.1 Enterobacter cloacae complex sp. P18RS | reverse complement strand
AAATTTTATCTTCAGAAGAAAATTCAACGCTTCTTATATTGTTATATTCTTCTGTTGGCAATAACAGGAAGAAGGCCATTACAATTAATCTCTCTAAAAGCTAAGGATCTCATTAAAAATGAGAAAGGGTATTTTTTAAATGTACCAAAAGTAAAACAAAGGAAATCATTCAGAAATGAATTTAACATGGTAATGATAGAAAAGTTTTTGTATGACAGCTTATCAATGCTAATTGATGAAAATCAGGTGTTTGTAGAAGATAAATTTAGTGTTGGGATTAATAACTATAGAGGCGAATTGCCAATCTTCATGGATTTAGACAAGATTACGGAAATAAAAATAATTGAGGAGTTTCTATCTGATTTAACAACAGATTTTTTCCATATGAAAAATTCAGTCATGTCAAAGCTATTAAAACGCTTTCCTTCAAAATTCGATGTTAGATCAGAAAGGACTAACAGCTATATAGAGCTTAATGCCAGAAGATTCAGATATACATTAGGGAGTCGACTGGCTAATGAAGGAGCCTCAATTGAGGTGATTGCTAAAGCGTTAGATCATAAATCAGCAAACTCTTCTATGA
>NZ_JADCKV010000077.1:0-343 GCF_014982105.1 Enterobacter cloacae complex sp. P18RS | reverse complement strand
CCCCCCCCCCCCCCCCCCCCCCCCCCCCCCCCCCCCGCCCCCCCCCCCCCCCCCCCGCCGCCCCCCCCGACGCCCCACCCCCCCCCCCCCCCCCACCCCTACCGTAGAGTTTTATTATTGTAACCCATAACACCGAGATATCCTGCTGTCTTATCGTCGTCAGCGTCATTTGAGTATAAGAGACAGTTCCGCACCCCTCTCGGCGGCGTTGATCACGTCGTCGCCCGCGAGGGTGTTGATGCTGTGTGTTAGGCAGGTCTCCGAGCCCAGGAGACAAGGGGGGATAGAGTAGGGCGTGGACTGGGTGATATTGAATTGGGGGTTGGGGGGGGGGGGGCGGGGG
>NZ_JADCKV010000008.1:181745-207496 GCF_014982105.1 Enterobacter cloacae complex sp. P18RS | reverse complement strand
AGGATGGCCTTTTTGCGTTTCTGCACCTGCTTCCTTTCCATAAACAAATCACCTATCCCCCCATATATACGGTAAACTATCCCGGTTTTTGCATCAGGATAGCGTCTATGAATCACTCCCTTAAGCCCTGGAATACCTTTGGTATTCAACGGAATGCTAATCAAATTGTACGTGCCGACAGTACTCAGCAGTTGCTGAATGCATGGCAAAACGCAACAGAAAACGGTGAACCCGTACTTATTCTGGGCGAAGGAAGTAATGTCCTGTTTCTCGATGATTTTGCGGGGACGGTAATCGTCAATCGCATCATGGGGATTGAGTGTAAAGAGAGCGCTGACAGCTGGCATTTACACGTGGGTGCTGGCGAGAACTGGCATCATCTGGTGCAATATACCCTTGAAAAAGGGATGCCCGGACTGGAAAACCTGGCCCTGATCCCGGGCTGTGCAGGATCATCTCCTATTCAAAATATCGGTGCCTACGGCATCGAACTGAAACACGTCTGCGAATATGTCGACTGCATTGAACTCGCGACCGGAACGGCGAAGCGCCTGACCGCAGAGCAGTGCCGCTTTGGCTATCGCGACAGCATTTTCAAGCACGACTATCAGGATCGTTTCGTCATTGTGGCCGTTGGTCTGCGCCTGGCGAAAGCCTGGAAACCCGTTCTGACATACGGCGATCTGACCCGTCTTGACCCGGCAACCGTCACACCGCGTGAGGTATTTGATTCCGTTTGCCATATGCGAATGACCAAGCTCCCGGACCCGAAAGTTAACGGAAATGCGGGCAGTTTCTTCAAAAACCCGGTGATCAGCAGCGAAAATGCAAAAGCGTTTCTCGCCGGCTGGCCAACGGCCCCGCATTATCCTCAGGCGGATGGCAGCGTGAAGCTGGCCGCAGGCTGGCTTATCGATCAGTGTGAATTGAAAGGTACTACTCTTGGTGGCGCTGCTGTTCATCGTCAGCAGGCGCTGGTACTGATCAACCAGTCCAACGCGACAAGTGAGGATGTCGTCAACCTGGCGCATCATGTTCGCCAGCGCGTGGGCGAAAAATTCAATGTCTGGCTGGAGCCTGAAGTTCGCTTTATTGGCCGAACGGGCGAAGTGAATGCCGTGGAGACCATTGCGTGAAGGACAATACTATTCCGTTAACTCTCATCGGTATCCTTGCTGATGGCGAGTTTCATTCTGGCGAGCAACTGGGCGAACAGCTGGGCATGAGCCGTGCTGCGATCAATAAGCATATTCAAACGCTCCGCGACTGGGGCGTGGATGTGTTTACGGTGCCGGGAAAAGGCTACAGCCTGCCGGAACCGATCCAGTTACTGAATGAAGAGATTATCCGCAGCCAGATTGGGCACGGTAACGTCGCGGTATTGCCGGTCATTGATTCGACGAACCAGTATCTGCTGGATCGCCTGAGCGAGCTGAAATCCGGTGATGCCTGCGTTGCCGAGTACCAACAGGCAGGACGTGGCCGCCGGGGGCGTAAGTGGTTCTCACCATTTGGCGCCAACCTCTACCTTTCCATGTACTGGCGGCTTGAACAGGGGCCAGCTGCGGCCATCGGGCTGAGCCTGGTCATCGGCATTGTGATGGCAGAGGTGCTGCACGATCTGGGTGCCGATCAGGTGCGGGTAAAATGGCCCAACGATCTGTATCTCAACGATCGAAAGCTGGCGGGCATCCTGGTCGAACTGACGGGAAAAACAGGCGATGCCGCACAGATCGTCATTGGAGCGGGGCTGAACATGGTGATGCGAAACGTGCAGAACGATGTCGTGAACCAGGCCTGGACCAACCTACAGGAAGCGGGGATCACCATCGATCGCAATACGCTAGCCGTCCGCATGATCAATGAGTTGCGTAGTTCGCTGACGCTCTTTGAACAAGAGGGGTTAGCGCCATTCCTGTCTCGCTGGGAAAAGCTGGATAACTTTATTAACCGACCGGTGAAGCTGCTGATTGGGGATAAAGAGATTTACGGCACATCACGCGGCATTGACGCGCAGGGCGCGTTGCTTCTTGAACAGGATGGCGTGATTAAGCCCTGGGTGGGCGGTGAAATTTCGTTACGAAGTGCAGAGTAACCCTCTCCCCACAGGGGAGAGGGTGTAGCAGGTCATTACTGCGGATACGGCACCCAATCCCCGGCATTCAGTCGGACATAAGGCTTATTCTGATACTGGATCACCACCGCATTGGCGTTTTCCGATACCTCCGCCGTCTGCGGCAGCCCGCTGGTGAGCTGATCCCAGTTCACGCTATCTTCCACAAACAGCTTACCGTCTACAGCGCGAGCAACCAGTTCCGAGATAGCCAGATAGCTGCTTGGCTGGGTGATTTCAATGGGCGCTCCCTGATGCGGCGCCTTCATGCCAAAGAACTTAATCCCGGCCGGAACGTTAGTGATGGACGGGCTTGGGATATCGCGCAGACCAGACACCTGCATCCTGTCGCCTTTCAGCGCTCCCCCATGTTCCGGTACGACCACCACCATCACTTTACGGCCTGATTTTTCCAGCTCGTTGAAGAACGCGTTCAGCTCGTCAAAGAACTTCTGTGCACGGGCCTTATAATCGGCCGTTTTACTCACGCCGGGATAATGGTTCCCGTCGTGCAGCGGCAGCGTGTTATAGAACGTCGCACTACGTGTCCCTTCCTCTTTGCCGACGGTATCTAACCAGCGCTGAAGCACGGCGGTATCGTCATACACCGGCGAGCCATCAAAGCCCAGCAGCGTTACCGGCAGCCCTTTCTGGTCCATCAGCGGGGCCTGCATGCCTCCCTGTTCACGCACTTCTTTCAGGAAGTTACCGAACTGACCGTTATGGCCCATCATCAGGTGCTGGGTAAAGCCCAGTTTTGCCAGGTTATCAAACAGGTAACACTGGTTAGCTGCCGGCTGGTAGAGGTTCTTATGCGAAGGCTGTCCGCAGCTGGCGCGCAGCAGGCGGATAGCCGCCGGGCCGCTGTACGACGTGGCCGAGTTGAAGTCTTTGAATTGAATATCGAAATGCGACCACAGCGGGTGCGACATCAAACCAGCCGCGTCAACGTCAGCCCAGGACAGAGAACAGATGTTAATGACCAGCAGCTCAAACGGCTGAGCATCGGCAGGCAGCGCGTCCGGGAATTTCGTCTGACGCTTATCTTCCGCAGCGTAAAAACTGGAGAGCCACGCGTTCAGGTTAGTGGATGTCGGCGGTGCAGTCTGCGCAGGAATATCCCCAACCACAGGCGTATCCCCTGCTGTCGCAACGGTCGCGGCGGCGGAACCGCCCGTGGTGGTCACGGTTGTCGTCGGCTGACCGGCTGGCCACAGCGAGAAGCTCGGGCCCGTCAGCGTCAGGACGTTAAGCCAGATCATAATCGCGACGACAAACACCGTCACCCGGATCCACTGAGACAGGAACAGCCAGGCGACCAGCAGGACAAATACCGCGCCAATCATCTGCCAGTTAATAAAGCGCTCAACCAGATCGAGCATATAGTCCGCACTGAAACCTGCGACCTGGGAGCCCTGGCTCATGATGCTTTCAGGGCCGGGCAGCCAGGTATCATGCCAGAACAGGGCGAAACCGATGGGGATAGCGACCCAGTGACGTATACGGTGCAGCCTGAGGTTCGGGATTGGCATCAGCAGGAATGCCATAAACACCAGGTTAAGCAGAGGGTGGAAATTAAGATAGCCTGCCCACAGCAGACCAAACTTCACCAGAAAGTAGAAATTCCAGCCGGACAGGCCGCGCCAGTATTGCCAGAGTGGCGAGGGCGCCGAAGAGGTATAGGTAGAATTAGTCATGTTTTCGGTTTGCCTTGACGTTCGGAGCGCGAGTCAGTGTTCCGGCGGGTTTAATATAGCGAGGTTTGACGAACAGTAATCTGATCGTATCGCGAATACGGCGCAGGGAATGGCGTGCATAGTAGCCAAGCGGCAAAAAAATCAGCGCGCACAGAACAACCAGTTGGATGATATCGCTGATATTCATAATGGCGCGCTCTCCTTGTTCTCATCCAGTAAGCGTAGCGGCTCGGGTACCCGTCGCCAGACATGCCCGTCATGTTTCGCGTTCAGAACCGGTTTGGCGCCGCTTGTGACAGGCAACGGTTTGGCCCACTTTTCAGGTGGCAGGGCACGCATCTGGACAAGCTCAGCCGCGATCAGGTTATCTTCAAACCAGACCATACGGTTCGAGAAGATATCCGCGGTAGGAAGCGGGAAGATATGGTTAAGTGCAGTATCCAGATCGTTCACCCGGCAGAAGGAGAGGAACAGCACCAGGCGGTTATCGCCAATGGTCATGATGTCCCCGATACGGTTAGGGCGGCACAGAGTGAGCGCCTGCTCAACGCGAATACCCGGCACGGGGCGCAGGGCAACCATCACCCCTTTTCCGTCTGCCGGTAACAGCGTATTGCTCATCATGTTGCCCACCGCATCGCAGAAGGTGTCCCATTTCTGGTAGCCGCGCAGTTTCATCGGCTGCGTCATTGAAAGCAGGGTGCTGATATCTTCCGGAACATGTCGATTAAACTGCTGGCCCTGGATGCTTTCGATCAGCGTCAGACAGCGCGACAGGGGAGCATTCCACGGAATGACCATATTCGCGCCGCAGCCCAGTAATAAGCGCTCATCGGTGGCGCGCAGGCTGGTATTATTTTCACGCACTACAATTTTTAACGCGCTGCCGCGCTGGCGACGTAATGTGTGAATGTGCCTTGCCAGCGTTTCGATTTGGTTATTCTGGATCAACGAGAAGATAATAGTCGCCGCCTGCGTGGTGCGCGCCTCATCAAATAAGGCTTCATTGGTATCGAACAGTGACCAGTGCTCAGACAGTGCAGGCGCACCTTCCAGTACCGCAATATGGCTCAGAACACGTTTTTCATCACTGCGTGGCTGAACTACCGTCTCTTCCTGTTGAGCAAGATGCCACTCATCCCCGACTTGTTTGAGTGTAAGTTGTTGTCGGGAGCTCACCCCTTTTTCATTGCACCAGAAAGCCACGTCGTAAAGATGGCTGTCGGTCTGGACACGAATACTGGCCAGGCCATAGAGAGAACGGTATTCACTCATTAAAAGTGAAAAAAGCTTGTCATTATTACTGCCTGGGTTAACAACCAATAAGGTGCAATTTTGATTTTTTGCCCATCTGTTGATTCTTCCCAGCCATTTCAGCAGCTTTTCAGACGGTATATTTTGCAGGCCATCATTAGAGCATTTTAGAATCAGTAAATAGTGCTCAGGAACAATAGAACACTGAATATCGCGGGGTAAAAAGTATAGACTGTCAGCCTCCGCAGGCATGGAAAATAATCGTACTGTCTGGGGCCCACGGTCACTGTCGAGCCTGATGATTGACTTCGGCTCTTCGCCCATCGTAATGACGGCCACGCGGGAATCCTTCCCCTGCGCCGCTATCGTCTGGTTTACCAGACTGATGGCATCTTCATTACGATCCGTATTAACCCACCAGACTCCTCCGACTGGCATGTGGCGCAATTCGTCCCATAATGACTGGATGCCAATAGAAAATATGGAGTCCACGGTGTCCCTCTTTTCGTCGAATTTCTATGTCTCTCAGTTTACTAGCGAAAGCGTAGAAATAAACCTAACATTGAAATTAAAGAACATCAGATTTAGCATGTAAATGAAATTTAATGGCAGGACGCCTCGCTGCATCTGAATCTTATGATTTTACTCAAAGGGATGAAAAAAGAATGCAAAATAACGAACCCGCAACCCCAGTCGACTCAAGTCTGGGTTACACATTCCAGAACGATTTTTTGGCACTCACGCAGGCTTTTTCTTTGCCTGAAATAGATTACACCGATATTTCCCAGCGTGAACAGTTGGCGGCGGCTATTAAACGTTGGCCGTTATTAGCTGAGTTTGCCCAACAACAATAAGGAAGCCATTGATGGCTGTACTAGGATTACAGGGCGTCCGTGGTGGGGTGGGTACAACTTCCGTTACCGCGGCGCTGGCGTGGTCATTGCAGGTATTAGGTGAATCGGTACTGGTCATTGATGCCTGTTCCGATAATTTGCTGCGCATGTCATTCAATGTCGACTTTACGCATGCAAACGGCTGGGGACGCGCGCTTCTGGACGATAAAGACTGGCGGGATGCGGGTTTGCGTTATACCTCCCAGCTCGATTTGCTTCCCTTTGGTCAATTGAACGAAACCGAGCGCGGGAATGAAGCCGCGTACCAGCGCCTGTTCTCTCGCTTCATCACCGCATTGCAGAGCCTGAAAGAGAGCGGGCACTATCAGTGGATCCTGCTGGACCTGCCGCACGGTGCCGCGTCGCTGACCCGCCAGCTGCTGGCGCAGTGCGACCATGTGCTCTCCATCGCGAACGTAGATGCGAATTGTCATATCCGTCTGCATCAGCAGCCGATGCCTGCCAATGCCCATATTCTGATCAACGATCTGCGCATTGGCAGCCAGATCCAGGACGATCTCTACCAGGTCTGGCTCCAGAGTCAGCGCCGCCTGTTGCCGATGGTGATCCATCGTGACGAAGCGATGGCGGAGTGCCTCGCGTCCAAACAACCTCTCGGGGAGTACCGTAGCGATTCACTGGCGGCGGAAGAGATCCTGACGCTGGCCAACTGGTGTCTGCTGCACTTTGCTAAACGGCCGGAGCCTGCCGGGAGTTCAGTATGAGCCGCCTGACTAACTGGCTGCTCATTCCGCCGGTCAGTTCGCGCTTAAGTGAACGCTACCGCCATTACCGTCATCACGGCGCCTCGTCGCTGAGCGCTGCGCTGGGCTGTTTGTGGATGATTCTGGCGTGGATGTTCATCCCCCTCGAACATCCCCGCTGGCAACGCATTCGTGCGCGCCACGGTGAACTCTATCCGCATATCAACCCTGACAAGCCGCGTCCGCTGGATCCCGCGCGCTACGCTATTCAGTCCATCTGGCTACTAACGACCTCAACGGGCGCGGAGAAAAAAACGTCCCGCTGGCGCAGCTTCGATCGTGTGCAGAACCTGCGTGAACACTACCACCAGTGGCTTGACCGGCTACCTGACCGGGTGGGCGACAAAACGGGTCATTTAGATAACCACAAAGAGCTCGGGCACCTACACCCGGGCTTGCGGCGTTTTATTCTCGGCGTGGTTGTGGTGTTCTCGCTGATTCTTGCGCTGGTCTGTATTACCCAGCCCTTCAACCCGCTGGCGCAGTTCACCTTCCTGATCCTGCTGTGGGGCGTGGCGCTGCTGGTGCGGCGCATACCAGGGCGTTTTTCTGCCCTGATGCTGATTGTGCTATCGCTGACCGTTTCCTGCCGCTACATCTGGTGGCGATATACCTCAACGCTGAACTGGGACGATCCGGTCAGCCTGGTGTGCGGCTTAGTGCTGCTGTTTGCTGAGACTTACGCCTGGATCGTGCTGGTGCTGGGTTACTTCCAGGTTATCTGGCCGCTAAATAGACAGCCGGTGCCGCTGCCAAAAGACACGACCCAGTGGCCTACGGTTGACCTTTTCGTGCCGACCTACAACGAAGATCTGTCGGTGGTAAAAAACACCATTTACGCCGCGCTGGGTATCGACTGGCCGAAGGATAAAATCAAAATCTGGATCCTCGATGACGGTGGCCGTGCCGAGTTCCGCCAGTTCGCGGACGAAGTGGGGGTAGAGTACATCGCCCGTACCACGCATGAACACGCGAAAGCCGGTAACATTAACAATGCGCTGAAATATGCCAAAGGGGAGTTCGTCTCTATTTTCGACTGCGACCACGTGCCAACGCGCTCGTTCCTGCAAATGACCATGGGCTGGTTCCTGAAGGAGAAAGAGCTGGCGATGATGCAGACGCCGCACCACTTCTTCTCGCCGGACCCGTTTGAACGTAACCTCGGCCGTTTTCGTAAAACCCCGAACGAGGGCACGCTGTTCTATGGACTCGTGCAGGACGGGAACGACATGTGGGACGCAACGTTCTTCTGCGGCTCCTGTGCGGTGATCCGCCGGAAACCGCTGGATGAAATTGGCGGGATCGCCGTCGAGACGGTCACGGAAGATGCGCACACCTCGCTGCGTCTGCACCGTCTTGGCTATACCTCCGCCTACATGCGTATTCCTCAGGCGGCGGGGCTGGCCACGGAATCCCTGTCGGCGCACATCGGCCAGCGTATTCGCTGGGCCCGCGGCATGGTGCAAATTTTCAGGCTCGATAACCCGCTGATGGGTAAAGGGCTGAAGCTGGCGCAACGGCTGTGCTACGTCAACGCCATGTTCCACTTCCTGTCCGGTATTCCACGGCTTATCTTCCTCACTGCGCCGCTGGCGTTCCTGCTCCTTCACGCTTACATCATCTATGCGCCTGCGCTGATGATTGCCCTGTTCGTTCTGCCGCACATGATCCACGCCAGCCTGACGAACTCGAAGATTCAGGGGAAATATCGCCACTCCTTCTGGAGTGAAATTTACGAAACGGTGCTGGCCTGGTACATCGCGCCGCCAACCATGGTGGCGCTGATTAACCCGCATAAAGGGAAATTCAACGTCACCGCGAAGGGCGGGCTGGTGGAAGAGGAGTATGTCGACTGGGTGATCTCCCGGCCCTATATCTTCCTGGTGCTGCTGAATATTGTGGGCGTGATTGTTGGGATCTGGCGCTACTTCTACGGCCCGGAAAACGAAATTCTGACGGTCTTCGTGAGTATGGCGTGGGTGTTTTATAACCTGATTATCCTCGGTGGCGCGGTGGCGGTATCGGTGGAGAGCAAACAGGTTCGCCGCGCGCATCGCGTCGAAATCAGCATGCCAGCGGCCATTGCCCGCGACGATGGACATCTCTTCTCCTGTACCGTACATGACTTTTCGGATGGCGGTCTGGGTATCAAGATCAACGGTCAGGCGAAGGTGCTGGAGGGGCAGAAGGTCAACCTACTGCTTAAGCGCGGCCAGCAGGAGTATGTCTTCCCGACGCAGGTGGTGCGTGTGAGAGGAAATGAAGTGGGTCTGCAACTGATGCCGCTGACCAAAAAGCAACACATTGATTTTGTGCAGTGTACGTTTGCCCGCGCGGATACGTGGGCTCTCTGGCAGGACAGCTTCCCTGAGGATAAGCCTCTGGAAAGCCTGCTGGATATTCTTAAGCTGGGGTTCCGTGGCTATCGTCACCTTGCAGAATTTGCCCCGTCGTCGGTGAAATTAATTTTCCGGTCACTTACTTCACTGGTTTCCTGGGTCGTGTCGTTCATTCCGCGTCGACCTGAGCGAGATGAAGCGAAGCAGGCGGACCCGGTTATGGCTCAACAATGATGATAACGCGATGAAAACAAAACTTTCCTGGTTATGTGCAGTGGCAATGGGGATGAGTGCGCTCCCTGCAACAGTGGCTAACGCAGCGCCTGATAACGCAGCGGCCACGCCCGCGCCAACGGTGCCTGTCGTCGCGCAAGCGACCGATCCGGTTGTAACGGCCGCGCCGGGGCAGACGGAAAACGTCGTCCCGAATCAGCCGACGACGGGGAATACGCTGCCCGCCGACAACCCGGTGGTTGGGCAGGTCATGCCTGGGGTGCCGGGAGCCAGTGCGCCGGTGGTTGCCGAAAATACGCCGTCGCGTGACGTTAAGCTGACGTTTGCCCAGATCGCGCCTCCTCCGGGCAGCATGGTTCTGCGCGGCATCAACCCAAATGGCGGTATCGAATTCGGTATGCGCAGCGATGAAGTCGTGTCGAAAGCGATGCTCAACCTGGAATACACCCCATCGCCGTCGCTGCTGCCGGTGCAGTCCCAGCTTAAGGTCTATCTGAATGACGAGCTGATGGACGTCCTGCCCGTCACCAAAGAGCAACTGGGTAAGAAAACCCTGGCTCAGGTGCCGATTAATCCGCTGTTTATCACCGACTTTAACCGCGTACGTCTGGAGTTTGTCGGCCACTACCGCGATGTCTGTGAAAACCCGGCCAGCAGCACCCTGTGGCTGGATGTCGGGCGTAACTCTTCGCTTCAGATGACCTATCAGCCGCTGGCGTTGAAAAACGATCTCTCCGCCTTCCCGGTGCCGTTCTTCGACCCGCGTGATAACCGTCCGCTGAACCTGCCGATGGTCTTTGCCGGCTCTCCCGATGTGACCGAACAGCTGGCGGCCTCTATCGTGGCATCCTGGTTTGGTTCCCGCTCCGGCTGGCGTGGTCAAAGTTTCCCGGTCATGTACGACAAAATGCCGGACAAAAACGCGATCGTGTTTGCTACCAACACCAAACGTCCGGCTTTCCTGCGTGACCATCCGGAGGTGAAAGCGCCCACCATCGAGATGATCAGCCATCCGGACAATCCGTACGTGAAGCTGTTGGTGATCTTCGGCCGTGATGACAAAGATCTGGTGCAGGCGGCGAAAGGCATTGCGCAGGGGAATATCCTGTTCCGCGGTAACAGCGTTGTGGTGGACGAGGTGAAACCGCTGCTGGCACGTAAGCCTTATGATGCGCCGAACTGGGTACGTACCGACCGGGCCATCACCTTTGGCGAACTGAAAACCTATGAAGAGCAATTGCAGTCAACCGGGCTTGAACCTTCTCCTGTCAGCCTGTCGCTGAACCTGCCGCCGGATCTCTATCTGCTGCGCACCAACGGCATTGATATCAATCTGAACTACCGTTACACCGCGCCGGCGACCAAAGACAGCTCGCGCATGGATATCAGCCTCAACAATCAGTTCCTGCAATCGTTCAGCCTGACCAGCAGCCAGGAGACAAACCGGTTGATGCTTCGTCTGCCTGTATTACAGGGGCTGCTGGATGGCAAAACCGATGTGTCGATCCCGGCGCTGAAGCTCGGTGCGGTGAACCAGCTGCGGTTTAACTTCCAGTATATGAACCCCATGCCGGGTGGATCGGTGGAAAACTGTATTACCTTCCAGCCGGTGCAAAACCACGTGGTGATTGGTGATGATTCCACGATCGACTTCTCGAAGTATTACCACTTTATTGCGATGCCGGATCTGCGTGCCTTTGCTAACGCCAGCTTCCCGTTCAGCCGCATGGCAGACCTCTCTGAATCGATTGTCGTGATGCCAAAAGCGGCCAACGAAGGCCAGGTTACCACGCTGCTGGACACCATGGGCACCGTCGGGGCGCAAACCGGCTTGCCGGCGATCAACGTGACGGTGACGGATGACGGGAGCCAGATCCAGAACAAAGATGCCGATATCATGGTCATCGGCAACATTCCGGACAAGCTGAAAGACGAGAAGCGCGTCGATCTGCTGGTGCAGGCGGCTCAGTCGTGGGTTAACACGCCGCTGCGTCAGACCGAGTTCCCGAGCATCATGCCGGACAGCGGCGATCGTCAGGCCAATATCAGGACGACCGTAAGCTCAACGGGTCCGATGGCCGCGATTGTCGGCTTCCAGTCGCCGTATAACGACCAGCGCAGCGTTATCGCCCTGCTGGCGGATAGCCCGCGCGGGTATGAGCTACTCAATACGGCCATGAACGACAGCGGTAAACGGGCGGCAATGTTCGGTTCCGTCTCGGTGATCCGTGAGTCGGGGGTAAACAGCCTGCGCGTGGGGGATGTCTACTACGTCGGTCATCTGCCGTGGTTCGAACGCCTGTGGTACGCCCTGTCTAACCACCCGGTGCTGCTGGCCGTGCTGGCTGCGCTCAGCGTTGTACTGCTGGCGTGGGTACTGTGGCGTCTGCTGCGAATCATCAGCCGTCGTCGTCTTAACCCGGACCATGAGTAAGCGGTGATGAAAATCTTTCGCGGGTGTCTAGTCGCAGCGTTGATGCTGGCGGCGGCGAATCTTCACGCCGCCTGTCGCTGGCCTGCCTGGGAGACGTTCAAGCAGGATTATATGAGCGAAAGTGGACGCGTCATTGATCCCAGTGACGCGCGCAAAATCACCACCTCCGAAGGGCAAAGCTACGGACTGTTCTTTGCCCTCGCGGCAAACGATCGCAAGGCGTTCGATCTGCTGCTGGCATGGACGCGCGATAACCTTGCCGAGGGAGATTTAACCCAACATCTCCCGGCCTGGCTGTGGGGGAAAAAGGACGACGAAACCTGGGCGGTTATCGACCCTAACTCCGCGTCTGATGCCGATATCTGGATTGCCTGGTCGCTGCTGGAAGCCGGGCGGCTGTGGAAAAATCCCGATTACACGCGCACGGGTAAGGCGCTGTTGACGCGCATTGCCAGTGAGGAAGTGGTGAAGGTGCCGGGGCTGGGTTCTATGCTGCTGCCGGGTAAAGTCGGTTTTGCCGAAGAGAGCGTCTGGCGCTTCAACCCCAGCTACCTGCCGCCGCAGCTTGCGAGCTATTTCACCCGTTTTGGCGCGCCGTGGACGACGCTCCGTGAAACCAACCTGCGTCTGCTGCTGGAGACCGCGCCTAAAGGATTTTCCCCGAACTGGGTGAAATACCAGAAAAAGGGCGGCTGGCAGCTGTCGCAGGATGCATCCCTGATCGGCAGCTACGATGCGATTCGCGTCTATCTGTGGGTAGGGATGATGAACGATAACGATCCGCAGAAAGCCCGGCTACTGGCGCGTTTCAAGCCCATGGCGACCACCACAATCAAACAAGGCTTGCCGCCGGAGAAAGTGGACGTCGCGACCGGGAAACGCACCGGAGATGGGCCGGTAGGGTTTTCTGCCTCCCTCCTTCCGTTTTTACAAAACCGGGACGCGCAAGCGGTGCAACGCCAGCACGTCGCCGATCGTTTTCCCGATAACAATGCTTATTACAGCTACGTTCTGACCCTCTTTGGACAAGGGTGGGATCAGCATCGTTTTCGTTTCACCGTGCAAGGTGAATTACTACCGGACTGGGGCCAGGAATGCGCACGTTCACACTGAATCTACTCACCTTATCGCTTGGCCTGGCGCTAATGCCCCTGGCCCAGGCCGCCAACTCCCCGCAGCAGAGACAGCTGCTGGAACAGGTCCGTCTGGGGGAATCCACCCAGCGTGAGGATTTAGTGCGCCAGTCGCTCTATCGCCTTGAGCTGATCGACCCCAACAACCCGGACGTGATTGCCGCGCGCTTCCGCTACCTGTTACGACAGGGCGATACGGCGGGCGCGCAAAAAGAGCTGGATCGCCTGAAAGGAATGGCGCCCGATTCCAGTGCCTATCAGTCCTCCCGTACTACCATGCTGCTCTCCACGCCGGATGGTCGCCAGGCCCTCCAGCAGGCTCGCCTGCTTGCCACCACCGGGCACACCCAGGAAGCCATTGCCGCGTATGACAAACTGTTTGACGGTAAGCCGCCCAGTGGCGACATCGCGACGGAGTACTGGAACGTGGTGGCGAAAGAGCCAGCCCGCCGCAACCTGGCCATTAATCAGCTTAAGAAAATAAACGCCAGCAGTCCGGGCAACGTCCCGCTACAGTCCTCGCTGGCACAGCTTTTGTTCCAGAGCGGACGGCGTGATGAAGGGTTTGCGGTGTTACAGGAGATGGCCAAATCGAACAATGGCCGCAGTCAGGCGTCGGACATGTGGTACCAGCAGATCAAAGATCAGCCGGCCAGCAGCGCCAGCGTTACCGCGCTGCAACAATACCTGAGCGTGTTCAGCGATGGCGATAACGTGACGGCGGCGCGCGCCCAGCTTGAAGCGCAGCAAAAACAGCTTGCCGATCCGGCGTTCCGCGCCAAAGCCGAAGGGTTAGCCGCAGTGGATGCCGGGCAGGGCAGTAAAGCGGTAACGGAGTTGCAAAAAGCAGTCAGCGCCAACCACGCCGACAGTGAAGCCGTAGGCGCGCTGGGGCAGGCCTATTCTCAGAAAGGCGATCGCGTGCGTGCGGTTGCGCAGTTTGAAAAGGCGATCGCCCTCGATCCGCAGAGCGATAACCGGGGCAAATGGGACAGCCTGCTGAAGGTCAACCGATACTGGCTGCTGATCCAGCAGGGGGATAACGCCCTGAAAGCCAACAATACGGCCCAGGCCGAACGCTATTACCAGCAGGCGCGTAATATCGACAATACCGACAGCTACGCGGTTCTGGGCCTCGGTGATGCGGCGGCGGCGCGCAAAGATAACGACGTGGCCGAACGCTATTACCGCCAGGCGTTGCGGATGGACAGCGGCAACAGCAACGCGGTGCGTGGTCTTGCCAATATTTATCGCGCGCAGTCTCCGGAGAAGGCGACGCAGTTTATTCAGTCGCTCTCTGCCAGCCAGCGCCGCAGCATTGATGATATTGAACGTAGCCTGACGAACGAGCAGCTGTCAGCCCAGGCCGAACAGCTGGAAAGCGAAGGGAAATATGCGCAGGCCGCAGAAATTCAGCGCCGACGCCTTGCGCTTTCCCCGGGCGACGTGTGGATCACCTACCGACTGTCACGCGATCTGTATAGCGCGGGTCAGCGCAGCCAGGCGGATAACCTGATGCGTCAGCTGGCAAGCCAGAAACCTGGCGATCCGGATCAGGTTTACGCCAGCGGGCTGTACCTGTCCGGTAACGATCAGGACCGGGCGGCGCTGGCGCATCTGAACACGCTGCCGCGCGACAAGTGGAACGGCAACATTCAGGCGCTGGCGGACCGCCTGCAAAGTAACCAGGTGCTGGAAACCGCCAACCGCCTGCGCGACAGTGGAAAAGAGCAGGAGGCGGAAACGTTGCTTCGCCAGCAGCCTCCGTCCACCCGTATCGACCTGACGCTGGCGGACTGGGCTGAACAGCGTGGCGATCATGAGGCCGCGAAAACCGCCTACAACACCGTCCTGCAACGCGAACCGCAGAACGAAGACGCGATCCTCGGCCTGACCGAGGTCTATCTTGCCCAGGACAACAAGGACGCGGCGCGCGCGGCGCTGGCGAAACTGCCCGCGGCACAGAACGGCGAACCGCTCTCCATCAATATGCAGCGCCGGCTTGCCATGGCGCAGGCTGGCCTGGGTGATCATGCCGCGGCAGAAAAGACCTTCAACGCCATTCTTCCGCAGGCCAAATCGCAGCCGCCTTCGATGGAAAGTGCGCTGGTGATGCGCGATGCCGCCCGTTTCCAGGCACAAAATGGTCAGCCTCAGCAGGCGCTGGACACCTGGAAAGATGCGATGGTCTCATCGGGCATCACAACGACCCGTCCGACCGATAACGACAGCTTTACTCGGCTCACGCGTAACGATGAGAAAGATGACTGGCTGAAGCGCGGCGTGCGCAGCGATGCAGGCGATCTTTATCGTCAGCAGGATCTGAACGTCACGCTGCAACACGACTACTGGGGCTCCAGCGGCACGGGAGGCTATTCCGATCTGAAAGCGCACACCACCATGCTCCAGGTTGATGCGCCGCTGTCGGACGGACGTATGTTCTTCCGTAGCGATCTGGTCAATATGAACGCCGGTTCCTTTGCCACCGATAACGGAACCTACGATCCGACATGGGGTACCTGTGCCGAAACGCCATGTCACGGCAGCACGAACCAGTCGGCCAACGGCGCCAGCGTGGCCGTCGGCTGGCAGAACAAAACCTGGGCGTGGGATATCGGTACAACGCCGATGGGCTTCGACGTGGTCGATGTGGTGGGTAGCCTGAGCTACAGCAACGATTTAGGGCCGATTGGCTACACCCTGAACGCCCATCGCCGTCCGATTTCCAGCTCGGTGCTGGCCTTCGCCGGGCAAAAAGATCCCAATACCGACACCACCTGGGGCGGCGTGCGTGCCACCGGTGGCGGCGTGAGCATGAGCTACGACAAAGGCGAAGCTAACGGGATCTGGTCAAGCCTGAGTGCCGACAGCCTCACCGGGAAGAATGTCGAAGATAACTGGCGCGTCCGCTGGATGACCGGCTATTACTACAAGCTCATCAATCAGAACAACGAACGCCTGACGGTGGGCGTGTCCAACATGCTCTGGCATTACGATAAGGATTTAAGTGGCTATTCGCTGGGCCAGGGCGGTTACTACAGCCCCCAGGAGTATGTGTCGTTCGCCTTACCGGTGAACTGGCGTAAACGCACAGAGAACTGGTCATGGGAGCTGGGCGGCTCCGTCTCCTGGTCTCATTCAAAAACAAAAGATGTGATGCGTTATCCGTTACAGGGGCTGATCCCGGACAATGAGCCAGGCCGTTATACCGATAAAGGTGTAATGGAAACCGGAAGTAGCTCGTCAGGGACGGGTTATACCGCAAGGGCGATTGTTGAACGCCGCGTGACGTCCAACTGGTTTGTCGGACTGGGCGTCGATATTCAGGAAGCAAAAGACTATACCCCGAGCCATGCGCTGCTCTACGTTCGGTATTCTGCCGCGGGCTGGCAAGGTGATATGGACTTACCACCGGAACCGCTGGTGCCTTATGCAGACTGGTGATCGGATTTTTTCTTAATCTAATTGTAAGTCTCTCTTAAAAGTGCAGCTATCGGGTATACTCGGGCGCACCAGGTTTACACCCTGGTGCGCCCTGCGCTTCGAGTTTTGTGGAGAGTCATTTTGCGTGTCAGCCGTTCCTTAACGATCAAACAGATGGCGATGGTGTCTGCCGTCACAATGCTGTTTGTCTTCATCTTCTGCGTCATTTTGCTGTTTCACTCCGTACAGCAGAATCGCTATAACACGGCTTCGCAACTGGAAAGTATTGCCCGCTCGGTGCGGGAACCCCTGTCAGCCTCGATCCTGAAAGGGGATATCCCCGAGGCGGAATCCATCCTGAAGCGCATTCAGCCCGCCGGTATCGTGAGCCGCGCGGATGTCGTGCTGCCGAACCAGTTCCAGGCGCTGCGGATGAGCTTTATCCCGGAGCGTCCCGTCCCGATGATGGTGATGCGCCTGTTTGAACTGCCGGTGCAAATTTCCCTGCCTCTCTATTCCCTGGAAAGACCGGCTAACCCGCAGCCGCTGGCCTACCTGGTGCTACAGGCCGACTCGTACCGCATGTATAAATTCGTCATGAGTTGGGTTGCTACGTTAGTGACTACTTACTTACTTTTGACACTAATGCTGAGCGTGGCGCTGACGTGGTGTATCAACCGGTTAATTGTGCATCCGTTGCGCCGCATAGCCCGGGAGCTGAACGACCTCTCTCCACAGGAGCACATGAGGCATCAGCTTCCCTTGCCGCGCCTGCATCACGACGATGAAATTGGCATGCTGGTCCGGAGTTACAATATCAACCAGCAGCGTGTCCTGCGTCAGCAGGAAGAGCTCAGTAGCAACGCCACCCGTTTTCCGGTATCCGATCTGCCAAACAAAGCGTTTTTAATGGCCTTGCTGGAGCAGACCGTCGCCCGCCAGCAGACCACCGCGCTGATGGTGATTGCCTGCGAAACCTTGCAGGACACGGCGGGCGTGCTGAAAGAGAGCCAGCGCGAGATGCTGTTGCTGACGCTGGTGGAAAAGGTGAAATCCGTTCTGGCGCCGCGCATGGTGCTCACCCAGGTCAGCGGTTATGACCTGGTGGTGATCGCGCACGGTGTTAAAGAGCCGTGGCACGCCATTACGCTAGGTCAGCAAGTACTCACTGTCATTAATGAGCGGCTGCCCATTCAGGGTATCCAGCTTCGCCCGAGCGCCAGCATCGGTATTGCGATGTACTACGGGGGGCTGACCGCCGAGCAGCTTTATCGTCGGGCCTTCTCGGCCGCGTTCACCGCGCGCCGGAAAGGCAAAAACCAGATCCAGTTCTTTGATCCGGAGCAGATGGAAAAAGCCCAGCAGCGCCTGACGGAAGAGAGCGACATTCTGACGGCGATGGACAATCGCCAGTTTGCGCTCTGGCTACAGCCGCAGGTCAATTTGCGCACGGGTGAAGTGACCAGCGCCGAAGCGTTGCTGCGTATGCAACAGCCGGACGGCACGTGGGAGCTGCCTGAGGGGATGATCGAACGTATCGAGTCCTGCGGCCTGATGGTCACCGTCGGCTACTGGGTGCTGGAAGAGTCCTGCCGCCAGCTTGCGGCCTGGCAACAACGGGGCATCACGCTGCCGCTGTCGGTGAATCTCTCTGCGCTACAGCTGATGCACCCGACCATGGTGCCGAAGATGCTCGAGTTGATCCACCGCTACCGCATTCAGCCCCACACGTTGATCCTGGAAGTCACCGAGAGCCGTTGTATCGACAATCCTGACGATGCTGTCGCCATTCTGAAACCGCTGCGTAATGCCGGGATCCGCATTGCGCTGGACGATTTTGGTATGGGGTATTCTGGCCTGCGTCAGCTCCAGCACATGAAAACGTTGCCGGTGGACGTCCTGAAAATCGACAAAACCTTTGTGGATGGGCTGCCAGAGGATTGCAGCCTGGTACAGGCCATTATTCAGATGGCGCACAGCCTGAATCTGCACGTAATTGCCGAGGGTATTGAAACCGACGCCCAACGTGAGTGGCTGGCTGCGGCGGGCGTGGAGAGCGGACAGGGCTTCCTGTTTGACCGCGCCGTACCGACGGATATCTTTGAGAAACGCTATCTCGCCGACGCTGGCAATAACGCAAAAGTGTAATTTTGTTGCTGGCTTGTGCGAGCCAGCTCAAAGTTCTTAACATTTGTGTTTCAAATTTGAACCCCGTTTATTTCTGTCCTGTTATGTGGGTGTTATTTTAAAGCCGCAGGTTAACCATAACCTTACAAAGCCTGTAGTTTTTCTTTCCAGGGACACCCTATGAAAACCTCACTCTTCAAAAGTCTTTACTTCCAGGTCCTGACAGCCATCGCCATCGGTATTCTGCTCGGTCACTACTACCCGGAGCTGGGCGCGCAGATGAAACCGCTTGGCGACGCGTTCGTTAAGCTCATCAAAATGATCATCGCGCCGGTCATTTTCTGTACCGTGGTGACCGGTATCGCTGGCATGGAAAGCATGAAGGCGGTCGGGCGTACGGGGGCGGTTGCCCTGCTGTACTTCGAGATTGTCAGTACCATCGCGCTGATTATCGGCCTGATAATTGTCAACGTGGTACAGCCTGGCGCGGGCATGAACGTCGACCCGGCCACGCTGGATGCGAAAGCGGTGGCGGTTTACGCTGAACAGGCGAAAGATCAGGGGATTGTTGCCTTCCTGCTGGACGTGATCCCGAGCAGCGTGATTGGCGCGTTCGCCAGCGGAAACATCCTCCAGGTGCTGCTGTTTGCCGTGCTTTTTGGCTTTGCCCTGCACCGTCTTGGCAGCAAAGGCCAGCTGATTTTTAACGTCATTGAAAGCTTCTCGCAGGTGATCTTCGGCATCATCAACATGATCATGCGTCTGGCCCCGATTGGCGCCTTTGGCGCGATGGCCTTCACCATCGGGAAATATGGCGTCGGCACGCTGGTACAGCTTGGCCAGCTGATCGTCTGTTTCTACATCACCTGTATTCTGTTTGTGGTGGTGGTGCTCGGCTCCATCGCCCGTGCGACCGGCTTCAGCATCTTCAAATTTATCCGTTACATTCGTGAAGAGCTGCTGATTGTCCTCGGCACATCCTCTTCGGAGTCCGCGCTGCCGCGTATGCTCGATAAAATGGAAAAGCTGGGCTGCCGTAAGTCAGTGGTGGGGCTGGTTATTCCTACGGGCTACTCCTTTAACCTGGACGGCACCTCGATATACCTGACGATGGCGGCGGTCTTTATTGCCCAGGCCACTAACAGCCACATGGATATCTTCCATCAGATTACGCTGCTGGTGGTGCTTCTGCTCTCTTCAAAAGGGGCGGCGGGCGTAACGGGCAGCGGATTTATCGTGCTGGCGGCCACCATTTCGGCGGTGGGCCATCTGCCGGTGGCGGGCCTGGCCCTGATCCTCGGTATTGACCGCTTTATGTCTGAAGCCCGTGCGTTAACCAACCTGGTCGGCAATGGCGTGGCGACGATTGTGGTGGCGAAGTGGGTGAAAGAGCTGGATCACAAGAAGCTTAACGATACGCTGAATAACCGCACATCTGAGGACAAAACCCCCGGTTTATCCTCTTAATCCCTCATAAATGCCCGTATTCCCTTGTGGGGATGCGGGTACCTGCGCATAATAACCGTTCATACCTGTCATAATTCGACAAGATTTTTTTTGGGTATATTTCACTTCCGCCCGTGACGTTTAGCCGAACACGCTGTCTAATCGGAAGGTTTTCATCGTCATCTTTGAGTGCTCACGTCGCGAGACACTCTCTTTAACCAGGAATGTTGATCAGGGGTTCACATGCAGGGCACAAAAATTCGACTCTTAACCGGCGGTTTGCTGATGATGGCAGCAGCCAGTTATGTGCAGGCAGATGCGCTCCAGCCAGACCCGGCCTGGCAACAGGGAACACTGGCGAATGGTTTCCAGTGGCAGGTATTATCCACTCCGCAACGTCCGAGCGATCGCATTGAAATCCGTCTTTCTGTGAATACCGGCTCCCTCACTGAAAGCACCCAGCAGACCGGCTTAAGCCACTTTATTCCTCGACTGGCGCTCACCCAGAGCGGCAGTTTGCAGGCGGTTCAGGTGCGTTCTTTATGGCAACAGGCCATCGATCCGAAACGCCCGCTGCCCCCGGCTGTGGTCTCCTATGACTACACCATGTTTAACCTGAGCCTGCCCAACAACCGTAACGATCTGCTTAAAGAAGCACTGACCTATCTTTCGGATGCCACCGGCAAACTGGCGATTACGCCTGAGACCGTTAACTATGCGTTGAGCAACAGCGACATGGTGGCGACCTGGCCGACGGATACCAAAGAAGGCTGGTGGCGCTACCGCCTGAAAGGGTCAACGCTGCTTGGCCACGACCCGGCAGAGCCGCTGAAACAGCCGGTTGATGCCGCGCAGGTGAAATCTTTCTACCAGCAGTGGTACACCCCGGATGCCATGACCCTGATTGTGGTGGGCAACGTGGACAGCCGTGCGGTGATAGAACAGATCAACAAAGCATTTGGCGATCTGAAAGGGAAGCGTGAAACGCCCGCCCCTGTTCCTACCTTGTCCCCGCTTCGTCCTGAGACGGTCAGCATCATGACGGATACCGTGCGTCAGGATCGTCTTTCAATGATGTGGGATACGGCCTGGCAGCCGATCCGCGAGTCTTCTGCGCTGTTGCGTTACTGGCGTGCGGATCTCGCGCGTGAAGCGCTGTTCTGGCACGTTCAGCAGACGCTCAGCAAGAACAACGTGAAAGATATTGGCCTGGGCTTTGACTGCCGAGTGCTGTTCCAGCGCGCCCAGTGCGCCATTAACGTGGAATCGCCGGGCGATAAGCTGAATGCCAATCTCGGCGTGGTGGCGAAAGAGCTGGCTAAAGTGCGGAAAGAGGGCCTGTCTGAAGAGGAGTTTAACGCGCTGGTGGCGCAGAAATCCCTCGAATTGCAGAAACTGTTCGCCACCTATGCCCGCGCCGATACCGATATCTTAATCAGCCAGCGCATTCGCTCCTTGCAGAATCAGGTGGTGGATATCGCGCCGGAGCAGTATCAGAAACTGCGTCAGGACTTCCTGAACGGTCTGACCGTGGAGATGCTGAATCAGGATCTGCGTCAGCAGCTGTCGCAGGATATGGCGTTGATTCTGTTGCAGCCGAAAGGTGAGCCGGAATATGACATGAAAGAGTTGAAGGCCACCTGGAGCGCCATCATGGCGACGCCGCCGCAGCCAGCGCAAACGGCAGCCGATGATTTACACCAGGATGCGAGCGATATTCCGCAGGGCCAGTAAGCTCTGCGTTCCCTCAGCCCTGAGGGAGAGGGTTAGGGTGCGGGCATCAGCCCGCACAGTCCTTAAGCAGGCATCGCCTCGCGCGGAATAATCGCTCCGCGATACTGAATCACCGTGCTGGCCGTCAAGTGACCGCGCTGCGCCGCCGCTTCCGGCGTACCTCCCGTCAGACGTACCGCCAGATACCCCGCGCTGAAAGAATCTCCCGCCGCCGTGGTATCGATTACCTTCTCTTTCGCCAGCTTCACCGCCGGCACCTCTGTCACGGCTTCACCTGCAACCGCCACCAGGCAAGACTCCGCCCCGCGCTTGATCACCACTTCGCTGACCCCGGCAGCCTGCGTCCGGGCAATGACCTCATCAACCGGTTTTTCGCCCCACAGAGCATCTTCATCATCCAGCGTCAGGAAGGCGATATCGGTGCATTCGAGCATCTGCTGGTAGACCTGCTGCGTCTCTTCGCGGCTGGCCCACAAACGCGGACGGTAGTTGTTATCGAAAATCACCTTACCGCCATTGGCCCGGCATTCGCGCAGCAGTGACAGCAGCTTTTCACGGCTCTCCTGGCTCAGGATCGCCAGGCTGATCCCGCTCAGGTAGAGATAATCGAAGGTCGCCAGTTCTTCGCAAATGGCAGCGGCGGCCTCGCTTTCCAGCCAGAATTTGGCGGCCGCTTCATTACGCCAGTAATAGAAGGTGCGCTCGCCGGTGCTGTCGGTTTCGATGTAGTACAAACCCGGCAGGCGGTTTTCCATTCGCTGGATCAGCGAGGTCCCAACGTTTTCACCCTGCCAGGCTTCCAGCATCTGCTGGCTGAAGCTGTCCGTTCCCAGCGCGGTAACGTAGCTCACGCTCAGCGCGTCGGGGGCGACCTGACGGGCAATGTAAACGGAGGTGTTCAATGTATCGCCACCAAAACCGCGGCTGACTTCCGCGCCTTTCTGGGACAGCTCAATCATGCATTCGCCAATCACGGCAATTTTTTTAGACATAGTCGTGAACCTGAACAAAGTAATTAAGGGTAGTGTGCGCTGTGTGTTTTTTATGGTCAACTATATTAAAACGACGTTCCATTATTTTTTTTGAGCCAGCGCGTATTCCGGCATATTTCTGTCATCTTAATTTCATTTTCCCGGTGAATTGAACATAAAGTTCTCACCTGGCGGGCCGATAACTCAGTGACGAGTCCAGAAAGGCTATCCCATACAACAGGACATCCGAAATGAAGTCAGAGCAGGTTATCCAGCGGCTGAGCACTACGCCTGAGGCAAGTATTGAGAACTTGCAGGAGCATCGCTACTGGCTGCAATGTGAGCGAGCGTACACCTATCAGCCCATCTACCGTACCGACGGTCGGTTAATGGCGATTGAGGTGTTAACGGTCGTCACTCATCCATCGAATCCTTCACAGCGTATTGCACCGGACCGCTATTTTGCGGAGGTTGCCGTGCGTCAGCGTATCGACGTGCTGGAAGAGCAACTGAGAATGCTGGCGACGAAGCAGGCGTTCTTCGAGCAGCACGGTATTCTGGCGTCGGTGAACGTGGATGGCCCAACCCTGATGGCGTTACGTCAGAACGCGACATTGCAGGCGCTGATTGCCACCTTGCCGTGGATGCGCTTCGAGCTGGTTGAACATGTTCAGCTGCCGCAGGACTCCTCGTTTGCCTCGATGTGTGAGTTTGGCCCGCTGTGGCTGGATGATTTCGGTACCGGTATGGCCAACTTCTCCGCCCTGAGCGAAGTGCGTTATGACTACATCAAAGTGGCCCGCGATCTGTTTATCATGCTGCGCCAGACGCCGGAGGGACGGAACCTGTTTACGATGCTCCTGCAACTGATGAACCGCTATTGCCAGGGCGTCATTGTGGAAGGCGTAGAGACGCTGGAGGAGTGGCGCGACGTGCAAAACTCCCCGGCAGCGGCGGCACAGGGTTATTTCCTCTCTCGTCCTGTCCCCATGGATACCCTGGAAAAGGTGATAACCACCCTCTGATCTGCCCGCTTCCCTTTGTCTGAACTATAGTTTTAGAGGCAAGTTCATCAGGAAAGGGGACAACAATGACAAAAACAACCAGGGTGATTTCCTGGACAGCAGGGATTTTCTTGTTGCTGATCGTGGTCTTAATCATCATTATCGCCACGTTTGACTGGAACCGGCTCAAACCGACCATCAACCAGAAAGTCTCAACCGAGCTAAACCGCCCCTTCGCAATACGTGGCGATTTGGGTGTCGTGTGGGAGCGCCAGAAAGAGGAAACCGGCTGGCGAAGCTGGGTGCCATGGCCGCACGTTCACGCCGACGACATCATTCTCGGCAACCCGCCGGACATCCCCGAAGTGACCATGATCCACCTGCCGCGCGTGGAAGCCACGCTGGCGCCGTTAGCCCTGTTAACCAAAACGGTGTATCTGCCGTGGATCAAACTTCAGCAGCCCGACGCGCGGCTAATTCGCCTGTCAGAGAAAAACAACAACTGGACGTTCGATCTCGCCAGCAGCGGCGATAAAGATCAGAATGCGCAGCCCTCTTCGTGGTCTTTCCGCCTCGACAATATTCTGTTCGATCGGGGGAGGATCGCCATTGACGATAAGGTGAGTAAGGCTGACGTGGAGATCCTCGTCGATCCGCTGGGTAAGCCTCTGCCGTTTAGCGAAGTGACGGGCAGTAAAGCCAAAGGCGATGACAGCAAAGCGGGCGATTACGTCTTCGGCCTGACGGCGAAAGGGCGCTACAACGGCCAGCCGCTGACCGGTAAAGGCAAAATCGGCGGCATGCTGGCGCTCAGGAGTGAGGGCACGCCGTTCCCGGTGCAGGCGGATTTCCGCTCGGGCAACACCCGCGTGGCGTTCGTGGGCACGGTTAACGACCCGATGAACATGGGCGGCGTCGACCTCCAGCTTAAGTTTGCCGGGGATTCGCTGGGTGAACTGTACGATTTGACCGGCGTGCTGCTGCCGGATACCCCGCCGTTTGAAACGGACGGGCGCCTGGTTGCCAAAATCAACACCGAAAAATCGTCCGTCTTTGACTACCGGGGATTCAACGGCCGCATCGGCGACAGCGATATCCACGGCACGCTGACCTACACCACCGGTAAACCGCGCCCGAAACTGGAGGGGGACGTTGAATCCCGCCAGCTGCGTCTGGCCGATCTTGGTCCGCTGATTGGCGTAGATTCGGGCAAAGGCACGAAGTCTAAAGAGGTTAAAAAGGACGTTCAGCCTGCGGGTAAAGTGCTGCCCTATGACCGCTTCGAAACCGACAAATGGGACGTGATGGATGCGGATGTGCGCTTCAAAGGACGTAAAATTGAGCATGGCAGCACGCTGCCGCTGAGCAACCTCTCGACCCATATCATCCTGAAAAACGCCGACCTGCGCCTGCAACCGCTGAAGTTTGGCATGGCCGGGGGAACCATCTCATCGAATATCCACCTGGAGGGGGATAAAAAGCCAATGCAGGGAAGGGCGGAGATCCAGGCGCGTCGGCTGAAGCTGAAAGAGCTGATGCCGGACGTGGAGCTGATGCAGAAAACCCTCGGTGAGATGAACGGCGACGCGGATATTCGCGGCACGGGTAACTCGGTAGCGGCGCTGCTGGGTAGCGGAAACGGCAACCTGAAGCTGCTGATGAACGACGGGCTGGTGAGCCGTAACCTGATGGAGATCCTGGGGCTGAACGTCGGGAACTTTATCATCGGGCAAATCTTCGGTGACGACGAAGTACGCGTTAACTGCGCGGCGGCAAATCTGGATCTGGTCAACGGCGTGGCGCGTCCGCAGATCTTCGCTTTCGACACGGAAAACGCGGTTATCAACGTCACCGGTACCGCCAGCATGGCGTCCGAGCAGCTGGATTTAACCATCGATCCGGAAAGTAAAGGCATTCGTATCATCACCCTGCGCTCGCCGCTGTACGTTCGCGGGACCTTCAAAGATCCTCAGGCGGGCGTGAAGGCCGGGCCGTTGATTGCGCGTGGTGCGGTCGCCGCCGCGCTCGCTACGCTGGTCACCCCTGCGGCGGCGCTGCTGGCGTTGATTTCGCCGTCAGAAGGCGAAGCGAATCAGTGTCGGACGATTTTGTCGCAGATGAAGAAGTAGTCCCGTTTCTCCCTCTCCCTGTGGGGAGAGGGGGCTCCAGTAATTTGAAAGCAAAA
>NZ_JADCKV010000008.1:114103-181572 GCF_014982105.1 Enterobacter cloacae complex sp. P18RS | reverse complement strand
CAGAGTAGCAAGGAACATAACGTGAACGGAATGACCACCAGAGCCGTATGTTCCCCCTCACCCCAGCCCTCTCCCTCAAGGGAGAGGGGGCCGTCTGTGCAGGCATTATTTTGTGGGGAGCCCTCAGCCCTGTGGGTGAGGGCTGAATCGTAGGCCGGGTAAGGCGTAGCCGCCACCCGGCATTCACTTACAGCGCCTGATGCTTCGTCTCGTGCGTCAGCAGCAGCGCAATCAGCGTCAGCGCTGCCATTGCCGCCAGATAGACACCCACATAGAACAGGCCATAGTTCGCCTGAAGCCATGTGGCGATATACGGAGCCACCGAGGCGCCCAGAATCGACGAAACGTTATAGGAGAACGACGCGCCGGTGTAACGCACTTCAGTCGGAAACAGCTCCGACAGCAGCGCGCCCATTGGGCCAAAAGTCAGCCCCATCAGGCTCAGGCCAATCAGCAGATACGCCATCACCAGCGCAGGGCTACCTGACCCCAGCAGCGGCGGGAAGACAAACAGCGCGAACAGAATAATCAGCGAGGTGATGACGATCATGCTTGAACGACGGCCAAATTTATCCGCCAGCAGGCCCGCGATGGGCACCATCACACCAAATCCGATGACCGCCATCATCAGCATCCACAGCACTTCGTTACGCGGCAGGCCCAGGCCGACCGGCGCGGCGGCGGTACTGAAGGTCATGGAGTAAACGGTCATGATGTAGAACAGCGTGTAGGTTGCCAGCATGATGAACGTGCCCAGCACGGTCACGCGGAGGTGTTTGGTCAGCAGCGTCCCCAGTGGAACTTTAACCTGCTTTTTCGCCGCGGCGACTTTAGCGAAGACCGGCGTCTCGTGCAGCGACACGCGAACGTACAGGCCAATCAGCACCAGCACGGCGGAGAAGACGAATGGAATACGCCAGCCCCAGTTCATGAACTGTTCATCAGTCAGCAGCCAGGAGAGGAGCAGGAAGGTGCCGTTAGCAAAGAAGAACCCAATCGGTGCGCCCAGCTGCGGGAAAGAGCCATACAGGGCTCGTTTGCGCGCCGGGGCGTTCTCGGTCGCCAGCAGTGCCGCGCCGCCCCATTCCCCGCCCAGCCCCAGACCCTGCCCAAAGCGCGCCAGCGCCAGCAGCACAGGCGCCAGAATGCCGATAGTTTCATAGGTCGGCAGCAGGCCGATGGCGACGGTGGAGATCCCCATCGTCAGCAGCGAGGCAACCAGCGTCACTTTACGGCCGACGCGATCGCCAAAATGCCCAAAGACCGCTGAACCAATCGGACGCGCAACGAAGGCGATAGCAAAGGTGGCTAAAGACTGTAGCGTGGCTGCCGTCGGGTCGCCCTGAGGGAAGAAAATATGCGGAAAGACAATGACCGCAGCGGTGGCGTAAATATAAAAGTCGAAGAACTCAATGGCGGTGCCAATCAGCGATGCGACGACGACTTTATTGCGCGAGTTGACCGGAACGTGTTCCGCCCCTTCGTTAAGTGTGGTGGCTGTTGCTTGCATAATATTTTCTTATTTTTGGACGAACGAAGGGCCATATTAGGCATAGCAAAAGCGACATTTCAATCTGTAACAAAGGCGTGGCGCGGTCATAAAAGCAACAAAAAGCGGATAATTTTCAGACCAGCGAAAACACTTCTATGAAATGCTTCACACTTTTTAAATATCAGTCATTAAAACTGGTTTTGCGTTAAATAAAAGTTACGGCCTGGATTTATATGCTGAAATGGCGAATCGGGCTGAAATATCAGCCCGACATGATATCAGCGGTGGGTTTTACCCGGCATGCGCGGGTCATCTTTATACTCTGCCGTGGCGATCCACGCGGCGCAGAACAGCGTCAGGCGAGCGAAGAAATAGAAGAAAGCCATCAGCCCCAGCACCGAACCAAAGGCCGCGCCGGAGGGAGACTTCACCAGGGACGGCAGCGTATAGGTCATCACAATCTTGATCACCTCAAAACCAATGGCGGCAATCAATGTCCCGCGCATCAGCGCCTTCTTGCGCGGACGATGGCGGGGCAAACGCCAGAAGATCCAGAAGAACAGAAGGTAGTTAGCAAAGATAGAAATGGCCAGCCCAATGCCGCGCCAGGCCGGTTTCAGCCATTCAATGTAATCCAGGTACAGCGCGGAGATAATCATCTGCTGCGCGGAACCGGCGACCGAGGTGATGGAGAGCGTAATGACCAGCGCCACCAGCAGCCCAATCAGAGAAATAAAGTCGCGCAAATACTTCACCCATATCTTCTCCTGATCCTGCGGTCTACGCTCCCAGACGTCACGCGACTGGGCGCGAATAGCCTCTCGCAGGTTGCCCATCCAGTTCACCCCGGAATAGAGCGCAATCAGCAACCCGACGATACCCACGGTGGTACGCTGCTGCACGGCGGTGTTGATGGTGCTTTTGAGCGTTGCGGCGAGCGTCTGGTCGCTGACGTTGGTCAGAATCTTATTGAAAATGTCCTGCAACAGCGTCGGGTGAGACGCCAGCACAAAACCGGCGGCGGCAAATGACACCATCAGGATGGGGATCATCGACAGGAACGAGAAATAGGTAATCGCCGCGCCAAACTGATTTCCCATGCGGTCGTTAAAGCGCTCAGCGGCGCGTATCAGGTGAGCAATCGCGGGTATCTGCTGAATTTTTTCGGCTATGCCGGTCACGGTGCCCAGCGCTTTGCTGGCCGTTCCAGGCTCTTTCGGCGCTTCAGGCTCGTTATCCATCTTTTTGATGGGTTCATAATCTAAATGTTGAGTCGGTCGTTGCGGGTTATTTTCCGGCGTCACGCGCATTTTCCTTTTCGTTGAGCTGGATGTTACTGAATTATAGCTTGTGACTAGTCGACGTAACCTTTTGTGAGTTCGGTAAGCCACTCCATAAACACATGCACCCGGCGGGAGAGGTTACGGCGGTGGGGATAAATGAGGGAGACGGGCATCGGTTCAGCCCGGTATTGCGGCAGGATCTCAACGAGTTTTTTCGTGCGCAGGGCATCACGCACCCCGACGCGCGGAACCTGAATAATGCCAAGCCCGGCGATACAGGCGGCCTGGTAGGTTTCAGTGCTGTTAACCGTCAATACGCCTCCCGTTTTTACCCACTGGGTCGCGCTGCCGTTGTAATACTCAAAACCCTGCGGACGCGTGCCCAGCGTGGCGGAGTAGTGGATGAGGGCATGCGAAGCCAAATCGTCCAGCGTCTCAGGGTAGCCGAATCGCGTCAGATAATCCGGGCTGGCGCAGTTAATCACCGAGAGTTTCCCAAGCGGGCGGGCGATAAGCCCGGAGTCCTTTAAGTTTCCCACGCGAACCACGCAGTCAAATCCTTCGCGGATGACATCGACCAGACGATCGCTGCTACTCAGCTCCAGCTCAATGCCGGGAAACTGTTGTAAAAATGCAGGCAGTTTCGGAATGACTACATTTCGCGCAATGGCAACGGGCATATCCACACGTAGCCGACCGCTGATGGTTGAAGGGTCGTGCAGGAACATGCCGTCCAGTTCGTCCAGATTCATCAGCAGATCTTTAGCGCGCTCGTAATAAACCATGCCGTCCTGCGTCAGGCTGACGCGGCGGGTAGTGCGGTGCAGCAGCTGCGTGCCCAGTGCGTTTTCCAGTGCCTGGATCTGTCGCGATACGCTCCCCTTCGGCAGGCTTAGCGTCTCCGCCGCGCGGGAAAAACTTTCCAGTTCCGCGACCCGAAGGAAAAGCTGCATTGCGTGTATTTTATCCATAGATGTTGGTCATTGTTGTTATGAATGAAACAGTGAAGCGCTGACGGCACTATTTATTGATTTTCTACCATCTAATAAGCTCTTTCTCAATCTTCATCACAGCCGAAACGAGGTGAATTATGAGTGAACGTATTGCTTTAGTGACGGGCGGTAGCCGCGGCCTGGGGAAAAATGCCGTTTTGAAGCTGGCCGCGGAAGGGACAGGCATCATCCTGACCTGGAACAACAGCCAGCAGGAGGCGCAGGAAGTTGTGCGCGAAATCGAGGGAACAGGTGGAAAAGCGGCAGCATTGCAGCTTAACGTCGGCGATACGGTAAGCTTTTCGCGCTTTGCTCAGCAGGTGAAGGATACCCTCAAACACATCTGGCAACGTGACACCTTTGACTATTTAGTGAACAACGCAGGTACAGGGTTATACGCACCCTATACCGAGACGACGGAAGCGCAATTTGATGATGCGCTGAACATTCACTTCAAAGGGCCGTTTTTCCTCACGCAACAGCTGCTGCCGCTCATAAAAGACGGAGGGCGGATCCTGAACGTCTCCAGCGGACTGGCCCGTTTTACTCAGCCCGGTTCAGGCACCTACGCGGCAATGAAAGGGGCGATGGAAGTGCTGACCCGCTATCAGGCAAAAGAGCTTGGCGCGCGCGGAATTTCCGTCAATATCATCGCGCCCGGCGCGATTGAAACCGACTTTGGGGGCGGACGCGTGCGGGATAATGCGGAGCTTAACCAGCTGCTGGCCTCGCAGACAGCGCTGGGACGCGTGGGCCTGCCCGATGATATTGGTGACGCCATTGCGGCGTGGCTCAGTGACAAACTGGGCTGGATGAATGCGCAACGTATTGAAGTTTCAGGCGGTATGTTCCTGTAATGTTCAGTCTTAAGGGGGAGGGAACCCTCTTAAGGAAATCCTTAAAACAGGTATGTCTAAATGCTGGAAGATATAAAGAGAGCTGGGTGATTTGTAACCTCTCCATTCATTGAGTTTTTTCTTAAAAAATGCCTCTGTAGAATCCCCCTTCGCTATTCTCAGAGGAGTAAAACGATGCGAGTAATCATGTTTGACAGGCAGTCATTATTTATTCATGGAGCGATGTACAGTTTGCAGAAGTTAATTCCGAAAATAGAGATGACAGGGGCTCGTCAGACTGATGAATTATGGGCGCAATTATCCGCGTCACCCTCCGCTATCGTCATGATAGATGGGTATTTAATTCGTGATAATGGTGTGGCTTTACTGGAAGAGATTATGGATCGTTTTCCAGCGTCGCGCGTGGTGTTGGTGTTAACGAAAAAAGAGCGACGTTGGGTTGAGCAAATGTTTCAGCGCAACGTGGTGGCGATAATTCCCCGCAATGCGAATCCCGAACGCTTTTCCGCAGTGCTGGATTCCGTATCGCGTGGAATGGTCTGTTTTCCCGGCGAGTGGCTGAAGCAGCACTCCTCTCAGGATGAACTGGCAGTGTTAAGCGAGCGCCAGCGTGAGGTATTGAAGTTACTGGCGGCCGGAGAGTCCAATAAAGAGATTGGTCGTAATCTCAACATCAGTGCGGCAACGGTAAAAGCCCATCTTGAGACGCTTTTCCGGCGTCTTGATGTCAAAAACCGGACGCAGGCCGCGATGTACTACACCCGGGCGACGGCCTGAAGGATCTTCTCAGGCAGAGGGGACTCTTCCCCAAAACTGAAGAGGGTTAATATCAGGGCGTCATGCTGCTGTTGGGTTAATGGGCGTTTGTTCATTTCCCGCAGTAGCGCCTCACATAATTGAATATCATTAAAAAGCAAATTCTCCGCCTCAATCGGCGTGATGAGACTGTTAAATTTTTCCCACTGGCGAATCACGTGACCATAACCAATAACCCATATACCCTTTTCGTCACGGTATTTCTCCAGGGAAAGACCCTGTTGTTTTTTAATTAATGCGATTGCAGCAGAAGATATCTGCATTGCATAACCCGTCATAAGCGTTTCCTCTTAGTGGCGCGACTATAGAGGAAACGCCTCCGGGGAAATATCCGCCAAATGGCTGTTGATCAGGTTTAACTGAACGGAAATTCCTTTTTCAGTAAACCGAATAGCCAGTCGTTATGCCATTGCCCTGAAAGGAAATAACTCTCACGCAACTCACCTTCCAGTTGAAAACCTGTTTTTTCCAGCAGTCGCCTTGAGGCGATATTTCCCGCCGTCACGGTGGCGGTGAGCCGACGGATATTACCCTGAGTCAGCGCGAAATCACACACAGCCCGCAGAGATTCAAAGCCGTAACCTTTCCCCTGCGCAGAGGGCGCAAAGAGAAAACCGACTTCAGCACAATCTGCTTCCCGGTGCACATAGCCGGTTACGCCCAGCGGCGTCTGGCTGGCCGTCTCACGCACCACAAGGCAGAGCCAGTGCGAGCTGCCCGGCATCCACGGCAACAGACGAGACTCAAAGGCTTCCCGAATGTCCGCCTCGCTACGCGCAGGGGCGACAAAACGCATCACCTCAGGATTTTGCTGTAGCGACAGAAAAAAGGGCCAGTCTTGCTCTTGCAGCGGCGAGCAGGTGAGACGCGCGGTGGTTAAGGCGGGCATGACGATCCTCCGGAGGCATTGCAAATGATTATAAGGTTGTCACTTTATTTCAACAGAAAGTCAGGTATGTTTAACCTCATATAAATAAAAAGAAAAACGACTTTTAATGCCGCTTTAGCGGTACTCATTGTCTCTCAAGGAAAACAATGATGATTAGCTCATCGCATCATACCCGCGAACAGTTTGAACACTGTCTGGCAGCGATCCGTCAGGCGTCTGTTGAAATTTTACTTCTGTTGAATGTACATGTTTCTGAAGGAAAAGATCCACGCTGGTTTCTGGAGCAACTGGATAGCGCCCGCCTGGGGCTGGGCGGGTGGGGCGCCGTAGCCAGGAAGCTGAATCTGAATGATGCGGAAATGACGGCCTTTACGCTGCAATTACGCTTGCTTCAGCAGCGTGTTCCCCAGTATGAAAGCGGGCAGGATGTCAGCGAAAATCAGCTGATTGCGGCGATGCGCTTCGTCACCTCCCTTGAATATCTGCGTCTGCAACAGCCCCTCCTGACCTACGAAACCGGGAGGGTGCCAGAGAAGGAGAGCCAGCTTCAGGCGCAGAAACAGGTGCGTGCCATTGAGCTGATGATTAAAGGGCTGATACAGCAGGCGTGGCCCGATCCGGTGCGGCTGAATAATCATCTTAAGACCTTGTTTAACGCTGAACGCGTGCGTCGCTGGCTGAAAAACGGTGAGATTAATGATGTTCTGAGCGGCATGTTGTTCAGCGAACTGGCCCAGCTGCTGGTGGATAAAAAAGAATTTAGCCGCTACTACGCGCCGCTGTTTAACGCTCCGGACATGCTGACGCTGCTGGTAGAGCCCCGCAAAACCCTGCAAACCTTCCTCGAAGATATTCGACAAATCCGCAACAGCATCACCGTGCAGCAGCCGTTAAGCGGGGCGCAAATCCAGCTGCTCGACTGCTATTACACGCAGATCACCCGCTCCGTTCAGCGCGCGTTTGAGGAAGGGCGGACACGCGTTAACCCGGCGGCGCTGATGGCGGTGGACGAAAGCGAGCTGCACGCGTTCTGGGAAAAGGCGCAAAAAATGGACCGCACCACAGGCGGCGATCTTTTTGAAGTGCGCGACAGTATAGAAAAACCGACTCAGCGCGCCGCGCGTACGCCAGAGCAGCGCGAACAGCTGATTTCCGGCGTGCTGTGGGGAGCGGTTGGCGTGATGGTTATCGCGATTGTCGTGGGGGGATTCTGGCTGGTGACCAGCAGTAAACCGCAGCCGGCTGTGGCCAGTACGGCATCTCCCGCGCAGGTGCAGGAGATGCGCGAAACGCCTTCCTCACGCGAGACGTTAACCCGCATGGGTGTTACCTGGGATGAGAATAATTTCCGCTCGGCCATCAATCGCAATGACACCCGCGTGGCGCTCCTGTTTTTGCAGGGCGGGATGGACTGGAAAATGTCATGGACGGAGGAGGCGTTGTCGGCAGGCTACGACGATGTACTCGAAGTAATGTTGCGCTACCGCCTGCAAATGACAGAGCAAAAGCCCTGCCGACGCTTTATTAATACGCTTAGCCATGCGATGGCGAACGGCGAAT
The DNA here is from genome assembly GCF_014982105.1 of Enterobacter cloacae complex sp. P18RS. Lineage (NCBI taxonomy): Bacteria > Pseudomonadati > Pseudomonadota > Gammaproteobacteria > Enterobacterales > Enterobacteriaceae > Enterobacter > Enterobacter cloacae complex sp. P18RS. The sequence continues at coordinate 173,683 of NZ_JADCKV010000008.1, read as the reverse complement.
CGCTGACGCCTATGCGTAAGCAGTACCTGGAAGCATTCTGTACCGTTCCCGCGGTGGTGAAACGCCAGCAGCACGACGCCGATATGGCAACGCGCCGCGCGAAGACGCAGCCCGATGCCAGCACAAAAAAATGGCAGTCCATCCAGACTGCCATTTATGAGGTGATCCGCTGATTATTTTCCCCCCTCACCCTGCCCCTCAGGGGAGAGGGGCAGGGTGAGGGGTGAGGCTCAGGGCTCCCCATACAGCCCAATCAACCGCCGCACCACGCCATTCGTCCAGCCGAAGCCATCCTGCAACGGATACTCACCCCCGCCACCTTCGCGTGGCGTGCTGCTGGCGATGTGGTACTTCTCAATCAGCTTATGATGGGTTTTGTAGTAATGGTTCACCGTGTGCAGCCAGCTCCAGGCGATCTCATCTCCCAGCGAGTCGTTGCCGTACTGCTTGAACCCCTGGATCGCCATCCACTGGAGCGGCGCCCAGCCGTTCGGCTTATCCCACTGCTCCCCGGTTTCATATTCGGTGGCGAGAATACCGCCCGGCGTGAGCAGACGGGCTTTAACGGCATCGGACAGCCGTTCAGCCTGCTCATGCGTCGCCATGCCCACATACAGCGGCACAATGCTGGCCGCAGAGAACAGCGCCAGGGCTTCACGCCGCCAGTCGTAATCACGATAACAGCCGTTCTCTTCGTCCCACAGATAGCGGTTCACCGCCGCGCGCCGGTCGCTGGCTTTCTGGCGGAACAGATCAGCCGTCTCTTTATCCCCTTTCGACGCGGAGATATTGGCGATAGCGCTCTCCAGTTTGAACAGGAATGCGTTCAAATCAATGGGGATAAATTGTGTCGTGCGGATGCTGGCCAGCCGCGCAGGATCGCGCAGCCAGCGGGATGAGTAATCCCATCCTGAGGCTGCGCCGGCGCGCAGGTCGCGATACACCTCGTTCGGCGGACGACCGGAATGACGGGCGGTTTCCACGTCCTCAATCCACGATTCATCTCGCGGCGTGTCGCGATCGTCCCAGTAGCGGTTGAGCAATGAGCCATCCGGCATGCGAACCGCACTGCGATAGGCCTGATTGAGCAGCAGCGATTCCGCCCCGTCCATCCAGAAGGCGTACTCCATCTTAAGATGCTCAAGATAGCGCTTCGCCCCGCGCACGCCGTCCTCTTCAAACAGCTCCACCATCAGGGCAAAAACGGGCGGCTGGGAGCGGCTGAGATAGTAGGTACGGTTGCCGTTCGGGATATGGCCGTAGCGCTCTATCAGCCAGGCGAAGTTATCGGCCATACATTTCAGCAGATCGTTACGACCGCTTTCAGCAAGCCCCAGCATGGAGAAGTAAGAGTCCCAGTAGTAGGTCTCACTGAATCGCCCGCCGGGCACAATATAGGCCTGCGGCAGCGCCAGCAGCGACGACCACGGGATGTGATCCTGCGGCTCACGCGTCAGCACCGGCCACAGATTATCAATATGTTCTTTCAGGGACAGGCCGGGGTCAGAGACGTACTCTTTGCTGTAGTCCTCCGGCAGCCAGAAGTGATTCTCCACAAAGCGCGCCAGGTCAAAATCACGGTGACGACGCACCTTGCGATAGCGGATCAAAATATCCAGCGGATCCATCTTCGGCGCGCAGTCGGGAAAGGTTTTGCTGTCCGCAAACAGCCGCGACGACTGGACGTGTTCAAACAGTTCAAGGTAGCGGTCTGCGGGCGTAAGGGCATCGGACGCCGGCAGTCCTTCAATCATTTCCGGTTCCGGCTCTGCCTCGATCATCTCATCCAGTTTTAACTCACAGGGATCGGTTTCGTAGCGCAGCTCTTCTGCAATCTCGAACTCGATATCCTCGGCAGTCTGTAGTTTCTGGTTGAACATGGTGTTCAGGACCTCCGGTTTTTGTCGTAACCAATACGGGTTTTTCCCGGCTATCTTTAAAGCGTAGACATTCGCTTCGGTTAATGCGGTGCGAAGTGTGCGGTAGATCACGCTTTCAAAATGGATTTAAACACGCTGAAAATCAGATATCCCTTTGATTATGAAATTATTAAATCAGAATCTTTGGAAACAGAGCAGGAATAAAATTCAGAGCATTCGGTATTCTGCATATACGCAGGGATTAATGCGCCTGACGCGCATTGCCCTGAAGGCTGTTGGCGGTTTGATTGGCTTTCTGGCTGGCGCCTTCGCTTTTATCCATCGCTTTGCTGGCCGCTTTTTCCGCATGGGCGGCGCTGTACGCAGCCAGATGGGAAATCACGATGGCGTAAATGCTCATTAACGACACCCACAGAATGCTGTTTTTCCACCACAGCAGGGTAGGAATAGTCAGTATCGCCCAAACCAGCGCGAGAACAAGGTGCATTTTGGCCATCAGTTTTGCGGTGATCTTTACGTGCATTTTCATATCTCTAATCTTTTTCCGTAGTAACAGGCGAACGCGTAGCGCTTTCTAAGATTAGTTAATTCCACCGCGGGTACCGGGTTATTTTGTTACCGTTTGTACACCCGTTGGGTTTACCTGCCCAGGGCATAAAAAAACCGGCCAGCTGGCCGGTTTTGTTGCGGATCAGACGGATCAGCGCATAGTCACAAACTCTTCCGCCGCAGTCGGGTGGATCGCCACGGTGTTATCGAAGTCTTTCTTCGTTGCGCCCATCTTCAGCGCCACCGCGAAGCCTTGCAGGATCTCGTCCATGCCGAAACCAATGCCGTGGATGCCGACGATCTTCTCCTCCGGGCCCACGCAGACCAGCTTCATGCGGCATGGCTGACGGTGCGAGGTGACCGCGGTATACATCGCGGTAAACGCCGATTTATACACTTTCACCTGGTCATCGCCGTACTGCTCACGCGCCTGCGGCTCGGTTAAGCCGACGGTACCGATTGGCGGGTGGCTGAAGACCACGGTCGGGATGTTGCTGTAGTCCAGATGTTCGTCCGGCTTGTTATTAAACAGACGCTCGGAAAGACGACGCCCCGCCGCCACGGCAACCGGCGTCAGCTCTACGGCGCCGGTGTTATCACCGACGGCATAAATGCCCGGTACGCTGGTGTTCTGGAATTTATCAACGACAATGTAGCCTTTTTCATTGGTTTTCACCCCGGTTGCGGCCAGGTTGAAGTTGTCGGTGGCCGGTTCACGACCAATCGCCCAGATCAGGCAATCAACGGTCTGGCTGCGGCCATCTTCCAGCTCCAGAGTCAGGCTACCGTCCGCATTTTTCACCACCGCTTTTGGCACGGCGTTGGTGTGCAGGGTTGGGCCTTCGGCGTTCATCACCTCGACCAGCGTGTCGACGATCAGCGGGTCAAAGCTGCGTAGCGGCGCGTGTTTACGCACGAACAGGTGCGCTTCCGCTCCCAGGCCGTTAATCACGCCGGCCAGCTCAACCGCGATGTAACCTGCGCCCACAATGGCAACGCGTTCTGGCAGAGCAGGCAGCTCGAAGAAACCGTCGGAGTCGATACCGTATTCCGCGCCCGGAATGTTCGGGTGGCTCGGACGGCCGCCGGTGGCGATCAGGATGTGATCGGCGGTGATCGTCTCGCCGTTCACTTCGATCGTCTTCGCATCCACGAAACGGGCGAAGCCGCGGATCACGTCGACGTTATTCTTGCCCAGCACGTTATCGTACGAGGTGTGAATACGGTCGATGTAGGCGGTACGGCTGGCGATCAGTTTATCCCAGTCGAAGTGGTTGATGGTGGTATCAAAGCCGTAGTCCGGACCATACATATGGATAGCTTCACGGATTTGCGCGGCATGCCACATCACTTTCTTCGGTACACAACCCACGTTCACGCAGGTGCCGCCGAGTTCTTTGGCTTCAATCAGCGCACACTTCTGGCCGTACATGGCCGCACGGTTGATGGAGGCGATGCCGCCGCTGCCGCCGCCGATTGCGATGTAGTCATAATGCTTAGTCATAGCGTTGTCCTTAATCGTGAATTGCCGCGATTGTATACCTGAAATCAATAGTTTCCACCGATGGCTGCGATTACTCCGGCACGATCCAGCTCACGGTGGCGTGACCCGTACCGGCTGGCACCAGCGTTTTGTGCAGCCACGGCAGCACGTTGTTCATCTGTGCTTCGAGCTTCCACGGCGGGTTAATGACGATCATGCCGGACGCGGTCATGCCGCGCTGGTCGCTGTCAGGGCGCACCGCCAGCTCAATTTGCAGGATTTTACGAATGCCGGTCGCTTCGAGGTCTTTGATCATGCGTTTAATTTGCGCGCGCAGCACTACCGGATACCACAGGGCATAGGTGCCGGTCGCAAAGCGTTTGTAACCTTCGTTAATGCCGGTCACCACCGCCTGATAGTCGGTTTTGATTTCGTACGGCGGGTCGATCAGCACCAGGCCGCGACGGGAAACCGGCGGCAGTTTGGCTTTCAGCTGCTGGTAGCCATCGGCTTTGTCCACGCGGGCGCGGTTATCTTTCTGAAACTCAGAACGCAGCAGCGGGAAGTCGCTCGGGTGCAGCTCTGTCAGCTGAAGGCTGTCCTGCTCACGCAGCAGCTGGCGGGCAATCAGTGGTGAACCCGGGTAGTAACGCAGTTGGCCGTTGCGGTTGAAGTGATGCACCACGCCAATGTACGGCTCCAGCTCGGCAGGCAGATCGTCCTGCTGCCAGATACGCGCAATCCCTTCCAGATATTCACCGGTACGCTCGGCATGCTCGCCGCTCAGCTGATAACGGCCCGCGCCCGCGTGGGTGTCCAGATAAAGGAACGGTTTATCCTTTTCTTTAAGCGATTCGATGATCAGGCTCTGAACGGTGTGTTTGAGGACGTCGGCGTGGTTGCCTGCGTGGAAGCTGTGGCGATAACTGAGCATGGGTAATGATATTCCGCTGAATTGACGATTTGCCACAGTTTACAGCAGAACGGCACAGATTACCCGCAGGCCCGGTAAGCGCAGCGCCACCGGGCGTTTTTCGACAACCTTCGGCATTGAAATCCTCTACACTTAACCCCATTACTGAACAATATGCACAGCGCCGGATGCGCGCTTCATTCATCTATTTCAACAGGACAGCGTTTATGACCAATCCATTACTGACGCCTTTTTCGTTGCCACCGTTTTCTAAAATCCTCCCTGAGCATGTGGTTCCGGCCGTTACCCAGTCGCTGAACAACTGCCGTGCGGCGGTAGAAAGCGTGGTCGCGCAGGGCGCGCCGTACACCTGGGAAAATCTGTGTCAGCCGCTGGCCGAAGTGGACGACGTGCTGGGGCGTATCTTCTCCCCGGTGAGTCACCTGAACTCGGTGAAAAACAGCCCGGAGCTGCGTGAGGCCTACGAACAGACCCTGCCGCTGCTCTCTGAGTACAGCACCTGGGTCGGTCAGCATGAGGGGCTCTACAAAGCCTACCGCGACCTGCGCGACGGCGACCACTATGCCGAACTGAACACGGCGCAGAAAAAATCGGTCGATAACGCCCTGCGTGATTTCGAACTGTCCGGGATTGGCCTGCCAAAAGAAAAACAGGTTCGCTACGGCGAAATCGCCGCGCGCCTGTCCGAGCTGGGCAACCAGTACAGCAACAACGTCCTCGACGCCACCATGGGCTGGACGAAGCTGATTACCGATGAATCTGAACTGGCGGGTATGCCGGAAAGCGCGCTGGCGGCGGCAAAAGCCCAGGCCGAAGCGAAAGAGCAGGAAGGCTTCCTGTTAACGCTGGATATCCCAAGCTATCTGCCGGTGATGACCTACTGCGACAACCAGGCCCTGCGCGAAGAGATGTACCGCGCCTACAGCACCCGCGCCTCCGATCAGGGGCCGAATGCCGGTAAGTGGGATAATAGCCCGGTGATGGCGGAGATCCTCGCCCTGCGCCACGAACTGGCACAGCTGCTGGGCTTCGACAGCTACGCGGATAAATCCCTCGCCACCAAAATGGCTGAGAACCCACAGCAGGTGCTCGACTTCCTGACCGATCTGGCGAAACGCGCCCGTCCTCAGGGTGAAAAAGAACTGGCTCAGCTGCGCGCCTTTGCGAAAGCGGAGTTCGGCGTGGACGAGCTTCAGCCGTGGGATATCGCGTACTACAGCGAAAAACAGAAACAGCACCTCTACAGCATCAGCGACGAACAGCTGCGTCCGTACTTCCCGGAAAACAAAGCCGTTAACGGCCTGTTCGAGGTGGTGAAACGCATCTACGGCATTACCGCGAAAGAGCGTACCGACATCGACGTCTGGCATCCGGACGTGCGCTTCTTCGAGCTGTATGACGAGAAAAACGAGCTGCGCGGCAGCTTCTATCTGGATCTTTACGCGCGAGAAAACAAACGTGGCGGGGCGTGGATGGACGACTGCGTGGGCCAGATGCGTAAAGCAGATGGTTCCCTGCAAAAACCGGTCGCCTACCTGACCTGTAACTTCAACCGCCCGGTGAGCGGCAAACCTGCGCTGTTTACCCACGATGAAGTGATCACCCTGTTCCACGAGTTCGGTCACGGCCTGCACCACATGCTGACCCGCATCGAAACCGCTGGCGTCGCCGGTATCAGCGGTGTGCCATGGGATGCGGTCGAGCTGCCAAGCCAGTTTATGGAAAACTGGTGCTGGGAGCCGGACGCGCTGGCATTTATCTCCGGCCATTACGAAACGGGCGAACCGCTGCCGAAAGAACTGCTGGATAAAATGCTGGCGGCGAAAAACTACCAGGCGGCGATGTTCATCCTGCGTCAGCTGGAGTTCGGCCTGTTCGACTTCCGCCTGCACGCCGAGTTCAGCCCGGAGCAGGGGGCGAAAATCCTCGAAACCCTGGCTGAGATTAAAAAGCAGGTCGCGATTATTCCAGGCCCGACCTGGGGACGCTTCCCGCACGCGTTCAGCCATATCTTCGCAGGCGGGTACGCCGCAGGCTACTACAGCTACCTGTGGGCCGACGTGCTGGCGGCAGATGCCTTCTCGCGCTTCGAAGAAGAGGGGATTTTCAACCGCGAAACCGGTCAGTCGTTCCTTGATAACATCCTGACGCGCGGCGGTTCAGAAGAGCCTATGGAGCTGTTCAAACGCTTCCGTGGCCGCGAGCCGCAGCTGGATGCGATGCTGGAGCATTACGGAATCAAAGGCTGATTGCTACGTGAAGATCTGCTTAGTAGATGAAACAGGCGCCGGGGACGGCGCCTTATCTGTTCTGGCGGCCCGCTGGGGGCTGGAACATGATGAAGACAACCTGATGGCGCTGGTGATGACGCCGGAACATCTGGAGCTGCGCAAGCGCGATGAGCCAAAGCTTGGCGGGATTTTTGTCGATTTTGTCGGCGGCGCGATGGCGCACCGGCGTAAGTTTGGCGGCGGTCGCGGTGAAGCGGTGGCCAAAGCGGTCGGCATTAAAGGCAGCTATCTGCCGGACGTGGTGGATGCCACGGCGGGGCTGGGGCGCGATGCCTTTGTGCTGGCGTCTGTCGGCTGTCGGGTGCGGATGCTGGAGCGTAATCCGGTTGTCGCCGCGCTGCTCGACGACGGGCTGACGCGGGGCTACGCGGACCCGGAAATCGGCCCGTGGTTGCAGGAACGTTTGCAACTTATTCATGCCTCCAGCCTGACGGCGCTGACCGATATCACCCCACGCCCGCAGGTAGTCTATCTCGACCCCATGTTCCCGCATAAGCAGAAAAGCGCGCTGGTGAAGAAAGAGATGCGGGTGTTTCAGTCTCTGGTGGGGCCAGATTTAGATGCCGATGGCCTGCTGGAGCCGGCTCGTCAGCTGGCGACGAAGCGGGTGGTGGTGAAGCGGCCGGACTATGCGCCGCCGCTGGCGGACGTTGCGACCACTAACGCGGTGACCACCAAAGGACACCGATTTGATATTTATTCGGGAACGCCAGAATAAAAAAGCCGGGTGGCGGCTTCGCCTTACCCGGCCTACATTCAGTGCCGCTTGTAGGCCCGGTAAGCGTTAGCGCCACCGGGCTTTTTTGCACTTACTCGTCTTCTTCGTCACGCAGTGGAACAATCAGCATATCCACGTGTACGGTGTTAATCAGCTGGCGCGCGGAAGACATCAGCTTGCTCCAGAAGTCCTGGTGATGACCGCATACCACCAGGTCCATATCGTATTTCTTAATCGCATCAACCAGCACCTGGCCCAGATCGCCGCTACCGCTTAAGGTTTCAGTGATTGGATAGCCCGCGTTGGTAGAAAGCTCGCTCAGCGCGTGGTGAGTCTCTTCGGAGATGCGTTTCTGCATATCGCCGAGATTCACGTCGATCAGACCGGTGTAGAGGTCGGAGTAATTCACATCAACGTGAATCAGCGAAACTTTCGCGTTGTAGGGACGTGCCATGGATACTGCTTTATCAACCAGCACTTTACTCTCCGGGGAGAGGTCTACCGCGATGAGAATGTGTTTGTAAGCCATAGTGTTACTCCTTCCTTAAGTTATCGATGACTAAATGGGAAAGCCGTCGTCTGATGCTTTCATTACGGCCCAGTTAAACATATTTTTCAAGCTTTGGTGTTGATAACGATTAACCTTGTGGCAAAAAAATTAACGGATCTCCTACACTATTTAATGAGCCGTTCGGATATTAAAACGCGAACCGGATCGACTTTTGGTCATTCTTTCACTGAACTGTCTGTCAGGGCATTGGGGTGCGGTAGCTCAGGAGCCTTGCTTCGTGGGCGGACGCCGGGGAGGATGTATGATTAGCACCGTCGCATTGTTTTGGGCGTTATGCGTGGTTTGCATAGTGAATATGGCGCGCTACTTCTCATCGTTACGTGCGCTGTTAGTGGTACTTCGTGGTTGCGATCCGTTGCTTTATCAGTATGTGGACGGTGGAGGGTTCTTCACCTCGCACGGACAGCCCAGCAAGCAGATGCGTCTGGTGGGGTATATCTACTACCAACGCTACCGCGATCACCACGATGAAGAGTTTATCCGTCGCTGCGAGCGCCTGCGTCGTCAGTTCATTTTGACCAGTGCCCTGTGCGGGCTGGTCGTGGTCAGTATGATTGCATTGATGATTTGGCACTGAGTACCACAGCAGGCGGGGAAAGCCCCGCCTTCTTTCCTCTGGCTCAGGGCTTAACTGAGAACCGGAGACTGGAGACATTGTTCTCAATCGAAATAACCTTTCCGCTATAGGCAATTTTCACTTCCCCGCTTGTATCAATACTGGCTGAGGTTATCGTACCTGTACCTTCGATGACCGGATACTTCATAGCCAGCTGATGGATAATGTCAGTGTCTTTCCCTGCGAGCGCTCCAGAGAGATAGTATCGGTAAATTGGTGGTACGGTTGTGCCACCCTGATTGTTCACGGTCATATAGAGCCAGACGCTATCGGATAATTGATAAACGCGCTGTAGCTCATCGCTATTGCGCTGATTGGGTTGATGGTTTAACCAGAGAAATCCAATGACCAGAACCAGAAGCGAAACGGTAACAAGGCGATGAATCCATTTAATAGCCGTTTTGAATGGCATATTCTATTCCTTCTCTGATGTTGCGTTGGTCCGTTGGGTCGTCTCCGTAAGGAGGCTTTTCGTACCATTTTCCCCATTCCGGTTTTGAGGTACCTGCCCGGCCTTGAGCCCAGCCTGCGCCCATAAGAAGGATGTTTGCAGGGATACCTGCCGCAGTACCTGCGGCTCCGAAGTTGAAGTTACCAAATGCAGCAAAATAAGGGTCGAATTTTTTATAATCCCAGGGACCGCCATTTCGGACTTTTTGGTAGAACCAATAATACGTTGAGGGCGTGGCCATATTGCGTGACATTCCGTTAAGGCGAGCCTCGCGCATATTGTTCGCTATAACGATTGAACCCGGTCCTGAGAGAGGGACAGAAGCCATACATTCTCCTTTGTCTGGATTTTTCTTCTGGCCGCCATGATAGTTTTTTCTGTGTGTTAAAATTGAACAAAAAATGTTCAGGAAATCCTCATGTTATCAAATACTTCATGGCAAATAGCAGCCATAAAAAAAGCGGGCCAGTTTCCTGACCCGCTTTTTTGTCGCCTTCAGCCGATTAAATCAGCTTCAGCGAAATCCAGTACAGACCGCCAGACAGCAGGATGGACGCCGGGAGGGTGAACACCCAGGCCATCAGAATGTTGGTCACGGTTTTACGCTGCAAACCGCCGCCGTCAACAATCATGGTACCTGCCACGGACGAAGAGAGTACGTGGGTGGTGGAGACTGGCATACCGGTGTAGCTCGCCAGACCGATAGATACCGCTGCCGTCATCTGCGCGGACATACCCTGCGCATAGGTCATGCCTTTCTTACCGATCTTTTCACCGATGGTGGTCGCCACACGACGCCAGCCAATCATCGTACCGATACCCAGCGCCAGCGCGACCGCCATGATGATCCAGATTGGCGCGTACTCAATGGTGTTGAGCATATCGCCTTTCAGTTTCTTCAGCAGACGTTGGTCGTCAGCATTAACCTCTGGCAGCTTCGCGACTTTATCGGTCACGTCGGAGATACAGAGCATGATGCGACGCAGTTGACCACGCTGTTCAACAGCCAGTTTGTCATAACTTTCGATATCGGCCAGCATGCCTTTCGCACGTTCCAGCGCGTTAATCGCGTTTGCCGGATGGCAATGGAACTCGCCCGGTGCCGTCGTTGCGCCTGACTCCGGAGAAGGAATCAGCTGGTCCACGCCGGTCGCTTTCTTCAGCAAATCAGGATGCTGCTGGAAGTAAGTCTCAACGTTGTTCACCGCATCACGGGTACGGGTGATTTCGTAACCGGAGGCGTTCATGTTAACCACGAAGCCCGCCGGTGCGACGCCAATCAGAACCAGCATCACCAGGCCGATACCTTTCTGACCATCGTTCGCGCCATGAGAGAAGGCGACGCCAATAGCGGAAATGATCAGCGCGATACGCGTCCAGAACGGCGGCTTTTTCTTGCCGTCTTTCTTCTCACGCTCTGCTGGCGTCAGATGGATACGCGCACGTTTTTTCGTGTTGCTCCAGTAGCGACGCAGGATGAAAATCAAGCCACCCGCCACCACCAGACCGACGATAGGGGAGATGATCAGAGAGCCGAAAATGCCGAGAACTTTCGGGATGTTCAGCGCATCAACGACGGAGGTCCCGGTCATCAGGGCATTGGTTAACCCGATACCGATAATCGCGCCGATGAGGGTGTGAGAGCTGGATGCCGGCAGGCCGAAATACCAGGTACCGAGGTTCCAGATAATCGCAGCAAGCAGCATTGAGAACACCATGGCCAGGCCATGACCGGAACTCACGTTAAGCAGCAGATCCGTTGGCAGCATATGCACAATGGCATACGCAACGCTCAGTCCGCCCAGGAGGACACCAAAAAAGTTAAATACCGCCGCCATCACGACCGCAAGCTGCGATCGCATTGCGCGAGTGTAGATAACCGTTGCTACTGCGTTTGCAGTGTCGTGGAAGCCGTTGATCGCTTCGTAAAACAGCACAAAAACCAGAGCAAGCAATAATAAAAGCCCGGTATGTAAATCCAGGCCGGCAAACAAATGTAGCATAGGACGTTACGCCATTTTGAGGACATGAACGCGGCGCATTATCCAGGACAAATGCGCAACGGGCAAAGTGAAATATAGACTTTTTTTGACATACCACCTGATTTGAGAAATGTGCCTGAAAGGATAATCTTTAAATATCAATGAAATGGCTTTGTAATATCTTTTTACGCTGGTGCGACCACTGAGGAAACTTTACAATCCGCGGCAGTTAACGAAGAGGATTTTGACGTGGAAAGGTTTGATGCCGTAGTAATTGGCGCCGGTGCGGCGGGTATGTTTTGTGCGGCGATGGCCGGACAAGCGGGTCGTCGCGTGCTGCTGCTGGATAACGGAAAAAAGCCTGGCCGCAAGATCCTGATGTCTGGCGGCGGGCGATGCAACTTTACTAATCTTTATGTCGAGCCTGCGGCCTATTTGAGCCAAAACCGTCATTTTTGCAAATCTGCGCTGGCGCGCTACACCCAGTGGGATTTTATCGAGCTGGTGGGTAAACACGGTATCGCGTGGCATGAGAAGACGCTGGGGCAGCTGTTCTGCGACGACTCCGCGCAGCAAATTGTCGATATGCTGGTGGCCGAGTGCGAGAATGGCGGCGTAGTTATGCGCCTGCGCACCGAAGTGCTGGACGTCGCCCGTGACGAGGAGGGCTACACGCTGCAACTCAACGGTGAAACCGTCAGCGCCGATAACCTGGTGATCGCCAGCGGGGGCCTCTCGATGCCGGGGCTGGGCGCTTCACCGTTCGGCTATAAAATTGCCGAGCAGTTTGGCCTGAAGGTACTGCCCACCCGCGCCGGGCTGGTACCGTTCACGCTGCATAAGCCCCTGCTGGAACAGCTTCAGACGCTCTCCGGCGTGTCTGTGCCGTCGGTCATTACGGCCGAAGACGGCACGGTGTTCCGCGAAAATCTGCTCTTTACCCATCGCGGACTCTCGGGACCGGCGGTATTGCAGATCTCCAGCTACTGGCAGCCGGGGGAGTTTGTCTCCGTAAATCTGGTGCCGGACTGCGATCTGGACGCCTTCCTTAACGAGCAACGCGCTGCGCACCCGAATCAAAGCCTGAAAAATACCCTGGCGATGCAGCTGCCGAAGCGTCTCGTGGAGTGCTTGCAGGTGTTAGGGCAAATTCCGGATGTCGCGCTCAAGCAGCTCAACAGCCGCGAGCAGGAAACGCTGGTGGAGACGCTGACGAACTGGCGCGTACAGCCAAACGGCACCGAAGGCTACCGCACGGCGGAAGTGACGCTGGGCGGCGTGGATACAAACGAACTCTCATCCCGCACGATGGAAGCCCGCAACGTGCCGGGTCTTTATTTCATTGGTGAAGTGATGGACGTGACCGGCTGGCTCGGCGGGTATAACTTCCAGTGGGCGTGGGCGAGTGCCTGGGCATGCGCGCAGGCACTCGCTGAAAAGAACGGTTAATATTTATTTTTTTAGCGTGCTGCGTCCTTATCGGGTCCACGCTTTTTATTGTGTGCATGGTGTTTTGTCTTCTTAAAAGGGTTGTCTATGTCTGCTGCTCATCTCGGTTTCCCGACGGAAACCGTTGTTGTCTTCGTGGTGATGGCCGTTGGGGCGATGTTTATCGACCTCTTCATGCACCGTCACGATAAACCGATCTCGCTGAAAAGCGCGGTCATGTGGTCCATCTTCTGGGTCATGATGGCGATGGCCTTCGCCGGATTCTTATACGTGCACCACGGCGCGGAGATGGCCAGTCTGTTCCTGACCGGCTATGCGCTGGAAGAGGTGCTCTCCGTCGACAACCTGTTTGTGATGATGGCGATCTTCGCCTGGTTTGGCGTGCCGGATAGATATCGTCACCGCGTGCTCTACTGGGGCGTGCTCGGGGCGATTGTGTTCCGTGGTATTTTTGTTGCCATTGGCACCAGCCTGCTGAGCCTGGGACCGTATGTTGAGGTCATTTTTGCGCTGGTCGTCGGCTGGACGGCGGTGATGATGCTGAAACGCAATGAAGAGAGCGATGAAGTAGAAGATTACTCCAACCATCTGGCGTACCGCCTGGTGAAACGCTTCTACCCGGTGTGGCCAAAAATCAGCAGCCATGCGTTTATCCTGACCCAGAAAGAGGTGGATGCCGAACTGGAGAAACCTGAAAACAAGGATGTGATGGTAGGCCGCGTGAAGAAGGCGAAGCGCTACGCGACGCCGCTGCTGCTCTGCGTCGCGGTGGTGGAGCTGTCCGACGTGATGTTCGCCTTCGATTCCGTACCCGCAATCATTGCCGTCAGCCGTGAGCCGCTGATTATCTACAGCGCAATGATGTTCGCGATCCTCGGCCTGCGTACCCTCTACTTCGTGCTGGAAGCGCTGAAGCAGTATCTGGTGCATCTGGAGAAAGCGGTGGTGTTACTGCTGTTCTTCGTGGCGTTCAAGCTGGGGCTGAATGCGACCGACCACTTCTGGCATCACGGTTATAACATCGGCGCCACGGCAAGCCTGTTTGTGGTGCTGGGGGTACTGGCGCTGGGGATTATTGCGAGCGTGATGTTCCCGGGAAAACGTGAGGCCTGATGTACCGCTTTTCTCCCTCTCCCTGTGGGAGAGGGCCGGGGTGAGGGCACCGGGCCGCACCTAACCCTTAATTGGTGAATTTCGGCGCTTGCTCGGATGATGAAAATGCCGCCAGTGTGGATCCTGCGCCGCCGCCAGCAACTCGTGGTCGCCACGCGTGTCGCCCCAGGCGCGCAGGTGATACGCGTTCAAATCCCCATACACCTTCTCCAGCCTCGCCACCTTCTGGGCACAACGGCAGTTGTGGCCGGTGATCCGCCCGGTCAGCTTGCCGTCTTTCACTTCCAGCTGCGTGCCAATCAGCTTAATGCCGAGCTTATCGGCCCACGGCTGCAATACCAGCGCCGGGGAAGCAGAGCAAATCGTCACTTCCGCACCGGAATTGACCTCGTTGGCGACGGCCAGCACACCTTCCGGGCGCATCAGCTTGTTCCAGTATTTTTCACAGAAGGCTTCCGCCTGCTGACGTAACCAGTGCTCATCCACCCCCGTCAGGAAGGTTTTGATCAACACCTCTTTCAGCTCATCTCGCGTCAGCTTGCGGCGCACACAGTGCAGCGTAGGCAGGGCCATGCGCACCAGTCGGCCAGCAAAGTAGCGCTTGCCAAAGGCAAAGCGCAGGAACGGGATAAAACTGTCGTGGTGCGTCAACGTACCATCAAAGTCAAAGACAGAGAGCACGCTGGACTTCGACACGGCTTCGTCGGCAATCATATTGGTCATAAATACGTCTTAGCTGAAATACACATTCTGTTCACTAGTTTACCTGCTTTACCTTCACAGTCCTTATATCAGGTCGCATTTTTTCCTGAACCTGTGGCCTGACGGGTCAAACAATGTCATCCACCACGCCGCCGTCAACGCGCAGCGCCGCGCCGGAAGTCGCGGAGGCCTGCATGGAACAGACATATACCACCATATTTGCCACTTCTTCCACCGTGGCGGCGCGCTGGATCACCGAGCTGGGGCGATTCGCCATCACGAACTCTTTCGCCAGCTGTTCCAGCGATTTACCGGTTCTTTCGATCTCGTCTTTCATCATCGCGGCAAAACCGTCCGACATTGTCGGGCCCGGCAGCACGCTGTTCACCGTCACGCCGCTGCCTGCCACGAACTTCGCCAGACCGCGCGCCAGCGAGAGCTGGGCGGTTTTTGTCACGCCATAGTGGATCATATCCGCAGGAATATTGCAGGCCGATTCTGACGAGATAAACACTACCCGACCCCAGCCCTTTTGTACCATGCCTGGCAGCAGGGCACGGGAGAGGCGCACGCCGGACATCACGTTGGTCTGCCAGTAGCGTTCCCAGGTCTCGTCGTCGGTGGAATAAAAATCCTGCTGGCCATAGATCCCGGCGTTATTCACCAGAATATCGACGTGCGAGGCGACCCTGAGCAGTTCGTCAACGCCCTCCTGCGAGCTTAGATCGGCTATGGCGGCACGGACCTGTACGCCCGGCACCACCTGCTGTAGCGCCTGAATGCCTTTGTTCACCGAGTCGACGCTGCGCCCGTTCACGATCACTTCCGCACCGCTCTCCGCCAGCCCGCGGGCGATGGCAAACCCAATACCGCCGGTGGACGCGGTCACCAGCGCTACTTTCCCCGTTAAATCAATTTTCATCATTCGCTCCTTGTCATCTTATGGTTCAAAACTTAAAGCGTAGCACTTGACGATGACGGCTCCTGTTTAAAAAGGCGCAACAGCGTCTCAACCTGCTCGTCCAGCGGGCTGAGGGAGCGTTTGACGATGAGGTGCAGCGGCGTGGCGCGACGTACGCCGTGGCTGAGCGGCAGCGTTTTAAGGATGCCCTGCTGGAGCGGGGTCTGAATGCGTTCTTCCGGTAACCAGCCGTATCCAACCTGATACATCACCGCTTCGATCGCGGCATCGATGGTGGAGAAGGTCCAAGACTCCCCGGTAGGGTGAGCGGTGGGCTGGCTGTCTGCGATCTGAATGCGCGGCCACGGTCGTAGCATCTCGTCGTTAAGCGGTGTATCCAGCGCAAACAGCGGGTGAGCGTGATGCGCGACGGCAACAAAATCGATATTCATCAGCCATTCGCCCAGGCCGGTAATGTCCTGGCGGCGGGTTAAGACCATCACGTCGGCTTCATCATTGAGCGCATCCGCGCGGCTGTTTTCCAGCACCTCGGTAAGCCGCACCTGCGTTTGCGGGTACAGCTGCTGAAACTGGCGCAAAATCGCGAACAGCCGGCTGCGCGGAAAAATACTGTCTACCATCAGGTCGATACGGGTTCGCATCCCGCTGCGCAGGGTCGCAGCGCGCGTTTCAACATAGGCGAAGGCTTTCAGCAGCGGTTTAACCTGATTCAGCAACAGCTCACCCGCCGGTGTCAGCACGGCACGCCGTCCCTCTGTCATCAGGAGCGCCACGCCCAGCCGCTCCTGCAACAGCGACAGGTTATAGCTGACCGAGGACTGGCTGCGGTGGGTCTCTTCCGCCGCCTTAGCGAAGCTGCCAGCCTCGATGACTCTCTCCAGCAAGGCCCACTGTTCGAGCGTCGTCTTGTGCATAATTAATCTAAATTTTGGATGAATTTGATTCAAACATAGCGTTATTCATTCATTTTTTGAAGGGGTACGATCGTCTCATCAAAACAAAGGAGACATCGTATGAGCACCTTCGATAAACATGATTTAAGCGGCTTCGTCGGCAAACATCTGGTATATACCTACGATAATGGCTGGAACTACGAAATTTACGTTAAAAACGAAAACACCCTGGACTACCGTATTCACAGCGGTCTGGTGGGCAACCGTTGGGTGAAAGATCAGCAGGCCTACATTGTTCGTGTTGGGGAGAGCATCTATAAAATTTCCTGGACGGAGCCAACCGGTACCGACGTGAGCCTGATCGTGAACCTGGGCGACAGCCTGTTCCACGGCACCATCTTCTTCCCGCGCTGGGTCATGAATAATCCGGAAAAAACCGTCTGCTTCCAGAACGATCACATTCCACTGATGAATAGCTACCGTGATGCCGGGCCAGCGTATCCAACCGAAGTGATTGATGAATTTGCCACCATCACCTTCGTGCGCGACTGCGGTGCGAATGACGATAGCGTTATTGCGTGCGCGGCCAGCGAGTTGCCAAAAAACTTTCCTGATAATTTAAAATAAGCGCGACAATTAACTAAAAAGAAAAGTTCCCGACTTATTTCATATTTATTGGAAATGGTCGGGGATTTTTTTATTTGTTGATGTTTGGTTTAGATAATTGACTTTAATACGGTGAGCGGAATCACATAATAAATAATTCATAATTACTTAACCTATTGTTTAATAATGAATTTATATCAATTCACCCCTCCTTTTTATCACCATCTTAATTTTTCCCTAAGAAATGAACGTTACCTTGAGATGAGTTTATGGTTCGTTGAAATAAACGCATCGGCATTTGGTTAATATCAAAAAGTTGCCATGCATAACTCAAGGAAATTAATAATGCGTGATTTTTTGCCTTTTTCCCGGCCCTCAATGGGCGCGGAGGAAATCGCCGCGGTACAGGAGGTAGTAACCTCCGGCTGGATCACCACCGGGCCGAAAAATCAGATGCTTGAAGAGGCGTTCTGTACGTTGACGGGAAACCGTCATGCGATTGCCGTCTCCTCTGCCACGGCGGGGATGCACGTCACCCTGATGGCGATGGGGATTGGTCCCGGCGATGAGGTGATTACGCCCTCCCTGACCTGGGTATCGACGCTGAATATGATCGTGCTGCTGGGTGCCATACCGGTGATGATCGACGTCGACAGAGACACGCTGATGGTGACGCCTGAAGCGGTCGACGCCGCCGTTACGCCTCGCACCAAAGCCATTGTGCCGGTTCATTATGCGGGTGCGCCGTGCGATATTGACGCCATCCGCGCCGTCGGTGAACGTCACGGTATTCCTGTCATTGAAGACGCGGCCCATGCCGCCGGAACGTACTACCACAGCCGTCATGTAGGCTGGCGGGGCACCGCAATATTCTCCTTCCACGCCATCAAAAACATGACCTGCGCCGAAGGTGGGCTGGTGGTGACGGATGACGAGCAGCTGGCGCAAAACATCCGTAGCCTGAAATTCCACGGTCTGGGCGTTGATGCCTATGACCGCCAGACCCATGGCCGCGCGCCGCAGGCCGAGGTCATCACCCCGGGTTTTAAATACAACCTCGCGGATATCAACGCCGCGCTGGCGCTGGTGCAGCTCGGCAAGCTGGGCGAAGCCAACAGGCGCCGTCGCGACATTGCCGACCGCTACCTGCTTGAACTCTCGGATACCCCTTTCCAGCCGCTGTGCATTCCGTCATGGCCGCATCTGCACGCCTGGCACCTGTTTATAATTCGCGTGGATGAGGCCCGGTGCGGCCTCTCGCGCGATGCCCTGATGGCCGCGCTGAAGGAGCAGGGCATCGGTACGGGCCTGCATTTCCGTGCGGCACATACGCAAAAATACTACCGCGAGCGTTTCCCTGATGTGTCGCTTCCGAACTCTGAATGGAACAGCGCGTGCATTTGTTCTCTCCCCCTTTTCCCGGACATGACCCATGACGACACAACCCGCGTCATTACCGCGCTCCATCAGCTTGCAGGACATTGATATGTTCAGTGCGCCGCCTGTACAAAAAGTTTCCGTGGTGATCCCGGTCTATAACGAGCAGGAGAGCCTGCCGGAACTGATCCGCCGCACGACTGCCGCCTGCGAGACGCTCGGCAAAGCTTATGAAATTCTGCTGGTGGACGACGGCAGCAGCGACAATTCCGCGCGGATGCTGACCGACGCCGCGCAGGCGGAGGGCAGCCACATTGTTGCCGTACTGCTCAACCGTAACTACGGCCAGCACTCGGCAATTATGGCCGGGTTCAGCCACGTTACGGGCGATCTGGTGATTACCCTGGATGCTGATCTGCAAAACCCGCCGGAAGAGATCCCGCGTCTGGTCGCCAAAGCCGACGAAGGCTACGACGTGGTCGGCACCGTGCGGCAAAACCGCCAGGACAGCCTGTTCCGTAAGCTGGCGTCTCGCACCATCAACCGTCTGATCCAGCGCACCACCGGTAAAGCGATGGGCGACTACGGCTGCATGCTGCGCGCCTATCGCCGCCACATCGTCGACGCCATGCTGCACTGCCATGAGCGCAGCACCTTCATTCCGATTCTGGCGAACACCTTTGCCCGTAAAGCGACGGAGATCCCGGTGCTGCACGCCGAGCGCGAGCACGGGGAGTCAAAGTACAGCTTTATGCGTCTGATCAACCTGATGTACGACCTCATCACCTGCCTGACCACCACGCCGCTGCGCTTGCTGAGCGTGTTCGGCAGCGTTATCGCGCTGGCCGGGTTTGCGCTTTCCGTTCTGCTGGTCGTTCTGCGGCTGGTCTTTGGTCCCCAGTGGGCGGCGGAAGGGGTCTTTATGCTGTTTGCCGTGCTGTTCACGTTCATTGGCGCCCAGTTCATCGGTATGGGTCTGCTGGGTGAGTACATTGGCCGTATTTACAACGATGTTCGCGCGCGTCCGCGCTATTTTATTCAACGTGTTGTCCGTCAGGAGCACCTGGCATCTCAAGAGGAAAACCACCCATGAAAACCGTCGTCTTTGCCTATCACGATATGGGTTGCACGGGCACGCAAGCCTTGCTGGACGCAGGCTTCGACATTACCGCCATCTTCACCCATCCGGATGTTGCCGGGGAAAACCACTTCTTCGGCTCGGTGGCGCGTATTGCGGCTGAACACGGTATTCCGGTTTACGCCCCGGACGATGTGAACCATCCGCTGTGGGTGGATCGTATTCAGAAGCTTGCGCCGGACGTGATTTTCTCTTTCTACTACCGCAATCTGCTTTGCGACGACATCCTGAGCGTGGCGACAAAAGGCGCATTTAACCTGCACGGCTCGCTGCTGCCTGCCTACCGTGGCCGTGCGCCGCTGAACTGGGCGCTGGTTAACGGTGAAATGGAAACCGGCGTAACGCTGCACAAAATGGTACGCCGTGCCGATGCGGGCGGTATCGTGGCACAGCTGAAAGTGGGCATTGGCGCTGATGAAACGGCGCTGGAGCTGCACCACAAGCTCTGCATCGCCGCGCAAAGCCTGCTTCGCGACGCGCTGCCGACGATCCGTCAGGGGACTTTTACCGAAACCGCGCAGGACGAAAGCAAGGCAAGCAGTTTTGGTCGCCGCACGCCGGAGGACGGGCGACTGGACTGGGCGAAACCGGCGCGTCAGCTGCATAACCTGGTGCGCGCCGTGACCGACCCGTGGCCGGGCGCGTACAGCTTCGCCGGGGTCAGTAAATTTATCGTCTGGAAATCCCGCGTGCGTGAGGACATTCCGGCGGCAAAACCGGGCACCGTCGTCTCCGTCTCTCCGCTGATTGTGAGCTGCGGCGAGCAGGCGCTGGAGATCGTCACCGGACAAACGGATAACGGGCTGTACGTGCAGGGGGCGCAGCTGGCGCAGTCTCTGGGGCTGGTGGCGGGGGCGCTGATCACCAGCGCGCCGGTGGTGGCGATCAAACGCCGCACGCGCGTCTTAATCCTCGGCGTAAACGGGTTTATCGGTAACCATCTGACCGAACGGCTGCTGGAAGACGACAATTACGAGATCTACGGTCTCGATATCGGACCCGATGCGATCGGTCGATTCCTCACTAATCCCCGTTTCCACTTCGTTGAAGGGGACATCAGCATCCATTCCGAATGGATCGAGTACCACATCAAAAAATGTGACGTGGTGCTGCCGCTGGTGGCGATTGCCACCCCGATTGAATACACCCGTAACCCGCTGCGCGTGTTCGAACTCGATTTCGAAGAGAACCTGAAGATTATCCGCGACTGCGTGAAATACGATAAGCGCATCATCTTCCCGTCGACGTCGGAAGTGTACGGCATGTGTACCGACAATAACTTCGATGAAGACACCTCCAGTCTGGTGGTCGGGCCGATTAACAAGCAGCGCTGGATCTACTCCGTCTCCAAGCAGCTGCTGGATCGCGTGATTTGGGCCTACGGCGAGAAAGAGGGGCTACGCTTTACCCTGTTCCGTCCGTTTAACTGGATGGGGCCGCGCCTGGACAACCTGAACGCCGCGCGTATCGGCAGCTCCCGCGCCATCACCCAGCTGATCCTCAACCTGGTGGAAGGTTCGCCCATTAAGCTGATTGAAGGTGGCAAACAGAAACGTTGCTTCACCGATATCAGCGACGGTATTGAAGCGCTGTTCCGCATCATCGAAAACAAAGACGGCCGCTGTAACGGAGAGATCATCAACATCGGTAACCCGGACAACGAAGCGAGCATCCGCGAGCTGGCGGAAATGCTGCTGGCAAGCTTTGAACGTCACCCGCTGCGCAGCCAGTTCCCGCCGTTTGCCGGTTTCCGCGAAGTGGAGAGCAGCAGCTACTACGGCAAGGGTTATCAGGACGTTGAGCACCGCAAGCCGAGCATCCGCAATGCGAAGCGCTGCCTGAACTGGACGCCGACGGTGAAGATGGAGCAGACCATTGATGAAACGCTCGACTTCTTCCTGCGCACCGTGGAGCTGTCGGAACAGGCATCATGAAAAAGGTCGGTTTACGCATTGACGTCGACACCTTTCGCGGCACGCGCGAGGGTGTGCCGCGGCTGCTGGAGTTGCTGAGCAAGCACGACGTGCGTGCCAGCATTTTCTTCAGCGTCGGGCCAGACAACATGGGGCGTCACCTGTGGCGCCTGGTTAAACCGGCCTTTCTGTTCAAAATGCTGCGCTCGCGCGCGGCATCGCTCTACGGCTGGGATATCCTGCTGGCCGGAACCGCATGGCCCGGCAGGCGCATCGGCGCGGAAAATGAAGCGATCATCTGCAAGGCCGCGCAGCATCATGAAGTGGGGCTGCACGCCTGGGATCACCATGCCTGGCAGGCCTGGGCGGGCGTGTGGGATATCCCCCGCCTGGCGCGTGAGGTTGAGCGCGGCGTGCTGGAGCTGGAAGCCATTACCGGCCAGCCTGTGCGCTGTTCCGCCGTGGCGGGATGGCGGGCCGACCAGCGCGTGGTGAAGGCCAAAGAACACTTTGCCTTTCGCTACAACAGCGATTGCCGGGGCACCGGACCGTTTTTACCGCTGCTGGGGGAAAACCGAACCGGCACGGTGCAGATTCCGGTCACTCTTCCGACGTGGGATGAAGTGGTCGGGCGCGAGGTGAGTGCCGACAGGTTTAACCGTTACATTCTGGATGCGATGCACCGCGATGCCGGTACGCCGGTTTATACCATCCATGCCGAAGTGGAAGGCATTGCGTATCAGCAGGATTTTGACGCGTTGCTTGCGCTGGCGGCGCAGGAGGGCATTCAGTTCTGCCCGTTAAGCCAGCTGTTGCCGGACGATCCTGGCACGCTGCCCCTGGGAAAAATCGTCCGTCGTGAAATGGCTGGCCGGGAAGGCTGGCTTGGCTATCAACAAACCGTGAGCCCGGCACTATGAAAACAGTCCGCTATGGCCTGATGCTTCTCGCCCTGTTTGTCGTTTACTACCTCCTTCCGGTCAACCTTCGCCTGTTATGGCAGCCTGATGAAACGCGCTATGCGGAAATCAGCCGCGAAATGCTGGCCTCCGGCGATTGGGTGGTCCCGCATTTCCTCGGGCTGCGTTACTTTGAAAAACCCATTGCCGGTTACTGGGTGAACAGCATCGGGCAATGGCTATTTGGACACACCAATTTTGCCGTTCGCGCGGGGGCGATATTCTGCACCGGGCTGACGGCGCTGCTGGTGATCTGGCTGGCCTGGCGTCTCTGGCAGGATAAGCGGGTGGCGATCTTCTCCGGCCTGATCTTCTTAACCCTGTTCCTGGTCTATGGCATCGGCACCTACGCCGTGCTGGATCCCATTATCACCCTCTGGCTGGTGGCGGCTATGTGCAGCTTCTGGCTGGCTTCGCAGGCGAAAACGATAGCCGGAAAAGCGGGGGGCTACATTCTGCTGGGGCTGGCCTGCGGCATGGGCGTCATGACCAAAGGCTTCCTGGCGCTGGCGGTACCGGTGATTGGCGTGCTGCCGTGGGTGATTGCGCAACGACGCTGGAAGGAGGTGCTGGTTTTCGGCTGGCTGGCGATCCTCAGCTGCGTACTTATCGTCCTGCCCTGGGGGCTGGCAATCGCTCAGCGTGAACCCGATTTCTGGCGTTACTTCTTCTGGGTGGAGCATATCCAGCGCTTTGCCCGGAGCGATGCCCAGCATAAAGCGCCGTTCTGGTACTATCTGCCGTTCCTCATCGCGGGAAGTCTGCCGTGGCTGGCGATGCTGCCGGGCGCGCTACGCCTGGGATGGCGAGACAGAGAAAACGAGAGGGCGGGGCTTTATCTGCTGGGCTGGATAGTGATGCCGCTGCTGTTCTTCAGCATCGCCAAAGGCAAGCTGCCGACCTATATCCTGCCGTGCTTTGCGCCGCTGGCGATCCTGATGGCGCGCTACGCCTGCACCGTCGCCGAAAAAGCGTTACGTATTAACGGTGGGATCAATATCGCGTTTGGCGTGCTTGGCATGCTGGCGGCGCTGGTGGTATCGCCATGGGGGCTTGCTAAACATCCGGTCTGGACACCGGTCGAATTGTACAAAGTCTTCTGTGCCGTGGTGGCGTTTCTGGTCTGGGCCTCGGTGGGCTGGTTTACCCTTAAAAATCCGCAGCGCTGGTGGCTGGCGGCGCTTTGCCCTGCCGGGCTGGCCCTGCTGGTGGGTTTTGCGATCCCGGACCGGGTAGTGGATTCCAAACAGCCGCAGTCGCTGGTGGATTCCGTTCGCGAGCCATTGCAGATGAGTAAATTCGTCCTGGCGAACAACGTTGGTATAGCCTCCGGGCTGGCGTGGGAGCTTCAGCGTAATGACATCATTTTGTATGGGCAGAGCGGTGAGCTGAAATACGGTCTGGATTATCCGGACGCTAAGGGGCGTTTTGTGAGCAAAGATGATATCGCGCACTGGCTTGAAGCGCATCGTCAGCAGGGACCGGTGTCGCTGGTGATCCTGCTGTCGAAAAACGACGACCTGGCCCGCGCCGGGCTGCCAAAACCGGACAACCTGACGATTCAGGGGCGTCTGGCTTACCTGCAATATCTGCCGCAGTGATGGCCTGGATCTGGCTGGTGCTGGCAAGCCTGTTGAGCTGCGCAGGTCAACTGTGCCAGAAACAGGCGACCCGGGCTGGCGGCGGTCAGCAGGTCGCCCTGTGGCTTGGGCTGGCCCTTCTGATGCTGGGTGGCGGGATGGTTGCCTGGCTGGTGGTATTGCAGCATCTGCCCGTCGGGGTGGCGTACCCCATGCTGAGCCTTAACTTTGTCTGGGTAACGCTGGCGGCAAAAATCGTCTGGCATGAGCCTGTCCCGCTACGTCACTGGCTGGGCGTCGGGTTGATTATCGTCGGGGTTATTTTGCTGGGAGGAAGCCTGTGAACGGTGCGTGTTGGGCGTTATGCAGCGTAGTGTTAGTCAGCGTGGCGCAGCTGCTGCTGCGTCATGCGATGTTAACGCTGCCCCCGATGGGCGACGCTTTCTGGGCAGCCCTCTGGCATATAGCCCCCGGTACGGGCGCGCTGATGCTGGGGCTGACAGGCTATTGCGCCTCAATGGGCTGCTGGTATCTGGCATTGCATCGTATGGCGCTCAGCAAAGCGTATGCCTTGCTTAGCCTCAGTTACATCCTGGTGTGGAGTGCTGCAATTTTACTGCCCGGCTGGGGAGAACACTTTTCCTGGCGCGGGCTGGCGGGCGTCGGCTTGATTATACTCGGCGTGCTGGTCATTTTTATGCCGCAGAAATACCGGAGTAAGTAACCGCTTCCGCCGTTAAGGTGAAAGGCGTAGGGGTACAGACCGCCAGGCTCAGCGAGCCGAAGCGTAGCTGACTGACCGGGAGGGTCTGGGCGGTGCTGTCAATACTGACAATCTGCCACGCACTGCCGCCACGCTGTTTGACGATTGCCTCTTTGCGCGTCCAGATGCGCCAGAATGCGGAAAGCTGCTCTTCCGGCGCTTCACGTTCCAGCTCGTCATGTTCGGTGAGGCTGAAAACGGCATTCGCCAGCGCCTGCCAGTTCTCCCGCGGGCGGATCACTTCGATATCGCAGCCCACTTCACCTTCATCGCTCATCAGCAGGGCAATGTCGTCCCCGCTGTGGCTCAGGTTAAACCACAGCGGATGGCCGTTAGCGAAGGCCGGTTTTCCCTGCTCGCCGTAAATTATCTCGGGAAGCGGTGAGGGGGATAAGGTTCTGGCGAGCAGCGTCCGGCCTGCAAGCCAGGAAGCGTGTCGTGCACCCTGAGGTGCCATGTCTGCGAGCGTTGACGCCAGCGGGTCCGCGCTAAGGGTGGAGATCTTTCCCAGTACAAACTGGTACATAGTTACGCCCAGCGTTTAATGATTATCGAGGTATTGATGCCGCCAAAGGCAAAGTTATTGCTCTGAATAAATTCGCAATCAATCGGGCGGGTTTCCCCCATAATATAATCTAAAGCGCCGCATTGCTCATCCGGTTGTCTTAAATTGAGCGTTGGCGTGAACCAGCCCTCCCGCATCATGTGCAGACTCAGCAAGGCTTCCAGCGCGCCGCAGGCGCCCAGGGTATGGCCGAAATAACTCTTTAAGGATGAGATGGGCACGCTGTCGCCGAAAATGGCGGCGGTCGCCTGACTCTCGGCGATGTCCCCGCGATCGGTTGCCGTGCCGTGGGCAGAAATGTAGCCAATCTCCTGAGGGCCAAGGCCCGCCATCGCCAGCGACTGCGCCATACACACCTGCATGGTTTCACGCTGGGGCTGGGTGATGTGCGCCGCATCGCAGTTGGTGGCAAAGCCCACGATCTCGCCATAGATTGTCGCCCCGCGCGCTCTGGCGTGATCCAGCGCTTCCAGCACCAGCGTGCCCGCCCCTTCGCCAATCACCAGACCATCGCGCTGAACGTCAAACGGCGACGGCGTGGTTTTTGGCGCGTCGTTACGCTGGCTGGTGGCAAACAGGGTATCGAAAACCGCCGCTTCCGACGGGCACAGCTCTTCCGCGCCGCCTGCCACCATCACCGTCTGGTAGCCGTGACGAATCGCTTCCCAGGCGTAGCCAATCGCCTGGCTGCCAGAGGTACAGGCGCTCGAGGTGGGGATCACCCGTCCGCGCAGGCCAAAGAACAGCCCGGTATTCACCGCCGTGGTGTGCGGCATCATCTGCACGTAGGTGGTGCCGGTGATGTTGTGGGTGTGCTTTTCGGTGAGCATAGAGGCAAACTCGCTGACCGGCCCGGTGCTGCCGGTCGACGAGCCGTAGGCGATGCCGGTCTGACCGTTGGTCAGCACCGCGTCGTCGATCAGTCCCGCCTGCTCCAGCGCCAGCTCGGTGGCGCGGGTAGAGAGCAGCGACACCCGGCCCATGGCGCGAATGCGCTTACGGGTATAGTGAGCGGGGAGAGTGAAGTCTTCAATCGGCGCGGCGAGCAGGGTTTGCAGGCCGTCATACGCCTGCCACTCCGTCATGGTACGCACCGCATTTTCATACTCGCGCAGACGGCGCGAGATGGTCGGCCAGTCCTCGCCGAACGCGGTGACGCCGCCCATGCCCGTAATCACTACCCGGCGGGTCATAGCATGCCTCCGTTAATCGAAATCACCTGACGCGTCACATAGCCTGCTTTATCCGACATCAGGTAACTCGCCAGCCCGGCGAACTCCTCGGCCTGGCCCATACGCTGCATCGGGATCATCGACATCGCCGCGTGCAGCGCAGCTTCGTCCATCTCGATCATGCCGGTATCGATCAGCCCCGGCGCGATGCAGTTGACGGTGATTTTGCGTTTTGCCAGCTCGGTGGCGAGCGCTTTGGTGGCGCCGATGATCCCGGCTTTCGCCGCGCTGTAGTTCACCTGCCCGCGGTTGCCCATCAGACCAGAAACCGACGACAGGGTGATAATCCGCCCGCCCTTGCGGGTGCCGATCATCGGCATAATGCAGGGATGGATAACGTTATAGAAACTGTCGAGATTGGTGTGGATCACGCTGTCCCAGTCATCCTCGCTGAGCGCCGGAAACGCGCCGTCGCGGGTGATGCCTGCGTTACTGACCACGCCATACCATGCGCCGTGGTCCGCCATTTCCTGTTCCAGCACCGCGCGGCACTGCTCGCGGTTGCCCACGTCGAAAGCAAGTAAACGGCCCGTGCCGCCCGCCTGAACAATCGCATCGAGTGTCTCCTGTGCGCCAGCGGCATCGCGGTGGTAATGCACACCCACGGTGAAACCGTCAGCCGCAAGCTGAAGGGCAATTGCGCGGCCAATGCCTTTGCTGGCACCTGTGACCAGTACGGATCTCATGATGGCGTTCCCTGATTGAAAAGTGATGTTAATTCTTCTTCGCTCGGCTGGAAGGTGTTCACGCGGCCCGTGGCGAGGGAGACACTATCCGCATGAATGGCGCACTCGAAGCTGCCAAAGCGTTCATCCTGCATCAGACGTTCGATGGTGATGTTCAGCGTGCTGCCTGCGGCAAAATGCCCTGCGTCGCACACCAGCTCGCGCGCGCCCAGCACCATGCCCAGCGCACAGTGCGGCAGCCCTTTTTGCATCCGGTGCCATTCAGACCAGACGCCCACGGTCTGGGCCATCAGCTCCAGCGCAAACCAGCCAGGCAGGTTGCCGTCCGCGTCCAGGAACGGAGCCAGAACGCCCCGATCGTTCACCGTCACGCTGCAAACGGCGCGGTCATCGGTGACGTTTTCCACGCTCTCAAGCAGCAGCATCGGCGTGTCGTGAGGAAGATAATCCCCGGGAGGTAAGTAGCGCATCATACCCTCCCCAGCAGAAGGCTGGCGTTGTTGCCGCCAAACGCAAAGGAGTTTGACAGGATCGCCGGTTTATTCAGCGGTGCGCTCTGGTGCAGCAGGCCGAAGGCTGGCAGGGTGTCGTCTGGCGCGTAGCGGGAAAAATCCTGCGGCGGCAGCGGCAGGTCTCGGGTCAGGATCAGCCAGCTCAGGGCGGCCTCGGTGATCCCCGCTGCGCCCAGAGTGTGGCCGGTAAGATGTTTCGTGGAGCTGCACGGCACGCGGTCGCCAAAGAGATCGTGGATCACCTGCGCCTCAATGCGATCGTTCAGCGGCGTAGCGGTGCCGTGCAGGTTGATATAGCCGACGTCCGCCGCCGTCATGCCCGCCTCGTTCAGCGCCTGGTTGATGGCGCGGATCGCCCCTTCGCCCTGCGGATGCGGGGCGGAAATATGGTACGCATCGCTGGATTCCCCCGCGCCCAGGAGCGCAACCTCGCCCGGCTCGCGGGTCAGCACCATCAGTGCCGCCGCTTCGCCAATGGTGATCCCCCGACGGTGGCGGCCAAACGGTTCGCACAGGGTTGGGGAGAAGGACTCCAGGCTGTTGAAGCCGTTGACCGGCATGCGGCTCAGGCTGTCGGCCCCGCCGACGATGGCGACGTCCACCAGCCCGGCGTCAATCAGACGACGACCGCTGACGATCGCCCGCGCGCTGGAGGAGCAGGCGGTTGAGATGGTATACGCCGGGCCGTCCAGCGCAAGCCAGCGGGCGAGAAAGCGCGACGGATCGCCCAGCTCCTGCTGCGGATATTGCCACTGCGGGCTGCTCTCGCCGTTTTGCGCGCGGCGCACGTACTCATCACCCTCGTCCAGCCCGGAGGTGCTGGTGCCCAGCACAACCGCCACGCGGTCGCGCCCTACGCGCGCAATGGCCGCATCGACGGCGGGCCGGATTTGCGCCAGCGCCGCCAGCAGCAGCTGGTTGTTACGGCTGCGATGGGCGGAAAAAGACTCGGGGACAGGGGGTAGTTCACCCTCCACACCTCCCAGCACGGCCTCGGGTAAGCCCTGTAGCCAGCCCGCACGCTGGCGCATCCCGGGGGCCACGCCAGCGATCAGGTTTGCCGCTATTTCATCAGCCGAGTTGCCGAGCGCGTTGACCATGCCAACGGCAGAAAGGTAAATCATCTCAGTCACCCAGATATTGAATGGTGATGTGGTAGTGAAAAGCGTGCTGCACAATGCTAATCGGATCGCGCCTGCCGTTACGGTTCAGGTAGACAATTTCCGTGACCAGTTTGCCCTCGGGGTTGCGCAGTTCGCGTCTGGTGTCAGTATCGTTCAGCGTCCAGCCTTTCGGCAACTGCGGCTGCCAGGCGCTGAGCGGCCAGTGGCTCAGCATCACGTCGGCCAGCACCTGGCTGGCGGGCGGCAGCTGTGGCATCACAACCGACTGCTCGGTGTGGATCCCGGTGTCGTCGTAGGTGGCGAGGAACAGGCGGATCCCGACGGAGGAGAGGCCGGCAAGCGTCACTTTATCTCCGTCGGCGTTCAGCATCACCAGCAGCGACTGGGTCTGGCCTTTAAAACTGCCGGTAAGCAACTGCTGCGCGCGGATGGCAGGCGTGATGCCCGGCGGGGGCAGCGTGACGCGGGTGCCGGGCTGGAGCCAGGCCTGAGGGCGCGCGTCATCGCGGTTCGTCGTATGGCTACACCCCGCCAGCAACAGGGCCATCATCACTGCCGCCAGGCGAATGAAACGGGTCATGGTAAGTTCTCTTTGTTAGACGGCATCGCCAGCGGGGCGAGCAGGAACGCGGTGAAGATACCGCTCACCAGCACAATGCCAAAGCTGCTGATGGCCTGAGTGGTGCTGAACACCAGCATCCCCAGCGTCAGCAGGGTAGTCATCATGGCGAGGGTAATCGCCAGCATGGAGGTCAGCGGCGTGCCGCGCGGGTTGCTGAAAAACAGCGTGTAGTTAATGCCAATGCCGAGGACCAGCACCAGCGCCAGCAGGGAAAACAGGTTCACCGGATGGCCCGTCACGGCCAGCGCCGCCAGCCCGCCGCCCAGCGACAGCACGGACGGCACCAGCGCCACCAGCCCTTTTCGCCAGCCGAGGCGTAGCATCGCGCCGCAGGCAATCACCGCCAGCGCCACGCCCAGCAGCCCCGTCAGCAGCGAGCGGTAGAGCGCAAACAGGCTGTCGAAGCTGGCCTTACGGTCAACCCAGACGACCCCGGGATGGCGGGCGGCCAGCTCACCGAGCGCGGCGCTGTTTCTGACGCCATCGACCGGGACCAGCACACCGCTTTTGCCGTCCGGCAGCGTCAGCCACAGCAAACGCCAGCCCTCGCTGGCCGGGCTGGCGAGCCACGCTTCCACGCTGACAGGCATGGCGTTCAGGTTCGGTGGGACGGCGTTCAGCCCCGTGCTTTGCAGCATTTTCATCACCGTCGGCGCGGCGTTACGCAGAAGATGCAGATCGCTGTTCTGCCGCGCCAGCGAGTTCAGCGGCAGGGTGCGCCAGCGGGTTAATTCACCGGCTTTTTGCGCCTGCGCCAGCGCCGGGGTAAACGCCTCCAGCCGCTCCAGCGTTTCCTGAGCCGACGCGCCGTACACCACGAACCACTTCTGATCGACATTTTGCCCGGTCAGGGCGGTGATGGTTTTTTCCTGCGCCAGAATGTCCTGCGGCAGCGCCTGAAGCCGGGCGATATCGTCATCCACCCGCAGGCTGGCGATCCCGATGGCGGAGAGCAGCGCCAGCGCTACCGGCAGCCCGACAGAGAGGGATTTACTGTCGCGCCAGGCGTTCAGCCAGCGCTGCATCATCCCTCTCAGGGGGACCGGGCGGACCGGCATGCCCCGGCACAGCCACGGATGCCAGAACATTACCGTCAGGCACGAGGCGCTCAACCCTGCGGCGGCGAACACCGCCATCTGACGAATGCCGGGGAAGGGGGCCAGCATCATGAAGAGATACGCCACGACGGTGGTCAGCAGCGCCAGCAGCAGCGCGTTACGTACTTTCGCCAGGCTTTGCCAGGGCGAGTGTTCCGCGCCGTGCACCATCCGCTCCGTGAGGTAGTAAATCGTATAGTCCGCCGAGATGCCGATGATGCTCATGCTCATCACCAGCGTCATCAGGTGCAGTTCACCGAACAGCAGCAGCGTCACGACCGTCCCCGCCAGCGCGCCGATGGCAATGGAGAGCAGGCTCAGCAGCAGCGGACGCACGGAGCGAAACACCGACACAATCAGCAGGATCACCCCGAGCACCGTGGCGACGCCAAGTGTGGAAATATCGTTTTTAGCCTGTTGGCTGGCGTAATCGCTGTAGAACACCGTCCCGCGCGAGAGCAGCTGCGCCTGTGGATACTGGCTTTTCAGCGTCTGCTGCAACGCGTTAAGGGTGGTCACCAGCTGGTGGGTTTGCTGCATATCAAACGATGAGCCCGCCAGCTCGCCGTGCAGCAGATACCAGTAGTTCCCGGCCGCATCTTTTGTCACCAGCCAGCCGTCCATCAGCTGCATCTTTTGGCTGTTTTTCGCCAGCGCGAGCTGCGCGCCGCGCATCAGCATCAGCGGATCGTTTTGCAGCTCCTTGCCGCTCACGCCGGAAAAGGCGGAGTAGAGCTGGGACAGGATCCACTGGGCCTGTGCTTGACCGCCGTTTTGCAGGCGGGCGCGGGTGGCCGGATCGACCAGGCCATTGCGGTGTTGCCAGAAGAAATCTCCCCAGGCCTGTTGCCCGGCGGCGTCCAGCGGACCTTTTACGACACTCAGCGCCTGGCTGCGTTGCAGCAGGGTTAACCACTGCTGCGCCACGCGCGGGTCCGGCTGTTTGCCGGGGCTGACCAGCCAGATGAGCTGGCGGTCGAGGCGCTGCATAAATCCGTCGTTGAGAGCGGGAGGGATCGCGCCGAGCGTCTGTTTCGGCAGCATGGCGAGCACGCTGCTGTTCAGCCGCGCGCCGGGCAGCAGCGACAGCAGCACGCCCAGCAGGATCAGGCATACCGCGGCCCACAGCAGCGCCGGGCGCAGGGCGTTACGGTGCGGCAAAGCGCTGGCGTTCTGCATCGGTCAGGCGGGCGGGCGTCAGTTGGTGGCGGGAGAGGGCGATATCCGTCGTGTCGCCCTGCTTATCGTTCAGGCGAATGGATTCCAGATAGATCGCGCCCTTCAAATCAAGGGTGGAGAAAATCTTGTCCAGCGGCGTGGTGACGGGCGTCAGCACCAGTGACCAGCGGCCTTCGCCCAGGCCTTTGAAATCGACGCGGAAGTTCTCTTCCAGCACCTTGCGGTCGGCCTGGAACAGCGCCCGCAGCAGATGGTTGAACTGGAACATCTGCGGGTTAGTGTCGGCGGTAATGGTCTGCGGCGACTGACCGTTGACGATCTGCACCATCCGTTTGTCATCCAGCAGCAGCGTCATCGGGAACGGCGCTTTTTGATCCCACAGCAGGCCATTGTCACGGGCGATCAGCATCTCCCCCTGCGAGCGCAGGGGCTGAGGCATATCCTTGATCGTGCGGATCTGTTCGAAGTGTGCGCGCACTACCGGTTGCTCCGCAAACCGCTGTTGCAGTTCATCCAGCGTGATCGCGTTCACCAGCGGGCTTACCAGCAGCGCGAGTAGCGTTATCCATTTCATGGCGCGATCCCCATGCGTTCGAACAGAATGGCCGGGCTGACAAAGCACATCTCCCGGCTTGCTTCTTCCACCGCCACCTGAATGGTGTAGCCGGTGGTGGTGCGTTTCCCGGTTTGCGCGTCGAAGATTTGATAGGCGATGCGCAGACGGTTTTCAACCTCTTCAATGTGGGCGCGGACGCGAATGCGCTGCTCGAAGGTCACCGCGTCGCGGTATTTCACCCGGGTATCCACCACCGGCCAGACGTAGCCGGACGCTTTCATCTGGCGATAGCCGTAATCAAACTGGTTGAGCAGCGCTTCGCGGGCAATCTCAAAGTAGCGGAAGTAGTTGCCGTGCCACACCACGCCCATCATATCGACGTCGTGGAACGGAACGGTGATTTCAACTTCAGCCGTAAAGCGGGGATCGGTCAGCACCCTTTACTCCTTCTCGTTGACCTCTGGCAGCTGCCAGAAATCGAAAAAATTAAACCAGTCGAGCGGCGACAAGAGCGCGTAATGCTCCAGCCGCTGCGCATAGCGGTCGACGGTCTGCTGTAGCGCCTGCTGGCGTTCGCCGCGCGGCAGCAGCAGCGGGTCGGCAAACGGCTCGCAGTGCAGAGTCAGCTTTCCCTGCTGGCAGAGGGCAAAAATCAGCACCACCGGGCAGCGCAAAATGGACGCCAGGATAAACGGCCCCTGCGGGAACGGCGCGGGCTGGCCCATAAATTCGCTCCATATCACCCGCCAGCTACCGCCGCGCTGCGGGGTGACGGCGATGCGATCGCCCACGATCGCCACCCATTCGCCGCGATCCAGCTTCTCTTTAATGAGGATCGCAGTCTCCGGGCCAATGTCGGTGACCGGCATCAGGTGAATGCCCGCCTGCGGTGCCATCTCCTCCATCACCTGCTTAAAGCGTCTGGCGTTGTCGCTGAAGACCAGCGCGTTGATGGTTTTCGCCCCTTCGCGCTGGGCCAGCGCCCGACAGGCTTCCACATCGCCAAGATGCGACGCGAGCAGCAGTTTGCCCTGAGGATCGTCGAGCCCCAGCGTCTCCTGCGCGCCTGGCGCAAAGACCAGATCGCGATGGAGTTTCATTTCGCCGCGCCAGCTGGCCACTTTGTTCAGCATGGCATGACCGAAGCGCAGGAAGTGGAAAAAACTGTTAAGCCGCGCGGGTTGCGGCATTTGCCGCTGTGCCATCACCGTTTTAACCCGCGTCAGCCACTGCTGCGACGTCTGACGCGCAGAGCGGGCGGTCAGCCAGTAGACGGCGGTAACCGGCCACAGCAGGGCGGTAAACGCCTTTCGCCCCAGCAGCTGCCAGACGCGTAGCATCAGGCGCATGCCCCATAATCCTTTTACCTCCTGCTGCTGCGCCCAGTGCTGTGAGCGGCGACGCATCAGCAGGGAAGGAATGCGCGGCAGCATGCCGAGAAACAGACGGGTATGCATCAACGAGATGCGCACGTTGTCTTTCAGGGCATCGAAATGGGATACCCCGTCCGGCGGATAGGTCACGCGGGTGGGCAGAAAATAGCTGGTGTTGCCCTGCCAGTAGAGGCGCACCATCACTTCGGTATCAAAATCCATTCGCCTGCCGAGCGGCGTGGTTGCTGCAAGGCGCAGAACCGGGGCTATCGGGTAAACGCGAAACCCGCACATACTGTCTTTCAGTTGCAGGGAGAGGGTTTCAATCCAGACCCAGACGTGCGTTATCCAGCGCCCGTACAGGCGCGAACGGGGGATTGAGTCATCGTAAACGGGCTGCCCGGAAATGAGCGCATCGGGATGACGCCCGGCCAGCGCCAGCAGTTTGGGAATGTCCTCGATAGCGTGCTGGCCGTCAGCGTCCACCTGAACGGCGTGGGTGAAGCCGCGATCGGCGCAGGCTTTCAGCCCCTGCATCACCGCTGCGCCTTTGCCGCTGTTTTCGGCCAGCCGCAGCAGTGTGATCTGCGGACGATCCGCCGCCAGCGCTTCAAGCGTGCGGCGCGTGGTTTCATCGCTGCCGTCGTCCACCACCAGACAGGGCAGATCGAAAGGTGCCAGGCGCGCTAGCACCGAAGCCATCATCGCCCCGTGGTTGTAGCAGGGGATCAGCACGCAGGGACGGAAGGTTACTGACATAAGCGAATCTTCCCGCTGCTGGCGGTGTGGCGCTGGTTACCCGCATGGCGCTGGTAGCTGAAGGTCAGCAACTGGCGTTCAGGCTGCCAGGCAAGGAGCAGCGTGACCGTGTTCTCCGGCAACAGCGGGGCGGCGAACTTCACGTTCTGAATACTGTGAAAACGGTAGCCCGACGCCAGCGCGGCGGCGTAATGCATCACCCAGTCGAGCTGCGCCACGCCCGGCAGCAGCGGCTGTACGGCGAAATGTCCCTTAAACCAGAGCAGGTCAGGATCAAGATAAAAGGTTATCTCCAGATGCTGTGGATCGGGCTGGAGGCGCCCGATTTCAGGGATCTTCATGAAACAACTCCTGTAGCTGCGCAGTCACGCGCTTGTTCATGCTGTTGACCGGGATTTCATCAACGATCCGCCAGTAGCGCGGTACGGCAACCGGTTCAAGCCAGGGGCGAAGGGCGCGTCGCCAGGCGAGCTCCTGCGCTGTTTTGCTCTGTTCGTGTTGCTGACGCACCGCTTCATTCAGCACCAGCAATACGCCAATGCCCTGACGCCCGCCGCGCGTCACCGTCAGCGCGGCGGCCTCGCGGATGCCGTCCAGCGCCAGCAGGCGGTGCTCAATGTCATCGAGTGAAATGCGCTTATCTTCAATTTTGACCTCCCGACCACGACGCCCGACGAGGCTGAACTGCCCGTCAGCCGTGAAGTGCAGGATATCATCCAGCACGATTCCCTCCGCCTCGGGGATCAGCGGCGACGTCACGCGATCGCCGTGAAACGCCACGCCGGGGAAAGGCTGCCAGCGCGTGCTTTCCTCCTGACGGTAGCGCCAGGCCATTACGCCCGTTTCCGTGCTGCCGTATATTTCATCCGGCCAGACGTTGAGCCAGGCCTGAACCGCGGCGACCTCCTGCCAGGGCAGCGCGCCGCCGGCGGAGACGAGCAGGTTGACGGGGGGCGGCGTCAGCGACGCGTCCAGCCGCTTGAGAAACGCCGGACTGCTGATGAAAAGGTAGCGTTTATCGTCGGGAAGGGCAGAGAGCTGCTCGGCATAGTTGAGCAGGCTGGCATGCAGCGGCAGGCCGAGCGCCATGGGTAAGACAACACGAAACGTCAGGCCATACAGGTGGTGCAGCACCACGGAAGCCACGACGTGACAGCCCGCCAGACGCTCGCCAAAATGCGCCGCCAGCAGACGAGCCTCACGATCAAGGCTGACCACCGGCTTACTTACCCGCTGC
Source organism: Enterobacter cloacae complex sp. P18RS (assembly GCF_014982105.1). Classification (NCBI taxonomy): domain Bacteria; kingdom Pseudomonadati; phylum Pseudomonadota; class Gammaproteobacteria; order Enterobacterales; family Enterobacteriaceae; genus Enterobacter; species Enterobacter cloacae complex sp. P18RS. Next base: position 137,851 of record NZ_JADCKV010000008.1, on the reverse strand, counting down.
GGCGTGCCGGTCGAGCCGGAGGTGTAAAGCTCGATCGTGCGCGTCTCACCGATGGCTGGCAGCGGTGAAAAGGGATGGCCTGCCCGCTGCGCGGAAGCCACCCGCAGCTGTCGCCCCTGAAAATCGAGCGTGGTGTCGCTCAGGACGCCGCTGAACAGCGCCCGCTGTTCGTTAAGCTGCGCCGCCCGGCTGTGCCCGGGGAGGACCGGCGTTTTACCCGCATGCAGCGTCGCCAGCAGCGCGACAATAAACAGATAACCGTTTTCGATGCACAACGCCCAGCGTTCGCCATCTTCACGACGCAGCGTGTCGACCAGCTGAGTGACGTCGTGGCGCAGATCGCCAAGCGTCCAGAGGCGGTCGTCCTGCCAGGCGACAGGGGAGTCGTCAGGGCGGGGCGCACTGAGCCACTGGCTAAGCGGAAGAGGGTTAAGCATCGTTTTTAATCACCCGTTGTCGCACCAGCCACTCGCCAGCCATCAGCGTGCCCATCAGGAGATAGGCAATCATCCCATTCCACAGCGTCCACAGACGGATATCGGCGTGTAATACGGTAAACAGCGCGATCGCCCCGTTGATAATAAAAAAGCCGCACCAGACTTGGGTAACCCGGCGCGTGTAACGTACCCCGACGGGGGAGAGATCCGGTTCACGCAGGCGCGCCAGCCGTTCAACAACAGGCATTGCCGTCCACAGCGAACCGCCAAACACCACCAGCATCACCAGATTCACCACCACCGGATATAACAGCACCCACTGGTGCGCGTGCAGGACGTAGCTCGCCGCGCAAAGTGCTATGCCGGCCAGCGCCACGCTCACGAACAGATAACCCAGGGGGCCGCCCTGCCGACGGGCCTGGCAGACGCGCAACAGCAGCACCAGCGCCATCACGGCCACTATCCCGTGCAGGCTATTATTCGCCAGCCCGAAGCCGATCAAAAACGGCCATGCCAGCAGCATCAGCCCCGTCAGGGCGGGAAGAACTGGAATCGAACGCACGTTACGCGTCGCGCTGAAGCTGTTCCACAACGTCCACGACGTCCTGCACCGTGCGCACCGCTTTGAAGGTTTGGGGCTTGATTTTATGGCCCGTTTTCTTTTGCAGGTGCACCACCATATCGACGGCATCAATGCTGTCGAGATCCAGATCCTCGTAAAGACGTGCCTCAGGGGTAATATCCTCCGGGGCGATTTCAAACAGCGTAATAAGAAGCGCAGAGACTTCCTGATAAATCGTTTGTTGTTCTGTCATAGCGGTCATTCTCAGGCGCGTTGTTGATGGATAAAAGCCGCGAGCGTGGCAACGGAATAGAAGTGCTGACGCATCTCGTCACTTTCGGCAGAAAGCACTACGCCGTACTGATTTTTTACCGCCAGCCCCAGCTCAAGGGCGTCGATTGAGTCCAGACCGAGGCCGTCGCCAAAGAGCGCGGCGTCTGTATCAATATCCTCTGGGGTAAGTTCTTCCAGATTCAGCGTAGAGATAATGAGATTCTTAATTTCAAGATAGAGCGCTTGCATCTTTCGTTCCTGACAAAGATTGAAGACCGGTTGTTAACTGATGCTGCATATGCCGGTTTAACTGCCTTGCTGCCAGCGCGGGTTCGTGCTGACTCGCATCATAAAAATCATGAATGTTGATGCGTTCGCGAACATCCACGGTGAAAACAGGTTTGTTGGGGGGCACGTTATACCAGCTGCTCTGTTTATCCAGCATCCGTTCACTACAGTGGATCACCACCACGCGCACGGCGCTGTTGCAGCGAACGGCGATATTCGCCGCCCCACGTTGCAGGGTCATGGCTTCCCCCACCTGGGTGCGGGTGCCTTCAGGGAAGATAAGCAGGGTGTCGCCCTGGGACAGACGCTGCTGGCTTGCGGCAAGCAGCGTGTCGGCTTCGCTGTTAATCAGATAGTCAGCCGCGCGGATCACGCCGCTGACGAACGGGTTGCGCAGCAACGCGCTTTTCACCAGACAGTCGGTTTCGTTCATCACCGACGCCAGTAGAACGTAGTCCAGCAGCGAGGGATGATTCGCAATCACCAGACAGCCCCGCTCGGCGCGCAGAACGTCCAGGTTGTTGAAACGGTAATCCAGTACCCCTGCACCGCGTACCACCGCGAGGAACAGGCGAAAACTGGCAGAAATAGTGCGGCGTGCCAGGCGGCGACGTTGAGTGCGGTCGCGCTGGAAAATCAGCAGCAGGTTAAACCACACCAGCGACAGCGTCAGCCCGCCGAGGCCGAACAGGACGAAGCACAATCCGGTCATCAGCATCCGCCATATCCGATCGAGGCGGGAACGTAACCCTCTCATTGGCGCGTCCATTGCCACAGCAGGCGCTCGCCCGGCAGGGTAAACTGGCGCTCGTCCCGCAGGTAATGGCGCAGGAACTGGAGGCTTTGCGGCAGCGCGGGCTCTTCAGGCGTGCGGTTGACGTGCGTTTCACAGCTGAGCGTATTTCCCGCCTCAATCACCAGCGCCAGCGCGTAGGGCCAGACGGGCATCTGCGGCGGCAGCCCGGCGTGATAAAAATCAGGCAGCAGACCGTCGAAATCCACCAGCAACACGCGGGAGTAGCCCGCATGCAGCAGGCTCAGCACGTCGCACAAGCTCTGCTGGAAGGTATCCATACCGGCGGAAACCGACGAAGAGACAACAGGCTGACGCGCGGCGATAGTGAGATTGCCGACAGCCGAGTTGTGTACCGACATGGCAAAATCGGTGGGGGAAACGGGCTGTTCTGCCGCCAGGGCCTGGAGAATACGGAAATTGCGCTCCAGCTCCCCATGACGGCTGCTGTAGACGACGGCATCGATGCGGTGTTTGCGCAGCATCATCAGGCCAAGATCGACGGCCAGCCTGCTGCCTGAATTCAGGCGGCGGGCGGTCATCATCGGCAGATCGGTCAGTTTCGCCAGCGGTGCAGCGGGATCGATGGCGTCAGACCGGCGTGACCATGCCTGCCATTCGTCGGCATCGCTGAGTCCTGGCGCTCTTGCCTGCCAGTCGATAAGGGTAAGTGTAAATTTCATCTACGCGCGTCCGCGATAAACCTGTTTCTGTGACTTTTTCTTCGCCAGCGCGATTTGCTGCGCACATCGTACAATGTTGTCGTCGCGCTGGCGAATAAACGTCACTTTTGACCCTTTCCACCCGGTTATCCCGGCAAACGGCTTTTTGGCCGACCCGGACCCAGAAGAATGGCGAGTTTACTGCCTCCTTTCGTGGTTTCCATCCAGATTTTACAGACGCTGGTAAGCGGCACGGAGAGCAGCATGCCCACCGGACCCAGCAGCCATCCCCAGATCAGTAACGATAAAAACACCACCATCGTCGACATGCCCAGACGATGGCCCATCATGCGCGGCTCGAGAATGTTACCCAGCACCATATGCACGACGAGGAACAGCGCCCCTACCAGCATGCACTCGTAAAAACCGTTAAACAGGAACGCCTGGATCATCGGCGGAACGGCGGAAAGCACCGCGCCGATATTGGGTACGTAGTTCAGTAAAAAGGCCAGCACGCCCCACATCAGCGCGAACTGCACGTCCAGCAGTACCAGCCCCAGCCAGACGATCACGCCGGTCCACAGGCTTAACAGCGTTTTCAGAGCCAGATATTTTGATACGCCCTTCAGCGCACGGTGCAAGCCGGCAATGTGGATCTGAGGATTGTTCAGGGCAAAACGCAGTTTATACGGCACGTGGCGCACTTCGAACAGCATAAACACCACCGTCATCACCAGCAGCAGAATGCTGGCCATTGCCCCGGAAAGCCCGGTCATCAACGTGGTGGCGTAGGTCATCACCTTCTCGGAATCCATCCGACGCAGCATCCGTTCCGGTGAGATATGCAGATTCACGAACGGCAACATGCGCTGAAGATCGACCAGCTTGCGCGTCAGCTCTTTATTGTACTGCGGCAGCATGGTGGAAAATTCGCTCAGCGAGGCGGCGAGCACGCCGAACAGCGCCGTCAGGACAACCAGCATCACCATCACCACAATGGTAATCGCGACCGGGCGGCTGATGCCCCGGCGTAAAAACCATGTCACCAGCGGGTTGAGCACAATGGCGAAAAACAGCGCCAGCAGAAGCTGAACAATGATATCCGCCGCCGCGTGGATACCCGCAAGGATAACCACCAGGCAGGCAAGTTTTAATAAAATATGAAGTCCGGCTTTGTCGGGCGGGCTGGCAGTCATAAGAATTCCTTTTTCCGGGGGGCGTGTTAATTGTAGTGCGCCGGATGGGCTTCGTCTGGCGTGTTAGTCTGAAAGTCGTGGCAAAAAAATGGCCCCCGGCGCAAGCGACGGAGGCCACGGCATCCCGGTGAACGATTACTGGATCACAAGGGTGTTAATGATGTTTTCAGCGGCGGTCTGCGCTTTCTGCTGATTGTCTGCCGGCAAGGTGATCTGCATGGTCAGCAGTTTATTGTCCACCTTGCCGAGCACCACGGAGGAGTACGCGGTCTGGCCTTTGGCAGAGATGATGCTGTCCAGCTGTTGCAGCGTGTGGCCTTTCAGTTCAACAGACTTGTTGGTGACCACCTGAAGCTGCGGGTCGCGGCTGCGCTGCTGATCTTCCAGGCGTTTGGCCAGCACGCCCAGATCTTCGCTGGTATCGTCACCGACGATCACAATCACCGCTTTTTGGCCGGTGGCATCGGAATAGACGTGCATATTGTTCGCCTGGGTGCCCAGCTTACCGCTCTGGTCGGTCATGTCCGCAGGCAGAGAGAAACTGAGTTTGCCATCCATCAGGCTCACCGGCTGACCGGTGGCGTTGCTTTCTGCTGACGCGCCCTGAGCAGGCGTTTTGGTGTCGCTGTTATCACAGGCTGCAAGGCCAACAACCAGCAGGCCAATCCCGACATATTTAACCAGATTGCGCATTGACTTCTTCCTTTCGATAAACGGCCATAACGGCTCATTCGTTCATCTTATCACAACTGATAAAGCGAACCCTTAACCTGCCTGCAATGCGGAGATTTCAGATTTATCTGCCAGCCTTTTCAGCAGCATATTCAACAGTACGCCGTACATCGGCAGGAAGAAAACCAGGCTGATAAGCACCTTAAAGGCGTAGTCCACCAGAGCGATTTCCATCCAGTGTTCTGCCATGAAGGCGTCCGGGCTGCGCCAGAAGGCGATGAAGAAGAAGGCCAGCGTATCGCTCACGTTACCGAACAGCGTGGAGGCCGTTGGTGCCATCCACCAGCGATGGTTTTGACGCAGGCGGTTAAACACGTGGACATCGAGGATCTGCCCCAGGGCATAAGCCATAAAGCTGGCGGTGGCAATACGCGCGACGAACAGGTTGAAGTGCGTCAGCGCTTCGAAGCCCTGCCAGCTGCCCATGTAAAACAGCGAGGAGATGGCGTAGGAGACAAACAGTGCCGGGATCATCACCGCAAAAATAATCCGCCGCGCCAGCGGTGCGCCAAAAATACGCACGGTTAAATCCGTCGCGAGGAAAATAAACGGGAAACTGAACGCGCCCCAGGTGGTATGGAAACCAAAAATGGAGATGGGGAGCTGTACCAGATAGTTACTGGAGATGATCACCAGCAGATGAAATAGCGAAAGCCAGAACAACGCCTTGACGCGCTGCGATTGTGTAAAGGAGTTCATATTGTACCTTTTTGATTAATATTTGGGGTGAGGGAACCCAATAAAGCCGCCGCATGATACTGCTTTGACGACACTTTGCAATGGCTAATTTTCACGCAATCGTTAACCTGGTTTGCATTGGCGATAGCGGGGCGTAAACTACAGCCGTTTTTACCTGAACGAGAAGAAAATGACCGACCTGTTTTCCAGCCCAGACCACACGCTTGATGCTCAGGGCCTCCGCTGCCCGGAGCCGGTAATGATGGTGCGCAAAACCGTGCGCAACATGCAGACCGGCGAAACGCTGCTGATCGTCGCTGACGACCCGGCTACCACCCGTGATATCCCCGGCTTTTGTACCTTTATGGAACATGAACTGGTGGCGCAGCAAACCGAGACCTTGCCGTACCGGTATTTGATTCGTAAGGGGTAAGTGCGGCCTGACGCCCGGCGGCGCTTCGCTTGCACGGGCCTACGGGTGTAGTAGGTCGGGTAAGGCGCAGCCGCCACCCGACAAGTACTCATCACAATTTCGAACCATCGTTTCAAAATTTCGCGCTTTTGTGAGGCGCTTCACCCTCCCTTTTCCAGCCGTAGTCTAATTTTTAAGCGTCAAAAACTAAAACATCGTTTTAACGCTTATCTCACTACCCTGGAGTTGACTCAATGAAAACGACCCTCAAGCCGTTACTGGCCGCGCTGTGCCTGTCTGCTTTTGCCTGCTCCGTTTCTGCCCAGACCATCAAAGCCGCCGATGTGCATCCCGAAGGCTACCCGAACGTGGTGGCGGTTCAGCACATGGGTGAAAAACTCAAACAACAAACCGATGGCAAGCTGGAGATTAAGGTCTTCCCCGGCGGCGTGCTGGGGGATGAAAAGCAGATGATTGAGCAGGCGCAGATGGGGGCGATCGACATGATCCGCGTCTCTATGGCGCCGGTGGCTGCCATTCTGCCGGATATCGAAGTGTTTACGCTGCCCTACGTATTCCGCGATGAAGACCACATGCACAAGGTGATCGACGGGGATATCGGCAAGCAGATCGGCGACAAACTCACCGCCAACCCGAAATCGCGTCTGGTCTTCCTTGGCTGGATGGATTCCGGCACCCGTAACCTGATCACCAAAGAGCCGATCGTCAAACCGGACGATCTGAAAGGGAAGAAAATCCGCGTGCAGGGCAGCCCGGTGGCGCTGGCCACGCTGAAAGCGATGGGGGCGAACTCGGTGGCGATGGGCGTCAGCGAGGTTTACAGCGGCATGCAGACCGGGGTGATCGACGGCGCGGAGAACAACCCGCCAACCTTTATCGCCCACAACTATATGCCGGTCGCCAAAAACTACACGCTGAGCGGCCACTTCATCACCCCGGAAATGCTGCTCTATTCCAAAGTGAAATGGGACAAGCTCAGCGCTGACGAACAGCAAAAGATCCTGGCGCTGGCCCGCGAAGCGCAGTTCGAGCAGCGCAAGCTGTGGAATGCGTATAACGACCAGGCGCTGGCGAAAATGAAGGCCGGCGGGGTGCAGTTCCACGACATCGATAAAACGGTGTTTATCAAGGCGACAGAGCCGGTGCGCGCGCAGTATGGCGATAAGCATCAGGATCTGATGAAAGCCATCGCTGACGTCCAGTAAACCGGAGTACGTATGTCCGAACTCTACCTGAAGTGGATGGACCGTCTGTATCTGTTCGCCATGGCGGTGGCGGGTATTTCGCTGTTGGTGATGACGATTGTCATCCCCATCGGCATTTTTTCACGCTACGTGCTTAATCGCGGCGAATCCTGGCCGGAGCCGATCGCCATTATCTGCATGGTGACGTTTACCTTTATCGGCGCGGCGGTGAGCTACCGCGCCGGGTCGCATATTGCGGTCAACATGCTCACCGACCGCCTGCCCGCGTCGCTGCAAAGAGTGTGCGCGCGGATGGTGGATCTGCTGATGCTGATGATTTCAGGCCTGATGTGCTGGTACAGCTACTGGCTGTGCGTCGAGCTGTGGGAGCAGCCGGTGGCGGAGTTTCCGCTTCTGACCTCCGGCGAAAGCTATCTGCCGCTACCTGTCGGATCGGCCATTTTGATCCTGTTTGTGCTTGAACGCCTGCTGTTTGGCTCGCAGGAAAACCGTCCGGTCGTGCTGATCGGCAATCACAGTTAAGGGGTGAACAATGGATGCGTTTGTTTTGTTATTCACCCTCGCCATTTTGCTGGCGCTGGGGATGCCGGTGGCCTTCGCCGTCGGCTTAAGCGCCGTGGCGGGCGCGCTGTGGATTGACCTGCCGCTGGAGGCGCTGATGATCCAGATCACCAGCGGGGTGAATAAATTTACCCTGCTGGCGATCCCGTTCTTCATTCTTGCCGGGGCGATCATGGCGGAAGGTGGCATTGCCCGACGGCTGGTCAACTTCGCGTACGTTTTTGTCGGCTTTATTCGCGGCGGGCTGTCGCTGGTGAACATCGTGGCATCAACGTTCTTCGGCGCGATTTCCGGCTCGTCGGTGGCGGATACGGCGTCTATCGGCAGCGTGATGATCCCGGAGATGGAGAAGAAGGGCTATCCGCGCGAATACGCGGCGGCGGTGACGGCCAGCGGGTCGGTGCAGGCGATCCTGATCCCGCCCAGCCACAACTCGGTGATTTACTCCCTGGCGGCAGGGGGAACGGTTTCCATCGCCACGCTGTTTATCGCGGGCGTGCTGCCGGGCCTGCTGCTGGGCGTGAGCCTGATGGTGCTCTGCCTGTGCTTCGCCCGCAAGCGCGGCTATCCGAAGGGGGACAAAATCCCGTTCAGGCAGGCGCTGAAAATCATGCTCGATGCTCTGTGGGGGCTGATGACGGTGGTGATTATCCTCGGCGGGATCTTGTCCGGGATATTCACGGCGACCGAATCTGCCGCCGTGGCCTGCCTGTGGGCGTTCTTCGTCACCATGTTCATTTACCGCGATTACAAGTGGAATGAACTGCCGAAGCTAATGTGTCGCACGGTGAAAACCGTCACCATCGTGATGATTTTGATTGGCTTTGCCGCGGCGTTTGGCGCGGTAATGACCTACATGCAGCTGCCGATGCGCATCACCGAATTCTTCACGTCGCTGTCCGATAACAAATACGTGATCCTGATGTACCTCAACATCATGCTGCTGCTGATTGGCACGCTGATGGACATGGCGCCGATCATCCTGATCCTGACCCCGGTGCTGCTGCCGGTGACCAACTCGCTGGGGATCGATCCGGTGCATTTCGGGATGATCATGATGGTGAACCTGGGGATTGGGCTGATCACGCCGCCGGTCGGGTCGGTGCTGTTCGTGGCGAGCGCGGTGAGTAAGCAGAAGATCGAGCACGTGGTGCGGGCGATGCTGCCGTTTTACGGTATGTTGCTGGTGGTGCTGGGGATGGTGACGTACATCCCGGCGATATCATTGTGGTTGCCGGGGGTGCTAGGGATGCAGTGACGCCGTTTTATGCCGGGTGGCGGCTACGCCTTACCCGGCCTACGGTTACGGTTCGGAGATGTTGTAGGCCCGGTAAGGCGTAGCCGCCACCGGGCATTTTTACCGACGGCGCAACAGCCGCAACGCGTTCGCCGTCACCAGCACCGTCGCCCCCGTATCCGCCAGTACCGCCAGCCACAGTCCGGTCATGCCGAGCAGCGTGGTGACCAGGAAAATCCCCTTCAGACCCAGCGCAATGCCGATGTTCTGCCGAATATTGGCCCGCGTCGCCCGCGCAAGATCTATCATCTGCGCCAGCCCGGTCAGGCGGTTGTGCGTCAGCGCCGCGTCGGCGGTCTCCAGCGCCACGTCGGTGCCGCTGCCCATCGCAATGCCGATGGTGGAAGCCTTCATTGCCGGGGCATCGTTTATCCCGTCCCCGACCATCGCCAGCGGGGCATGACCGTTCAGCTCGGTTACCGCGCTGACTTTATCCACAGGCAACAATCCGGCCTTAAACTCCAGCCCCAGCTCGCCGGCAATCGCCGCCGCCGCGCGCGGGTTATCACCGGTCAGGATCACGCCCTGTACCCCCAGCTTGTGCAGCGCGTCGACGGCGTCTTTCGCATCGTCACGCAGGGTGTCGCGCAGCGCCAGCATGCCCATCGGTACACCGCCCTGCATCACGGCAACGACCGTCTGCCCGGCCTGCTCTAATGCCTCAACCTGTGGATTCGGGAACGCGCCTGCCGCGGCGATCAGCACTTTTTTGCCTTCGACCACAGCCTCAATCCCTGACCCGACCAGCGCTCGCTGGGCGGTTGCCGGAGGGATGGTCAGCCCGCGCCCCTTCGCTTCACGCACAATCGCCTGCGCCAGAGGGTGGGTGGAGCCCTGCTCCACGGCAGCGGCCAGCGTCAGCAGGGCGTCTTCACTGATGTCCTGCGGATACACGCCGGTCACCTGCGGCTTGCCGACGGTCAGCGTGCCGGTTTTATCGAAGGCGATGTGCTGAACCTGGCTCAGCTGTTCCAGCGCCGCGCCGCCCTTAATCAGCGCCCCGCGACGTGCCGCCGCCGCCAGCCCTGAGGTAATCGCCGCCGGGGTGGAGATCACCAGCGCACACGGACAGCCGATCAGCAGCAGCGTCAGCCCTTTGTAAATCCAGCCCTCCCACGGCGCGCCGAAGAACAGCGGCGGGACGACGGTGACCAGCAGCGCCACCAGCATGATGGCGGGGGTGTAAATCCGGCTGAAGCGATCGATAAAGCGTTCTACCGGCGCGCGGCGCTCCTCGGCTTCTTCTATCAGCCTGAGGATGCGGTCGATGGCGCTGTCGCCCGGTTCGGAAAGGACCGTCAACTGCACCAGTCGGTCGACGCTGGTGGCGCCCGCAGGCACCTTTTCACCTGCCGCGCGCGCTACCGGGATGGATTCCCCGGTCAGGGCGCTTTCGTCAAAGCTCGCGGTGGCGGTAATGAGGGTCCCATCGGCTGGCAGACGTCCGCCTGCGGGCACTTCAATCACGTCGCCCGGGCGCAGGGTGTTGATGGCGACCGTTTCACGAGTACCGTTTATCACGCGAGTGGCGGTTTCCGGCTTCAGCGCCATCAGCGCGCTCACCCCTTTACGCGCCCGGCTCGCCGCCCAGCCCTCAAGGCGTTCGCCAATTAAGAACAGCAGCAGCACCATCGCCGCTTCCGCCGTCGCGCCAATAAATAGCGCCCCGATAGCCGCCACGCTCATCAGCGTTTCGATGGCAAACCAGCTGCCGCTTCTCATCAGACGCAGCGCCTGACGCGCAATCGGGAACAGGCCAACCAGCGTGGTGGCGATAAACGCCAGGTTGCCGAACGGGTGGTTGATTTGCTCCAGCCCCCAGCTCAGGGCCATCATGATGATGAGGGTAATGAGCGGCAGATTTTCTTTTAGCGGGGACGTTTTTTCTGCGGGCGCCGTTTCGCTGCGCAGGGTATAACCCGCTTTGCTGACGGCGGCTTCAACCTGTCTGCTGACGTCGTTTTCGGCGCTGACCAGCAGCTTTTCGGTAGCGAACAGCACCTGAACGTGGTTCACACCCGGCACCTGCTTCACCGCATTTTCCACTTTGCGGGCGCAGGCCGCGCAGTCCATGCCGTTGACCACCCAGCTGTAGTGATTGCCGTTTTCAGGCAGCGCTTCGGTCCGGGTTTCGCACGCCCCCTCGCAGCAGCAGTCCTCTTTTGGCGGAACCGGGCTGAGCTTAAGTGCCGAGAATTGGGGAACTTTTTTAGGTATTTCTGGAGTCGACATGGCAGTCTCCGGTAATGATAATTTTCTCATTAACCGCAGCATACACTCTGGAGTCGACTCCAGAGTCAAGCGTTATTTAGATATACAGCGAACGCACAATCAGGAAGTGTCCGGCAAAGTAACAGGCGGCGGAAATCGCATTATCCGCACGGAAGCGGCGGCGATAGTGGCTGCCCAGCCAGACGATATTACCCAACAGCAACAGTGCGGCACCAAAGAACGCAGACATTGCCGGAGCGGTCGGACGGAAGAACCACAGCTCGCCCGCCAGCCACACCATCACCAGCGTCATGGCGATAAACGTACAGACCGGGAGACGCATCTCTTCCAGACGCGACCAGATCACCGCGATCAGCAGGGCGCCAATCACCAGCAGCACCAGCGGCAGCGGCCAGAAGAAGGAGAGCGTCATCTGGCTGGCAAAGTAGATGGTATAGAGCAGATGCGACAGGAAGAACGCCCCCACGGCGTACAGCAGGCGCTGGCGCGGCAGCAGGGTTAAGGCATCGCCAATCAGGGAAGCACACAGCCCCGCGAGGACAAGATAGCTAACGGCGTTAAACATCGGGGCCTGCCAGGCAAGCAACAGCAGGAGTAATAGCGTGACGGGTTTAAACAACCAGCGCTGCCAGGCTGGGCCACGGTAAGACGCATCGACGTAAAGCCATGCGGAAAAACAGACAGCGATAAATGACCAAAGCATATTAACTCCCTGTAACTGTTAAGGCTGAATGATCAGTTCCTGATCCAGTGTAGTGACGCGAGCGGGCGTTTGGCAATGCCGGGGCAGGCGAGGTATCCTGAATTCCGCATAATCTGATGGGATTTTTCAATGAGCAAGATGCCGCTGTTTTTCATTATCGTGGTGGCGATTATCGTCATTGCCGCCTCGTTTCGCTTCGTGCAGCAGCGCCGTGAGAAGGCCGACAATGACGCCGCGCCGCTGATGCAAAAGCGCGTGGTGGTGACGAACAAGCGTGAGAAGCCGCTTAACGACCGCCGCTCCCGCCAGCAGCAGGTGACGCCAGCGGGCACAACGATGCGCTATGAAGCGAGCTTTAAGCCGGAAACCGGCGGGCTGGAGATGACCTTCCGCCTGGAGGCGCAGCAGTACCACCAGCTGACGGTGGGGGAGAAAGGCACGCTGAGCTACAAAGGGTCGCGGTTTGAAGGGTTCATGGCGGAGCAGTAATCTGTTGATCGGCGCTGAGTCTTCTTACCAGTGCCGATCGTAAATTCAATAGATATATATAGCGTGGAGTAAATATAATTGTGGTTTATGTTTTATAAAAAATATTCTGTTTTATATTCCCATTAGTGACTTAAAATATCGTTTGCATCACTATCTTACCCAGCATTTCTTAATATGATCTTATCATTGTTATTGTATGAATATATAAATTTATAATTCAAATGGATAAGGTATTTAGATGGCGAATACAATGTGGTTGACGTTGAAGGGACAATCGCAGGGAATGATTTCTGCTGGATGTGCTTCGATAGATTCAATAGGGAATAAATCACAGCCTGCCCATCGAGATCAGATTATGGTCATGGCAATTAATCATGGAATGAGTCGGGCGCAAAACGTAAATCATCAGTGTTTGACGTTTATTAAACCTGTGGATAAATCCTCGCCGTTGTTGGGGAAAGCCATTACTGACAATGAAACGCTAAGCTGTGAATTTAGCTTTTATCGCACCAGTCAGACTGGTTTAAACGAATGCTATTACTCACTAAAACTGATTAATGCCAGAATATCCAGCTTCCATCTACAGGTGCCGCATACCATTGATGACAGTGCGGGTCAGCCAGAAGAAATGATCGAATTGTCATACGAATCTATTGCCTGGGAGCATCGTATTGCTGGAACCAGCGCCTACAGTATCTGGCATGAGCGAATTTTTTAAGGACCCATGATGGAAGGTTATAATGACTGGATAGGGGATCATCGTGAAGATATTCTCAGAGGAAATAACTGGCAGCGTAATTTGCGTTTCGAAAATGAAATCAAGCAGCTGAAAAATAGCCTGGGCAACAATGCCAACCACATTATGCTGCTCACGCCTGACGAGGCGCAGGGTGTGATTGACGATTTGTTAGGTAGTCAGCCTGTTGGCTTTTCTACTACCTATGCCGGTAACATCAAAGAGACGGTTTCTGCGACTAAGAATCTGTCGAAGCTATTTTCTTATCAGCAGGCCGGAAAGATTGTTTTTACTTTAAAAGGTCTTGGGATCAAAGCAACGCAGTATGCTTATCAGGGAAAAATGTATGTGAAGATTACGGGCTACCCTTCTCTGCGACGCATTCTTAACGGAACCCGTTACCGGATTAATCATCCCAAAGTGCTTGAGGTTGGTATTGGTAGCGTCGGGTTTCAAAACGGCATTATGTCAGGAGCCCGATTCTGCATCTGGTTTTCCGCATGCTGGCGGTTGGTTGAGTTGATCTTCAAATCTGACCATGGCGTCGCCGCATTCCTGGGGAATGTGACGATGGATGTGGCGAAAGTGATTGTGAGTGTATTTGTTTCGAGATTGGCTGGAGGAGGAACCTCGTTGGCTATATCAACATTTGTAGCCAGTGCAGCTGTTCCGGTTTGGGGGCAAATAGTTTGTGTGGTTGTATTAGGTATAGTTATTGCCAATGCGCTCAATGGGCTGGACAAACAGTATGATTTATCAAACAAACTTATAGATTGTATAGAAAAGGGTATGAAAGAGCAGCAAAAAATCACAGAGTGGAACGCCCGAAACTCAGTAAATGGTAGTTCATTTTACTGGGAGAATTACTGATATGAGCGTTAACATTAATCTTAATAAAATTAAAAGAAGGTGCTTTTTATTTTTCTGTATCTTCTTTTTTGGTATTTTTTCTTGGGGTTTTTATTGGGCTAGCGTACCAGATATAACCGATATCATTGAATCCAGAAGCATTATTTATTTTTTTTTGGGGTTCTTTTATTATGTTGTTTGTTTTCCCGGTTGCTTGTTGTTTCGTTTTGGTTATTGTCTATATGACTTTTACGAAAAACATGGAGCCACCCAGCTTCTTCGCCAAAGGCATTATCGTCGGTTTTCACGTTATCGGTGCAGGATTTGTTATTGGCAACATTCTCTCGTTTATCGTCATATTTTATCCCCTGGGAACCAACTATGTCTTATGTGAACGTCCAGGGCCCTTTTCGGGAACGTATTACACCAGAACGGAAGAGATTTGCACGCAGGTAAAATACTTGCTTAAAACAAGAGCCAGAGATATCCAAAAATTGAATGACCAACTGGACGGCGTATCGACGCAGTGAGGGGGAATGTGACGATGGATGTGGCGAAAGTGATTGTGGGTATTTTTGTTTCGAGATTGGTTTGGAGTATTTCCTCGTTGGCTATATCACCATTTATAGCGAGTGCAGCTGTTCCGGTTTGGGGACAAATAGTCTGTGTGGTTGCATTAGGTGTAATTATTGCTTATGCGCTGCAAGGGCAGCAAAAAATCGCAGCATGGAACGCTCGAAACTCGGTATATGGAAATTCATTTTCCCATGGGAATTAATGATATGGACGTTAAAATTAGTTTTGATAACATAAAAAAAAGATGTTTTTTATTTCTGGTTATTACTTTCTATTGTGGGTTTATATGGTTGGCTTACTATACGAGTATGCCTGATGTCATTGATTTGGTTGAATCAAGAAGCATTGTTTATTATTTTTGGGGCTCCTTTATTGGCATGCTATTCATTCCTGCTCTTTGTTATTTTGCATTTGTGTTTGTATTTGTGTTTTTTACGAAAAACCTTCAGGCTCCCAAGCTCCTGGCGAAAGGAATAACCCTTGCTTATCACTATTTCGGTGTAGTATTCATTATTGGCATGCTACTCTCGTTTATCGTCATATTTTATCCCCTGGGAACCAACTATGTCTTATGTGAACGTCCAGGGCCCTTTTCGGGAACGTATTACACCAGAACGGAAGAGATTTGCACGCAGGTGAAATACCTGCTTAAAACAAGAGCCAGAGATATCAAAAAACTGAATGACCAGCTGGACGGTGTATCGTCACAGTGATGGTGTTTCGTAGGCCCGGCTCGCTGCGCGCCACCGGGCAATAGCGCACCTTACTTCTTCACCTGCGCCTTAAACTTCTTCATCCACACCAGCAGCTCAAACACGCCGAAAATAAACACCCGCAGCTGCTGCCAGCCGGTCATCGGTGGGCCATCTTTCGGCAGACCGTTTTTCAGCATCACCATCTGCAAGGCATGCATGAACGCGGTAAAAATCAGCGCCACGTTAATAAAGATATTCAGCGGACGCGGGAACGGGTGCACCAGATTCAAAATCAAAAATGCCCAGACGCCCAGCATCAGCACGCGCCCTACGTTAATCAGTACTGGCATCGGATCCTCCTTGTGCCTGACGGTGATACAGACGATAAGCCACCTGGCCGGCGACCTTCTCGCGGTGCAGATCCCAGTGAACGGGAACGGGCGGCAGGCCATTTTCCACTTCGCTTTCAACGTAAATCAGCGCGTCGTCTGCCAGCCAGCCATTTTTTTCCAGCAACGATAATGTCTCTTCCAGCAGCCCTTTACGGAACGGCGGGTCAACAAACACCACGTTGAAGGGCGTCCCCTGTTGGGCGAGGAAGCTCAGCGTGTTGGTATTCACCACTTTCGCGTTGGTTGCCTTCAGCGTAGCCAGATTTTGCTGCAACGTCTGCGCGACGCCGCGCTCCATCTCCAGCAGCGTGGCGCTGGCGGCATAACGCGACAGCGCTTCCAGCCCCAATGCACCGCTTCCGGCGAAGCAGTCCAGGCAGTTGGCGTCTACCATAGACGGGGCGAGCCAGTTAAACAGCGTCTCGCGAACGCGGTCCGTGGTGGGGCGTAAACCGGGGCTGTCCGGCACCGGTAATTTCCGGCCTCGCCACTGACCGCCGATAATGCGAATTTGACCGGCCGGGGCGCGGGTGGGTTTCTTCATCTCAGGAAAGCTCTGTTAACCATTGCCCTGCGATTGCGGGCGGTGATGTCAATTAAGTAAAGTGTTAGACTATTTCATCATTTTTTTAGCTTCCCTGTATATAGCGCCGCGAGGAGTGTAGTCGCAGATGGCAAAACAAAAAAAACGTGGCTTCTTTTCCTGGTTGGGTTTCGGTGAAAAAGAGCAAGAAACAGAACAGAAAACCGAAGAACAGCAGGTTGTAGAAGAGCCGTCACAGCCTGAAACGCCTGTCGAAACCGCTGCGGTTGTCGAAGCGGAAGAGCCAGCCCACAGCAAAGAAGAGATTGAATCCTTTGCCGAAGAGGTGGTTGAGGTTACTGAACAGGTTCAGGAGAGCGAAAAACCAGAGCCGGTTATCGTTGAAACCCTTAACGAAGCGCCGCAGGCCACTATCGAACACGAAGAGCTGCCGCTGCCGGAAGAGGTGAAAGCTGAAGAGGTTTCTGCCGAAGAGTGGCAGGCCGAAGCGGAAACCGTTGAAATTGTTGAGGCGGTGGAAGAAGAAGCGGCCCTTGAGCCAGAGCTGACCGACGAAGAGCTGGAAGCCCAGGCGCTGGCGGCGGAAGCGGCTGAAGAAGCGGTCATCGTCGTGCCGGTGGAAGCGCAGGCCGAAGAAGAGATCGTTCAGGAGCAGGAAAAACCGACCAAAGAAGGTTTCTTCGCGCGCCTGAAGCGCAGCCTGCTCAAAACCAAAGAAAACTTAGGTTCCGGATTTATCAGTCTGTTCCGCGGCAAAAAGATCGACGACGATCTGTTTGAGGAGCTGGAAGAGCAACTGCTGATTGCGGACGTGGGCGTGGAAACCACCCGGAAGATCATCGCCAACCTGACCGAAGGGGCGAGCCGCAAACAGCTGCGTGACGCCGAGGCGCTGTACGGCCTGCTGAAAGACGAGATGGGTGAAATTCTCGCAAAAGTTGACGAACCGCTTAATATTGAAGGCAAAATGCCGTTTGTTATCCTGATGGTTGGCGTCAACGGCGTGGGCAAAACCACCACCATCGGCAAGCTGGCGCGCCAGTTTGAGCAGCAGGGCAAATCGGTGATGCTGGCGGCGGGCGATACCTTCCGTGCGGCAGCGGTGGAACAGCTTCAGGTGTGGGGCCAGCGCAACAATATTCCGGTTATTGCTCAGCACACCGGCGCGGATTCCGCGTCCGTGATTTTCGATGCCATCCAGGCGGCGAAGTCGCGTAACGTGGACGTGCTGATTGCGGATACCGCAGGGCGTTTGCAGAACAAATCGCACCTGATGGAAGAGCTGAAGAAAATCGTTCGCGTCATGAAGAAGCTGGACGAAGATGCACCGCATGAAATTATGCTGACTATCGACGCCAGCACCGGACAGAACGCCATCAGCCAGGCGAAACTGTTCCATGAAGCGGTAGGACTGACCGGGATCGCGCTGACCAAGCTGGACGGGACCGCGAAAGGCGGGGTGATCTTCTCCGTGGCCGACCAGTTCGGCATTCCTATCCGTTACATCGGTGTGGGCGAGCGTATTGAGGATTTACGTCCGTTTAAAGCGGACGACTTTATTGAGGCACTATTTGCCCGAGAGGACTAACAATGATTCGCTTTGAACACGTCAGCAAGGCCTATCTCGGCGGGAGACAAGCGCTACAGGGGGTGACATTCCACCTCCAGCCAGGCGAGATGGCATTCCTGACCGGCCATTCCGGCGCGGGGAAAAGTACCCTGCTCAAGCTGATCTGTGGGATCGAGCGGCCAAGCGCCGGGAAAATCTGGTTCAGCGGCCATGAAATTAGCCGTCTTAAGAACCGTGAAGTGCCGTTCCTGCGTCGTCAGATTGGCATGATTTTCCAGGATCACCACCTGCTGATGGATCGCACGGTTTTCGATAACGTCGCGATCCCGCTGATTATTGCCGGCGCCAGTTACGATGATATCCGCCGTCGCGTCTCTGCGGCGCTGGATAAGGTCGGGCTGCTGGACAAAGCGAAGAACTTCCCGATCCAGCTCTCCGGCGGTGAGCAGCAGCGCGTGGGTATCGCCCGCGCGGTAGTGAACAAGCCTGCCGTTTTGCTGGCGGATGAACCGACCGGTAACCTGGACGATGCCCTCTCTGAAGGGATCCTGCGTCTGTTTGAGGAATTTAACCGCGTGGGGGTCACGGTACTGATGGCGACGCACGACATGGGGCTGATCTCCCGCCGTTCGTACCGCATGCTGACCCTGAGCGACGGGCATTTGCACGGAGGCCACGGTGAATAAGCGTGATGCAATGAACCAGATTCGGCAGTTCAGCAACCGGTTTGACCGTTTCCGCAAGCCTCAGGGCGGCGGGGACGGCAATCGCAATGCGCCTAAGCGTGCCAAAGCGGCACCGAAACCGAACTCCCGCAAAACCAACGTCTTTAACGAGCAGGTGCGGTACGCCTTCCAGGGCGCGTTGCAGGATCTGAAAAGCAAACCGCTGGCGACGTTCCTGACGGTGATGGTGATTGCCATCTCCCTGACGCTGCCCAGCGTCTGCTACATGGTTTACAAAAACGTAAACCAGGCGGCGTCCCAGTACTATCCGTCGCCGCAGATCACCGTTTATCTGGATAAAGCCCTCGACGATAACGCGGCGGCTCAGGTGGTGGGGCAGATTCAGGCCGAGCAGGGCGTGGAGAAGGTGAACTATCTTTCCCGCGATGAAGCGCTGGGTGAGTTCCGCAACTGGTCCGGATTCGGCGGCGCGCTGGATATGCTTGAAGAGAACCCGCTGCCCGCGGTGGCGGTGGTGATCCCGAAACTCGATTTCCAGGGCACGGATTCGCTCAACACCCTGCGCGACCGCATTACCCGCATTAACGGGATTGATGAAGTGCGCATGGACGACAGCTGGTTTGCCCGTCTTGCCGCCCTGACCGGGCTGGTAGGACGCGTGTCGGCGATGATCGGCGTGCTGATGGTGGCGGCGGTGTTCCTCGTCATCGGTAATAGCGTGCGCCTGAGCATCTTCGCCCGTCGCGATACCATCAACGTGCAGAAACTGATTGGCGCAACGGATGGTTTCATCCTCCGCCCGTTCCTTTACGGCGGCGCGTTATTAGGTTTTTCTGGTGCATTTCTTTCATTGATATTGTCAGAAATTTTGGTGATGCGGCTGTCGTCTGCCGTGACTGAAGTGGCGCAGGTTTTCGGAACTAAGTTTGATATCAGTGGCTTAGGGTTCGATGAGTGCCTGCTGTTGCTGCTGGTGTGCTCCA
Source organism: Enterobacter cloacae complex sp. P18RS (assembly GCF_014982105.1). Classification (NCBI taxonomy): domain Bacteria; kingdom Pseudomonadati; phylum Pseudomonadota; class Gammaproteobacteria; order Enterobacterales; family Enterobacteriaceae; genus Enterobacter; species Enterobacter cloacae complex sp. P18RS. The sequence goes on along the minus strand of NZ_JADCKV010000008.1, from coordinate 118,279 downwards.
TGATCGGCTGGGTGGCGGCATGGCTGGCAACGGTTCAACATTTACGCCACTTTACTCCCGACTAATAAAAGCGTGATATAATCTTTCCCTGCACCGAGATGTTCGCTTGCAGGGAAAGCGTCCCTGTTGTCACTTCCCCTGTAATCATCTTCATGTCACATTTTGTGCGTAATTTATTCACTGTTGCACCTGGAACTTGTGGATAAAATCACTGTCTGATAAAAGAGTGAATGCTAATCTCGTTGCTCAAACGCTTTGGCATGGTTGTTGCCTGACGGGGACAACCTGGACCAGAAGAAACATTGAGAGGAATGAATGACCAAAGAAATGCAAACTTTAGCTTTAGCCCCTGTTGGTAACCTGGAATCTTACATCCGGGCTGCGAACACCTGGCCGATGTTAACGGCTGAGGAAGAAAAGGAGCTTGCTGAAAAGCTGCATTACCAGGGCGATCTGGAAGCAGCTAAAACGCTGATCCTGTCTCACCTGCGCTTTGTTGTTCACGTTGCTCGTAATTATGCGGGCTACGGCCTGCCGCAGGCGGACCTGATTCAGGAAGGTAACATTGGCCTGATGAAGGCGGTACGTCGCTTTAACCCGGAAGTGGGTGTGCGACTCGTCTCCTTCGCCGTGCACTGGATCAAAGCGGAAATTCACGAATACGTCCTGCGTAACTGGCGTATTGTGAAAGTCGCCACGACGAAAGCGCAGCGCAAACTGTTCTTCAACCTGCGTAAAACCAAGCAGCGTCTGGGCTGGTTCAATCAGGATGAAGTGGAAATGGTGGCGCGCGAGCTGGGCGTTTCCAGCAAAGACGTCCGCGAGATGGAATCCCGTATGGCCGCGCAGGACATGACGTTTGATATGTCTGCCGACGACGACGCGTCCGACAGCCAGCCGATGGCCCCGGTTCTGTATCTACAGGATAAAACCTCTAACTTTGCTGACGGCATTGAAGAGGATAACTGGGAAGACCAGGCGGCGAACAAGCTGACCTTCGCGATGGAAGGCCTCGACGAGCGTAGCCAGGATATTATTCGTGCCCGCTGGCTGGACGAAGATAACAAGTCCACGTTGCAGGAACTGGCCGACCGCTACGGCGTCTCCGCTGAACGTGTGCGTCAGCTTGAGAAAAACGCCATGAAAAAACTTCGCGCCGCTATCGAAGCGTAATTTCCGCGAAGTACACCGAGAACCCTCGAATGCAAATTCGGGGGTTTTGTTTTTTTAGCGCCCGCTCTGGCGAATTTCTTCCCCCTGGCAAACACTTACTGATGCGCTAAGCAGGCGACTTTCAGAGGGTGACAGGGTGAAAAATAACGAACTGAACGACCGGCGTTTACAGGCGACGCCGCGCGGTATCGGCGTCATGTGTAACTTCTATGCCGATAAAGCCGAAAACGCCACGGTGTGGGACGTGGAAGGTAACGAGTATATTGATTTTGCCGCCGGGATCGCCGTGCTGAATACCGGGCATCGCCATCCTAAAGTTATCGCCGCCATCGAAAAACAGCTTCACGCCTTTACCCATACCGCTTATCAAATCGTCCCCTATGAAGGTTATGTGGCGCTTGCCGAGCGCATCAACCAGCGCGTACCCATAGAGGGGCCAGCCAAAACCGCCTTCTTCTCAACGGGGGCGGAAGCGGTCGAAAACGCGGTGAAAATCGCCCGCGCGTACACCAGACGTCCCGGCATTATCACCTTCGGCGGCGCGTTCCACGGCCGTACCTTTATGACCATGGCGATGACCGGCAAAGTGGCGCCCTATAAGCTCGGCTTCGGCCCGTTCCCCGGCTCGGTGTACCACGCACAATTCCCCAACAGCCTGCACGGGGTTAGTACCGCCGAAGCGCTAAAAAGCCTGGAGCGCATCTTCAAAGCCGATATCGCGCCCGATCAGGTGGCGGCAATCATTATTGAACCGGTTCAGGGCGAGGGCGGGTTCAACGTCGCGCCCGCTGATTTTATGCAGGCGTTGCGTGCCCTGTGCGATACCCACGGGATTTTACTGATTGCCGACGAAGTGCAAACCGGCTTCGCCCGTACCGGCAAGCTGTTCTCCATGGAAAACCACTGCGTGAAGCCCGATCTGATCACCATGGCGAAAAGCCTGGCGGGCGGGATGCCGCTCTCTGCCGTCTCTGGCCGGGCGGAGGTGATGGATGCGCCCGCCCCGGGCGGGCTGGGCGGAACCTACGCGGGTAACCCGCTGGCGATTGCGGCGGCCCATGCGGTGCTGGATGTGATTGACGAGGACGATCTCTGCACCCGCGCGGCGCATCTCGGGCATCATCTGGTCGAGGTGCTGAATAAAGCGAAGGATGGCTGTCCGTATATCGCCGATATCCGTGGGCAGGGCTCGATGGTGGCGGTAGAATTTACCGATCCGCAAACCGGACAGCCGTCGCCCGAATTTACCCGTCAGGTTCAGGAGCGCGCGTTGAACGAAGGGCTGCTGCTTTTGAGCTGCGGCGTTTACGGCAACGTTATTCGCTTCCTCTACCCGCTCACCATCCCCGAAGTGCAGTTCCGTAAAGCGCTGGATATTATTTCCGCCTCGCTGACACGATAAAGCCAAAAGCCCGGCTGAAATGACAGTTGGGCTTATCATATTTTCATTTCAAATTAGCTATTCCAAAATCATAAAAATGGGGTATGTTTTAGCAGAGTATGCTGAAAAAGCGCGAACAGCACGCCTATAACTGAAATAAAGCGCTACACAACAACATCACAACAATCGTTATAACCATAATAATGGGGAATCTCAGGATGAACATGAAGGGTAAAGCGTTACTGGCAGGATGTATCGCGTTGGCATTCAGCACTATGGCCCAGGCCGATATTAAAGTGGCTGTGGTGGGCGCGATGTCCGGTCCGGTAGCACAGTACGGCGACCAGGAATTTACCGGCGCGGAACAGGCGGTTGCAGACATTAATGCTAAGGGCGGCATCAAGGGCGAAAAGCTGCAAATCGTAAAATATGACGATGCCTGTGACCCGAAACAGGCGGTCGCGGTGGCGAACAAAGTGGTAAACGACGGGATCAAATACGTTATCGGTCACCTGTGCTCCTCTTCCACCCAGCCCGCGTCTGACATCTACGAAGACGAAGGCATTCTGATGATCACGCCGGCCGCGACGGCGCCAGAGCTGACCGCGCGCGGCTATAAGCTGATCCTGCGTACCACCGGTCTGGACTCCGATCAGGGGCCAACCGCCGCGAAATACATCGTGGAAAAAGTGAAGCCGCAGCGCATCGCGATTGTTCATGACAAACAGCAGTACGGCGAAGGCCTGGCCCGTGCGGTGCAGGATAACCTGAAAAAAGCGAACGCCAACGTGGTGTTCTTTGACGGTATCACCGCCGGTGAGAAAGACTTCTCGACCCTGGTCGCGCGTCTGAAGAAAGAAAATATCGATTTCGTTTACTACGGCGGCTACCACCCGGAAATGGGGCAGATCCTGCGCCAGGCGCGTGCGGCGGGTCTGAAGACGCAGTTCATGGGGCCAGAAGGTGTCGCGAACGTTTCCCTGTCTAATATCGCGGGTGAATCCGCTGAAGGGCTGCTGGTGACCAAACCGAAGAACTACGACCAGGTGCCTGCGAACAAACCTGTTGTCGATGCCATCAAGGCGAAGAAACAGGATCCAAGTGGTGCGTTCGTCTGGACCACCTACGCAGCGTTGCAGTCTCTGCAAGCGGGCCTGAACCAGTCAGCCGATCCGGCGGAGATTGCCACCTGGCTGAAAGCGAACTCGGTGGAAACCGTGATGGGGCCGCTGTCCTGGGATGAGAAGGGCGATTTGAAGGGCTTCGAGTTCGGCGTGTTTGACTGGCATGCCAACGGCACGGCGACTGACGCAAAATAAACGCAAAAAGGCAACGCAAGTTGCCTTTTTTAATGTTTTCTCCCTCTCCCCGTGGGCTGAGGGATCCCAAGTAATTTGAAAGCAAAAGCGATAACGTTGCCTCAGAATAACTGAGGGCTTTCAGCGATGCCTCGGTCCGGCTGTAAATCGCTGAGGCGTTTCCTGTAGGCCGGGGCGAGGCGCAGGGATGCGCCGAGAGGGCGGGCTTTACAGGGATGTTACCTCCGCCCGTCCCCGATAAGCCGGAAGGAATATGCCGAAGGCACCGCGAAGCGGCGATTTACCGCCGGAAGCCCGGGTCGC
>NZ_JADCKV010000008.1:0-114040 GCF_014982105.1 Enterobacter cloacae complex sp. P18RS | reverse complement strand
GAGGGGGCCGTCTGTGCAGGTATTATTTTGTGGGGAACCCTCAGCCCCGTGGGAGAGGGCCGGGGTGAGGGCATCAGCCCGCTCAGCCCTCTTTTGCCCGGTGGCGCTTCGCTTACCGGGCCTACTATGAGCACCTCGCAGCCGCCACCCGGCTTTCTTTTAGCGCTTCTCCCACCCGTTCGCCTGCGCCGTAAACCCTAACGCCTGCATAAACGCCGCCATCACGCCGCGATCCTCTACGCCCACGTCGGCCATCCACCAGGAGGTTACGCTCGGGTTTTCGCGGATCACCTCTTCAATTAAATACTGCCCGACCCCGCGACGACGGGTCACGTCGCGCACGCGCAGGGAGTCCAGCGCCCCTTCCGTGCCGCTCAGCGTTACGCGGACGGCGGCCAGCAGACGTTCATTAAAACGCGCGGCATAGATGCGGTGGTTTTCATCGACGGCCAGCGATGAAGGGGAATATTCCGGCCAGATCTTGCCCAGGTCGATACGATCCTGGTCGCTAAAGGTCACCAGACGCACGATAGTCAGTTTCATTAGCTGCTTGTCCAAATCAAAAAGAGTAGGGCCAGTGTACTCAATTTATTTGCTCAGGCGCTTTCTCTTTTTCTTCCCATTTACCAGGTGATTAGTTTTTTGGCAGCGCGATGGGCAGTTTGAAAACACATGGATCGAAAAATAAGCAGAATTTTAACCTGAAGGGCAGTGATTTATTCGGCGCTTTGTACCGTTATTTTATGCTGCAAACCGCGCTTTTATTTGTTTATCTCCGCCTGATTTCAGAATATTATCTTTGCTTAATCGCCTGAAAAATAGAGATTTTAGTCTGGTTTTTGACAAAAAACTGCGCTAAACCATTAAAGGCACTGGTAAAAATAGCGTTGTTCATAAAAAGTACAGAATGCTTTTTAACCATAATAAAACAAAATATAAACATGACATCACGAATGGGGATTCAGAGATGAAAAGGAACGCGAAGACGTTAATCGCGGGGATGGTCGCACTGTCGATCTCGCATGCCGCTATGGCAGACGACATTAAAGTTGCGGTAGTGGGGGCGATGTCCGGCCCTGTTGCCCAGTGGGGTGACATGGAGTTCAACGGCGCGCGTCAGGCCATCAAAGATATCAACGCCAAAGGCGGCATCAAAGGCGACAAGCTGGTAGGCGTGGAGTATGACGACGCCTGCGATCCAAAACAGGCCGTCGCGGTCGCCAACAAAATCGTTAACGACGGTATCCAGTACGTCATCGGTCACCTGTGTTCTTCCTCCACGCAGCCTGCGTCTGATATCTACGAAGACGAAGGCATTCTGATGATCACCCCGGGTGCCACCAACCCGGAACTGACCCAGCGCGGCTACCAGCACATCATGCGTACCGCCGGTCTGGACTCCTCTCAGGGGCCAACCGCCGCCAAATACATCCTCGAAACCGTTAAGCCGCAGCGTATCGCCATCATTCATGATAAGCAGCAGTACGGCGAAGGCCTGGCGCGTTCCGTGCAGGATGGCCTGAAAAAAGGCGGCGCAAACATCGTCTTCTTCGACGGCATTACCGCTGGTGAGAAAGACTTCTCCGCGCTGATCGCCCGCCTGCAAAAAGAGAATATCGACTTCGTTTACTACGGCGGCTACTACCCGGAAATGGGGCAGATGCTGCGCCAGGCGCGCGCCACCGGCCTGAAAACCCAGTTTATGGGGCCAGAGGGCGTCGGTAATGCCTCCTTGTCCAACATCGCGGGCGATTCTGCCGAAGGCATGCTGGTGACGATGCCAAAACGCTATGACCAGGATCCGGCGAATAAGGCTATCGTGGATGCGCTCAAGGCGCAGAAGAAAGATCCGAGCGGTCCGTACGTCTGGATCACCTACGCGGCCGTGCAGTCTCTGGCCACCGCGCTGGACCGTACCGGCAGTAAAGAGCCGCTGGATCTGGTGAAAGATTTAAAAGCACACGGGGCGAACACCGTGATTGGGCCGCTGAACTGGGATGAGAAAGGCGATCTGAAGGGATTTGAGTTTGGTGTCTTTAAGTGGCACGCCGACGGGTCTTCCTCGGTCGCCAAATAATCATCCCACCGCCCGGCTCACCGGGCGGGTATAAAAAGGTTTTCTTATGTCCGAGCAGTTTCTCTACTTCTTGCAGCAGATGTTTAACGGCGTCACGCTGGGAAGCACCTACGCGCTGATCGCCATCGGCTACACGATGGTTTACGGCATTATCGGCATGATCAACTTCGCCCACGGCGAGGTGTACATGATCGGTAGCTACGTCTCCTTTATGATCATCGCCGCGCTGATGATGATGGGCATCGACAGCAGCTGGCTGCTGGTGGCCGCCGGGTTTGTCGGCGCGATTGTGATCGCCAGCGCCTACGGCTGGAGTATTGAACGGGTGGCCTACCGGCCGGTGCGCAGCTCCAAACGCCTGATCGCGCTGATCTCCGCCATCGGTATGTCCATTTTCCTGCAAAACTACGTCAGCCTGACCGAAGGTTCACGCGACGTGGCGCTGCCAAGCCTGTTTAACGGCCAGTGGATTGTAGGGGCCAGCGAAAACTTCTCTGCCACCATCACCACCATGCAGCTGGTTATCTGGGTTGTGACCTTTATTGCCATGCTGGCCCTGACCCTGTTCATCCGCTACTCCCGCATGGGACGCGCCTGCCGCGCCTGCGCGGAAGATCTGAAGATGGCGAGCCTGCTCGGGATTAACACCGACCGCGTGATTGCCCTGACCTTCGTGATCGGCGCAGCGATGGCGGCGGTGGCTGGCGTGTTGCTCGGCCAGTTCTACGGCGTAATCAACCCGTACATCGGCTTTATGGCCGGGATGAAAGCCTTCACCGCGGCGGTACTGGGCGGCATCGGCAGCATTCCGGGCGCGATGATCGGCGGCCTGATCCTGGGCGTGGCCGAAGCGCTCTCCTCGGCGTACCTGAGCACCGAATATAAAGATGTGGTGTCGTTTGCCCTGCTGATTCTGGTGCTGCTGGTCATGCCTACCGGTATTCTGGGCCGTCCGGAGGTAGAGAAAGTATGAAACCGATGCATTTTGCGATGGCGCTGCTCTCTGCCGCCATGTTCTTCGTCCTGGCGGGCGTCTTTATGGGCGTCCAGTTAGGACTGGACGGCACGAAGCTGGTGGTGGATACCGCTCCCGACATCCGCTGGCAGTGGGTGTTTATCGGCACCGCTGTGGTGTTCCTGTTCCAGCTGTTGCGTCCGCTGTTCCAGAAGACGCTGAAAAACGTCTCCGGGCCGAAATTCGTCCTGCCGGCGATCGACGGTACAACGGTGAAACAGAAGCTGTTCCTTGTGGCGCTGCTGGTGGCTGCCGTGGCGTGGCCGTTTATGGTCTCGCGCGGGACGGTGGATATTGCCACCCTGACCATGATCTACGTGATTCTGGGGCTCGGTCTGAACGTGGTGGTGGGGCTGTCTGGCCTGCTGGTGCTGGGCTACGGCGGGTTCTACGCCATCGGCGCGTACACCTTCGCGCTGCTGAACCACTATTACGGCCTCGGCTTCTGGACCTGTCTGCCGCTGGCGGGGCTGGTCTCTGCCGCGGCGGGCTTCCTGCTCGGCTTCCCGGTGCTGCGCCTGCGCGGTGACTATCTGGCGATTGTGACCTTAGGCTTCGGCGAAATCGTCCGTATTCTGCTGCTCAACAATACCGAAGTGACCGGCGGTCCGAACGGCATCAGCCAGATCCCGAAACCGACCTTCTTCGGCCTGGAGTTCAGCCGTACCGCCCGTGAAGGCGGCTGGGATACCTTCAGCAATTTCTTTGGCATCAAGTACGATCCGTCCGACCGCGTGATCTGGCTCTATCTGGTGGCGCTGCTGCTGGTGGTGATTACCCTGTTTGTGATCAACCGTCTGCTGCGCATGCCGCTGGGCCGCGCGTGGGAAGCGCTGCGCGAAGATGAGATCGCCTGCCGCTCCCTGGGCCTGAACCCGACCCGCATCAAGCTGACCGCATTTACCATCAGCGCCGCGTTTGCCGGTTTCGCCGGGACGCTGTTTGCCGCACGTCAGGGCTTCGTCAGCCCGGAATCGTTCACCTTTGCCGAATCCGCCTTTGTGCTGGCGATTGTGGTGCTCGGTGGAATGGGCTCGCAGTTCGCCGTGATCCTCGCGGCTATCCTGCTGGTGGTCTCCCGCGAGCTGATGCGCGACTTTAACGAATACAGCATGTTAATGCTGGGTGGTTTGATGGTGCTGATGATGATCTGGCGTCCGCAGGGTCTGCTGCCGATGACCCGTCCACAGCTGAAGCTGAAACGCACACAGGCGAAAGGAGAGCAGGCATGAAGCCTTTATTATCCGTTAACGGCCTGATGATGCGTTTTGGCGGCCTGCTGGCGGTCAACAATGTGAATCTGGATCTGCACAAGAAAGAGATTGTCTCCCTGATTGGCCCGAACGGCGCGGGAAAAACCACGGTCTTTAACTGTTTGACCGGCTTCTACAAGCCGACGGGCGGCACCATCATGCTGCGCGACCAGCACCTTGAAGGGCTGCCGGGCCAGCAGATTGCCCGCATGGGCGTGGTGCGTACCTTCCAGCACGTGCGTCTGTTCCGCGAGATGACGGTGATTGAGAACCTGCTGGTGGCACAGCATCAGCAGCTGAAAACCGGGCTGTTCTCCGGCCTGCTGAAAACCCCGGCCTTTCGCCGCACGCAGGAGGAGGCGCTCGACCGCGCCGCGACCTGGCTCGACCGTATCGGCCTGCTCCAGCACGCTAACCGTCAGGCGAGCAACCTCGCTTACGGGGATCAGCGTCGCCTTGAGATCGTGCGCTGTATGGTGACCCAGCCGGAGATCCTGATGCTCGACGAACCAGCGGCAGGTCTCAATCCGAAAGAGACCAAAGAGCTGGACGAGCTGATTGCCGAGCTGCGCGACCATCACGACACCACCATCCTGCTGATTGAGCATGACATGAAGCTGGTGATGGGCATTTCGGACCGTATCTACGTGGTAAACCAGGGCACGCCGCTGGCAAACGGCACGCCGGAAGAGATCCGCAACAACCCGGACGTGATCCGCGCATACCTTGGTGAGGCATAAGATGGAAAAAGCGATGTTAACGTTCGACAAGGTCAACGCGCACTACGGCAAGATCCAGGCGCTGCACGACGTCAGCCTGCACATCAATCAGGGCGAAATCGTCACCCTGATTGGCGCCAACGGCGCGGGTAAAACCACGCTGCTCGGCACCCTGTGCGGCGACCCGCGCGCCACCAGCGGGCGGATTGTGTTTGACGGCAAAGATATTACCGACTGGCAGACGGCTAAGATCATGCGTGAAGCGGTGGCGATTGTCCCGGAAGGGCGCCGCGTATTCTCCCGCATGACGGTGGAAGAGAACCTGGCGATGGGCGGTTTCTTCGCCCATCGGGATGAATTCCAGACCCGCATCAAGTGGGTGTACGAACTCTTCCCGCGCCTGTGGGAGCGTCGTATTCAGCGAGCGGGCACCATGTCCGGCGGCGAGCAGCAGATGCTGGCGATTGGCCGCGCGCTGATGAGCCAGCCACGCCTGCTGCTGCTGGACGAGCCGTCGCTCGGTCTTGCGCCGATCATCATCCAGCAGATCTTCGACACCATCGAGCAGTTGCGTAAAGAGGGGATGACCATCTTCCTCGTCGAGCAGAACGCCAACCAGGCGCTGAAGCTCGCTGACCGCGGCTATGTGCTGGAGAACGGGCGCGTGGTGCTCTCCGATACCGGTGACGCGCTGCTGGCGAACGAGGCGGTGCGGAGTGCGTATTTAGGCGGTTAATCGCATTTCCCCCTCACCCTAACCCTCTCCCTCAAGGGAGAGGGAACCGATCGCTTCTCTCCCTCTCCCTGTGGGAGAGGGCCGGTGTGAGGGCACCAGACCGCACCCAACCCCTTCACACAACCATCATCCCCCTGACGCCTGGCTGTCACTTATCTGTAAACAAACAGTTATTTTTCTGTCATTCGAGCATGTCATGTTACCTCGCGAGCATAAAACGCGTGATATCGCGCATCCGGCACAATAAGAGAGATGACAATGACATCGTTACGACACACAGCTTTGGGTCTGGCACTGGGTCTGGCTTTTGCGACGAACGCAATGGCTGTGACCACCATTCCGTTCTGGCATTCCATGGAAGGGGAGTTGGGTAAAGAGGTTGACTCCCTGGCGCAGCGTTTCAACGACACCCACCCGGATTACAAAATTGTGCCGGTGTATAAAGGCAACTACGAGCAGAGCCTGAGCGCGGGCATCGCCGCCTTCCGTACCGGTAACGCGCCTGCGCTGTTACAGGTTTATGAAGTGGGCACCGCGACAATGATGGCCTCCAAAGCCATCAAGCCGGTGTACGAGGTGTTCAAAGAGGCGGGCATTAACTTTGACGAATCCCAGTTCGTACCGACCGTAGCGGGTTACTACACCGATTCCAGAACCGGCCATCTGCTGTCCCAGCCGTTTAACAGCTCCACGCCGGTGCTGTATTACAACAAAGACGCCTTCAAAAAAGCCGGTTTAGATCCGGAGCAGCCGCCAAAAACCTGGCAGGATCTGGCGGAGTACACCGCGAAGCTGAAAGCGGCGGGGATGAAGTGCGGCTACGCCAGCGGCTGGCAGGGCTGGATCCAGATTGAAAACTTCAGCGCCTGGCACGGCCTGCCGGTTGCCACCCAAAATAACGGCTTCGACGGTACCGACGCGGTGCTGGAGTTCAACAAGCCGGAGCAGGTGAAGCACATCGCGCTGCTGGAAGCACTCAACAAGAAGGGCGACTTCAGCTACTTCGGGCGTAAAGACGAATCCACCGAGAAGTTCTACAACGGCGACTGTGCCATTACCACCGCCTCGTCCGGCTCGCTGGCGGATATACGTCACTATGCCAAATTCAACTACGGCGTGGGCATGATGCCGTACGACGCCGACGTGAAGGGCGCGCCGCAAAACGCCATCATCGGCGGGGCGAGCCTGTGGGTGATGCAGGGTAAAGACAACGGCACCTACAAAGGCGTGGCCGAGTTCCTCGACTTCCTGGCGAAGCCTGAAAACGCCGCCGAATGGCACCAGAAGACCGGCTATCTGCCGATCACCAAAGCCGCATACGACCTGACCCGCGAGCAGGGCTTCTACAGCAAGAACCCGGGCGCGGATATCGCGACGCGCCAGATGCTGAACAAGCCGCCGTTGCCGTTCACAAAAGGCCTGCGTCTGGGCAACATGCCGCAGATCCGCACCATCGTGGATGAAGAGCTGGAAAGCGTCTGGACCGGGAAGAAAACCCCACAGCAGGCGCTGGACGCTGCGGTAGAGCGCGGGAATCAGCTGCTGCGCCGCTTTGAGCAGTCGACCAAATCGTAATCCGTGATTCGCCCGGTGACGCGTAGCGATCCGGGCCTACGGGGATCGTGCGGGCTGATGCCCTCACCCCAACCCTCTCCCACGGGGAGAGGGAGAAATATTTGTAGGCCGGGTAAGGCGTAGCCGCCACCCGGCATTGTTCAGGAACCAAATCTCAATGTCATCATCCCGTCCGGTGTTCCGTTCCCGCTGGCTGCCGTACTTGTTGGTCGCGCCGCAGCTGGTCATCACCGTTATCTTCTTTATCTGGCCTGCGGGCGAAGCGCTGTGGTACTCGGTACAAAGCGTCGATCCGTTCGGGCTTTCCAGCCAGTTTGTCGGGCTGGACAACTTTACCGCGCTGTTCCACGACAGCTACTACCTGGACTCCTTCTGGACGACGATCAAATTCAGCACCCTGGTGACCGTCAGCGGCCTTTTAGCCTCGCTGTTTTTCGCTGCGCTGGTGGACTACGTGGTGCGCGGCAGTCGTCTGTACCAGACCCTGATGCTGCTGCCCTACGCCGTGGCTCCCGCCGTGGCCGCCGTGCTGTGGATCTTCCTGTTTAACCCAGGGCGCGGGCTGATTACCCACTTCCTGGGCGAGTTTGGCTACGACTGGAACCACGCCCAGAACAGCGGTCAGGCGATGTTCCTGGTGGTGTTCGCCTCGGTGTGGAAGCAGATCAGCTATAACTTCCTGTTTTTCTTTGCCGCGCTACAGTCTATCCCGCGTTCGCTGGTGGAGGCCGCCGCCATCGACGGCGCAGGGCCGGTGCGCCGCTTCTTCCGGCTGTCGCTGCCGCTGATCGCCCCGGTGAGTTTTTTCCTGCTGGTGGTGAACCTGGTGTACGCCTTCTTCGACACCTTCCCGGTGATCGACGCCGCCACCGCGGGCGGTCCGGTGCAGGCTACCACCACGCTGATTTACAAGATCTACCGCGAAGGCTTTGCCGGGCTTGATCTCTCCGCCTCTGCCGCGCAGTCCGTGGTGCTGATGTTCCTCGTCATCATCCTCACGGTGGTGCAGTTCCGCTATGTCGAAAGTAAGGTGCGCTACCAATGATTGAGAACCGTCGCGGGCTGACGATTTTCAGCCATACCATGCTGATTTTAGGGATTATCGTCATCCTGTTCCCACTGTACGTGGCCTTCGTCGCCGCCACGCTGGACACCAAAGCGGTGTTCGACACCCCGATGACGCTGATCCCGGGCGGACACCTTTTCGAAAACATGAAAACTATCTGGACCCAGGGCGTGGGCGCTAACAGCGCGCCGTTCTGGCTGATGATGCTCAACAGCTTCATCATGGCGTTTGGCATCACCGTCGGCAAAATTACGGTGTCGATGCTCTCAGCGTTTGCCATCGTCTGGTTCCGCTTTCCGCTGCGTAACCTGTTTTTCTGGATGATTTTCATCACCCTGATGCTGCCGGTAGAGGTGCGTATCTTCCCGACGGTGGAAGTGATCGCCAACCTGAAGATGCTCGACAGCTACGCGGGCTTAACCCTGCCGCTGATGGCCTCGGCGACCGCCACCTTTCTGTTCCGCCAGTTCTTTATGACCCTGCCGGATGAGCTGATTGAAGCCGCGCGCATCGACGGGGCCTCGCCGATGCGCTTCTTCCGCGACATAGTGCTGCCGCTGTCGAAAACCAACCTCGCGGCGCTGTTTGTGATCACCTTTATCTACGGCTGGAACCAGTACCTGTGGCCGCTGCTGATCGTTCAGGACGTCAACCTCGGCACCGCCGTGGCAGGCATCAAAGGCATGATCGCCACCGGCGAAGGCACCACCCTCTGGAACCAGGTGATGGCGGCGATGCTGCTCACCCTTATCCCACCCGTAGTCATTGTTTTAGCCATGCAGCGCGCGTTTGTCCGCGGCCTGGTCGATAGCGAGAAATAAGATGGCAGGTTTAAAATTACAGGCAGTAACCAAAAGCTGGGACGGCAAAACCCAGGTCATTCAGCCGCTGACGCTCGACGTGGCGGACGGGGAATTTATCGTGATGGTCGGCCCGTCCGGCTGCGGAAAATCCACCCTGCTGCGTATGGTGGCGGGGCTGGAGCGCGTAACGTCCGGGGATATCTGGATTGACCGCCAGCGCGTCACCGAGATGGAACCCAAAGATCGCGGTATCGCGATGGTGTTCCAGAACTACGCCCTCTATCCGCACATGAGCGTGGAAGAGAACATGGCCTGGGGGCTGAAAATCCGCGGCATGGGCAAAGGCCATATCGCGGAGCGTGTGAAAGAGGCCGCGCGCATTCTGGAGCTGGACGGCCTGCTTAAGCGCCGCCCGCGCGAGCTTTCCGGTGGCCAGCGTCAGCGCGTGGCGATGGGGCGCGCCATCGTGCGCGACCCGGCGGTATTCCTGTTCGACGAACCGCTGTCAAACCTCGACGCCAAACTGCGCGTGCAGATGCGCCTTGAGCTCCAGCAGCTGCATCGGCGGCTGAAAACCACGTCCCTGTACGTCACTCACGATCAGGTTGAAGCCATGACCCTCGCCCAGCGCGTGATGGTGATGAACAAAGGCATCGCCGAGCAGATTGGCACCCCGGTGGAAGTCTACGAAAAGCCGGCCAGCCGTTTTGTGGCGAGCTTTATCGGCAGCCCGGCGATGAACCTGCTGGATGGGCGGATCAATGCGGCGGGAACCCACTTCGAGCTGGAAAGCGGGATGGCGTTGCCGATCAACTGGTACTATCGTGGCTACGCCGGGCGTAAGATGACGCTCGGTATCCGCCCGGAGCATATTGGTTTGACGTCTCAGGCGGACGGCGGCGTGCCGCTGGTGATGGACACGCTGGAGATGCTGGGCGCAGACAACCTGGCGCACGGGCGCTGGGGCGAGCAAAAGCTGGTGGTGCGTCTGCCGCACCAGGAGCGCCCGAAGGCAGGCAGCACGCTGTGGCTGCATATGCCGGAAAATCACCTGCACTTATTTGACGGTGAAACAGGACAACGAGTATGAGCAACTGGCCTTACCCCCACATCGTCGCCCACCGTGGCGGCGGTAAACTGGCGCCGGAAAACACCCTGGCGGCAATTGACGTTGGCGCGCGCTACGGCCATACGATGATCGAGTTCGACGCGAAGCTGTCGAAGGACGGCGAAATTTTCCTGCTGCACGACGACAATCTCGAACGCACCAGCAACGGCTGGGGCGTGGCGGGCGAACTGCCGTGGCGCGATCTGCTGAAGGTGGACGCCGGAAGCTGGTACAGCGGCGAATTTAAAGGCGAACCGCTGCCGCTGCTGGCGGAAGTGGCGGACCGCTGTCGTCAACACGGCATGATGGCCAACATCGAAATCAAACCGACCACTGGCACCGGGCCGCTGACGGGTAAAGTGATTGCCCTTGCCGCGCGCGAGCTGTGGGAAGGTATGACCGCGCCGCTGTTATCGTCGTTTGACATCGACGCGCTGGAAGCCGCACAGGCTGCCGTTCCGGAGTTGCCGCGCGGGCTGCTGCTGGATGCGTGGCGAGAAGACTGGCGCGCGCTGACGACCCGCTTAGGCTGCGTGTCGATCCACCTCAACCATAAGCTGCTGGATGAAGCGCGCGTGACGCTGTTGAAGGAGGCCGGTCTGCATATCCTGGTGTATACCGTCAACAAACCCCAGCGTGCAGCCGAGCTGCTGCGCTGGGGCGTGGACAGCATCTGTACCGATGCGATTGACCAGATCGGGCCGAACTTTATTTATTAAGCATACTGCCGTTCTGCTGGGTCGGCAGCATGTGCTGCTGACCGCTGCTTTGCGACACCCCGCCCCCTAACATCCCACCGTTTGAGTTTGGCAGCGGCTGCTCCCGCATCTGGCCCTGCTGCACGCGCTGGGTGTTGGTATTCATCTGGTTTTGCAGGTGCTGCTGCTGCACCTGGGTCTGCGTTTTTAACTGCTGATTGAGCATCCCTTTCTGCTGCTGTTGCTGGCTCATCATCTCCGTCTGCATACGCTGCTGGCTCGGAATGACGTAGCCCGGCTGGTTCGGGTTGTTCAGGGTGTTGATTGGCTGTGCGAGCGCGGCGAACGGAAGCAGCGCGGTCAGGATCAGTAATCGTTTCATGGTTATCTCCTCCTTTGAGGCTTCTCTTAAGTTTACCCTGATTCCGGCATAACGATGATTTTTTAAGAGTTGTGAACCAGGCTTAAGCGGGGAATATGGACCCCTTCACCTGGAGAACAATAATGATGAAACCAACCTTTTTGCGCTGGGTCGCCATCGCTGCGCTGATGGCAGGCGGCACATTTACCGTAGCGGCCAACCCGCCCGCCGCTCCACCGGTCTCTTACGGCGTGGAGGAGGATGTTTTTCACCCCGTGCGGGCGACGCACGGCATGGTGGCCTCGGTTGACGCGCTGGCAACGCAGGTGGGCGTCGATATTCTTAAGCAGGGCGGTAACGCGGTGGATGCGGCGGTCGCGGTGGGATATGCGCTGGCGGTGACGCATCCACAGGCGGGGAACCTGGGCGGCGGCGGGTTTATGATGCTGCGCACCAAAGACGGTAAAACCACGGCCATCGACTTCCGTGAGATGGCGCCGAATCAGGCCTCCCGCGATATGTTCCTCGACGATCAGGGCAATCCGGACAGTAAAAAATCTCTGACCTCGCACCTTGCCTCCGGCACGCCGGGCACCGTTGCGGGGTTCTCGCTGGCGCTGGAAAAATACGGCACGCTGCCTCTGAATAAAGTGGTGCAGCCTGCCATCAAGCTGGCGCGCGACGGCTTCGTCGTCAACGACGCGCTGGCGGACGACCTCAAAACCTACGGCAGCGAAGTCATTCCCAATCATGAGAACAGCAAGGCTATCTTCTGGAAAGACGGCGAGCCGCTGAAAAAGGGCGATAAGCTGGTGCAGAAGAACCTCGCAAAAAGTCTCGAACTGATTGCCGAAAACGGTCCGGACGCCTTCTATAAGGGGCCGATTGCCGATCAGATTGCCGATGAGATGCAGAAGAACGGCGGGCTGATCACCAAAGCGGATCTGGCGGAATATAAGGCGGTGGAGCGCGAGCCGATCAGCGGCACCTATCGCGGCTACGAGGTCTTCTCCATGCCGCCGCCGTCCTCCGGGGGCATTCACATCGTGCAGATCCTCAATATTCTGGAAAACTTCGATATGCACAAGTTCGGCTTCGGTAGCGCCGATGCCATGCAGGTGATGGCGGAGGCAGAGAAGCGCGCCTACGCTGACCGCTCGGAATACCTTGGCGATCCGGACTTCGTGAAGGTGCCGTGGCAGGCGCTGACCAACAAAGCCTATGCCAAATCGATTGCCGACGAGATCGACATCAATAAGGCTAAGCCGTCGAGCGAGATCCGCCCCGGCAAGCTGGCGCCGTATGAAAGTAACCAGACCACCCATTTCTCGGTGGTGGATAAAGACGGTAACGCGGTGGCGGTGACCTACACGCTTAACACCACTTTCGGCACCGGCATTGTGGCGGGCAACAGCGGTATTTTGCTGAACAACGAGATGGATGACTTCTCTGCCAAACCGGGCGTGCCGAACGTCTACGGCCTGGTCGGCGGCGATGCGAATGCGGTCGGGCCGAAGAAGCGCCCGCTGTCGTCCATGTCGCCCACCATCGTGGTGAAAGACGGCAAAACCTGGCTGGTGACCGGCAGCCCTGGCGGGAGCCGGATTATCACAACCGTGCTGCAAATGGTGGTGAACAGTATCGACTTTGGGATGAACGTCGCCGAAGCGACCAATGCGCCGCGTTTCCACCACCAGTGGCTGCCGGACGAGCTGCGCGTGGAGAAGGGCTTTAGCCCGGACACCCTCAAGCTGCTTGAGCAGCGCGGGCAGAAGGTGGCGGTGAAGGAGGCGATGGGCAGCACCCAGAGCATTATGGTCGGGCCGGACGGGGCGCTATTTGGCGCATCGGACCCGCGTTCGGTGGATGATTTAACGGCGGGGTATTGATTTTTTTGCCCGGTGGCGCTGCGCTTACCGGGCCTACAACGGCACGAACGTAGGCCGGGTAAGGCGAAGCCGCCACCCGGCAACAAACTACTTCATACGCGCCATATAATACGCATCCACATACTCGCCGTTGCGCAGGGCGTAGCGCCTGCCGGTGCCTTCAATCTCAAACCCGTGCTTTTTGTACACCGCGATTGCCGGTTCGTTATCCACAAACACCGTTAACTCGATGCGGTCGACGCGCAGCCAGTTGTCGCACATATCGATCATGGTGCGAATCAGTGCGCTGGCCACGCCGCGGTTATGCCACTGCGCGCCAACGCAGATACCGAAATCTGCAACGTGGCTGCGGCGTGGTCGCTGGGCGACATCAATGGTGAGGTGGCCGACCACGATATCATCAATGCAGGCAACCAGCTGTTTAATGCCCGGCTGTTCGCCTAGCCGCATTTGCCACATTTCCATTGAAGGATGAGGAACCTGTAGCGTGTTGTGGTACACCTCCGGCTGGGCGTGGATCTGACGAATGGCGTCGTAATCTTTCGGTTCAGCGTGGCGTATCACTATTTCACTCATTCCTTGTTCCTCAGTCAGTTAAAAGTCTTCTCCAACATCAGTGACTTTAAAAGTTGAGTCAATCGCTATTTTTTGCAAAAAGTGTTGGACAAGTGCGAATGAGAATGATTATTATTGCTCTGCATTCAGGAAGACCTCCTACGGGAACCTGAAAGCACGACATTGCTCACATTGCTTCCAGTATTACTTTAGCCAGCTTCTCGCTGGCTTTTTTTTTGCCCTTTTTCTCCCTCTCCCTGTGGGAGAGGGCTGGGGTGAGGGCAAAACATGCGCTATGGTAAAACTCAGTAACCTTCCAAAAGGACTGAGCCATGACACTACATTGTGCATTTATTGGATTTGGCAAAAGCACCACGCGTTACCACCTTCCGTATGTTCTTAACCGAAAAGAGACCTGGCACGTGGCCCATATCTATCGCCGCCGCGCGAAGCCAGAAGAGCAGTCTCCGCAGTATTCCCATATTCATTTCACCAGCGATCTTGATGAGGTGCTTAACGACCCGCAGGTGAAGCTGGTGGTGGTCTGTACCCACGCCGACAGCCACTTTGACTACGCGAAACGCGCGCTGGAAGCAGGTAAAAACGTGCTGGTGGAAAAGCCGTTCACCCCGACCATCGCCGAAGCGAAGGAGCTGTTCGCGCTGGCGAAAAGCAAAGGGCTGACCGTCACGCCGTACCAGAACCGTCGCTTTGACAGCTGCTTCCTGACGGCAAAAAAGGCAATTGAAAGCGGCAAACTCGGCGAGATCGTGGAAATCGAAAGCCACTTCGATTACTACCGCCCGGTGGCGGAAACCCAGCCCGGACTGCCGCAGGACGGATCTTTCTACGGTCTCGGTGTGCACACCATGGACCAGATCATCTCCTTGTTTGGCCGCCCGGACCACGTGGTGTATGACATCCGCAGCCTGCGCAATAAGGCCAACCCGGACGATACCTTTGAAGCGCAGCTGTTCTACGGCGACCTGAAAGCCATCGTAAAAACCAGCCATCTGGTGAAAATCGACTACCCGAAATTTATCGTTCACGGCAAGAAAGGCTCCTTTATCAAGTACGGTATTGACCAACAGGAGACCAGCCTGAAGGCCAATATCATGCCGGGTGAACCGGGCTTTGCGGCAGATGATTCCGTGGGCGTGCTGGAGTACGTGAACGACGAGGGCCTGACGGTCAGGGAAGAGCTGAAGCCGGAAACGGGCGACTATGGACGCGTCTACGATGCGCTGTATGACACCCTCGCCACCGGCGCGCCGAATTATGTCAAGGAATCTGACGTTCTGACCAACCTGGAAATCCTTGAACGGGCCTTTGAGCAGGCTTCTCCTGCCACGATAACCCTCGCCAGATAAGCAAAAATGGCTCCTCTGCGTTTGTTCTAAATTTTTG
Organism: Enterobacter cloacae complex sp. P18RS; assembly: GCF_014982105.1. Classification (NCBI taxonomy): domain Bacteria; kingdom Pseudomonadati; phylum Pseudomonadota; class Gammaproteobacteria; order Enterobacterales; family Enterobacteriaceae; genus Enterobacter; species Enterobacter cloacae complex sp. P18RS. The sequence goes on along the minus strand of NZ_JADCKV010000008.1, from coordinate 98,778 downwards.
AACAGAGGAGTCAATTTTCACCCTCTATGATCCCAGGGCGTTTGCGTCCACACTTACTCCATCGAAACGAACTGAGGGTGAAAACAATGATCTACTTACGCAAAGCAAACGAACGTGGTCACGCGAATCATGGCTGGCTGGACTCATGGCATTCATTCTCGTTTGCCGACTACTACGACCCGAACTTTATGGGCTTCTCCGCACTGCGCGTGATTAACGACGACGTGATTGATGCAGGCCAGGGCTTCGGTACCCACCCGCACAAAGACATGGAAATCCTGACCTATGTGCTGGAAGGGGCGGTTGAGCACCAGGACAGCATGGGCAACAAAGAGCAGGTTCCGGCGGGCGAGTTCCAGATTATGAGCGCGGGTACCGGGGTGCGTCACTCTGAGTACAACCCGAGCAAAACGGAAAAACTGCACCTGTATCAAATCTGGATCATTCCAGAAGAGACCGGCATCACGCCACGCTACGAGCAGCGCCGCTTCGACGCGAAACAGGGCAAACAGCTGGTGCTGTCCCCGGATGCGCGTGAAGGTTCCCTGAAAGTGCATCAGGATATGGAGCTGTACCGCTGGGCGCTGGCGAAAGATGAACAGTCTGTACACCAGATTGCCGCTAACCGCCGCGTGTGGATCCAGGTTGTGAAAGGTGAAGTGTCCATCAACGGCACCAAAGCGACAACCGCCGATGGCCTGGCAGTCTGGGATGAGCAGGCGCTCTCCGTGCATGCCGACAGCGAAAGTGAAATTCTGCTGTTTGACCTGCCGCCGGTCTAAATAATTTCTCAACCTTCCCTTTAAACGGGGAAGGTTGAGCTTTGTCCGTGATAAACTGAGCAAATCTCTCACTTCAAGATTTCTCAGGACGATGAAAAAGAAACGCCCCGTACTTCAGGATGTCGCCGATCGCGTCGGTGTGACCAAAATGACGGTCAGCCGTTTTTTACGTAACCCGGAACAGGTTTCCGTGGCGTTGCGTGGCAAGATTGCCGCCGCCCTTGATGAACTGGGTTATATCCCCAACCGCGCGCCCGATATTCTCTCCAATGCGACCAGCCGTGCGGTGGGCGTCCTGCTTCCTTCCTTAACCAACCAGGTATTCGCCGAAGTGCTGCGTGGCATTGAAAGCGTCACCGATGCATTTGGCTATCAGACCATGCTCGCCCACTACGGGTACAAGCCGGAACTGGAAGAGGAACGTCTTGAATCGATGCTTTCCTGGAACATTGACGGCCTGATTTTAACGGAACGTACTCACACCCCGCGCACGCTGAAAATGATTGAAGTGGCAGGCATTCCGGTGGTTGAACTGATGGACAGCCAGTCGCCGTGCCTCGACATCGCCGTGGGGTTCGATAACTTTGAAGCGGCGCGTCAGATGACGGCGGCGATCATCGCCCGCGGTCATCGCCATGTGGCCTATCTGGGTGCGCGTCTGGATGAACGTACTATCATCAAACAGAAGGGATACGAGCAGGCGATGCTCGACGCCGGTTTGACCCCGTACAGCGTGATGGTGGAGCAATCTTCTTCTTACACGTCGGGTATTGAGCTGATGCGTCAGGCGCGACGCGAGTATCCGCAACTGGACGGTATTTTCTGTACCAACGATGACCTTGCGGTCGGCGCCGCGTTTGAGTGCCAGCGTCTGGGTTTAAAAATCCCGGATGATATGGCGATTGCCGGCTTCCACGGCCACGACATTGGCCAGGTGATGGAGCCGCGTCTGGCGAGCGTCCTGACCCCGCGTGAACGCATGGGCCGCATTGGCGCAGAGCGCCTGCTGGCGCGCATTCGTGGTGAGGCAGTTACCCCGAAAATGTTAGATTTAGGTTTCACCTTGTCACCGGGTGGATCTATTTAATCCGACAAATTTGAAGTAGCTCACACTTATTCACTTCGCGCACGTTTGGATATTGCTTCTCTTATGCCCCGGCAGGACAATGTTACCGATAACTGTTACCCGTAACAATTGACTGAGGGACACCCTTTGAGCACGACTAATCACGATCACCACGTTTACGTCCTGATGGGCGTGTCCGGTAGCGGTAAATCTGCCGTGGCGAGCGAAGTGGCGCATCAACTCCAGGCTGCGTTTCTTGATGGTGACTTCCTCCATCCGCGCAGCAACATCATGAAAATGGCTTCCGGCGAGCCGCTGAACGACGACGACCGCAAACCGTGGTTGCAGGCGCTGAATGACGCCGCGTTCGCGATGCAGCGCACCAATAAAGTCTCCCTGATCGTCTGTTCCGCGCTGAAAAAAACCTATCGCGACTTGCTGCGCGACGGCAACCCGAACCTCTCTTTCATCTACCTGAAAGGCGATTTTGGGGTGATTGAAAGCCGCCTGAAGGCGCGTAAAGGCCACTTCTTCAAAACCCAGATGCTGGTAACGCAGTTCGAAGCGTTGCAGGAGCCGGGTGCTGACGAGCAGGATGTCTTAGTGGTTGATATCGATCAGCCGCTGGAAGGTGTTGTTGCCAGCACCATCGAGGTTATTAATAAAAGGCAGTAAGTTTTGAGTACATTAACGCTAGTTTTGACAGCAGTGGGTTCCGTATTGCTGCTGCTGTTTTTAGTGATGAAGGCACGTATGCACGCCTTCGTTGCTTTGATGGTGGTTTCTATTGGTGCCGGTCTCTTTTCCGGCATGCCGCTCGACAAAATCGCGGCGACGATGGAAAAAGGGATGGGCGGCACGCTCGGCTTCCTGGCCATTGTGGTGGCGCTGGGCGCGATGTTTGGCAAGATTTTGCACGAGACGGGCGCGGTCGATCAGATTGCCGTCAAGATGCTGAAATCCTTCGGCCACAGCCGTGCGCACTACGCGATTGGTCTGGCCGGTCTGATTTGCGCGCTGCCGCTGTTCTTTGAAGTGGCCGTTGTGCTGCTGATTAGCGTGGCGTTCTCCATGGCGCGGCATACTGGTACCAACCTCGTGAAGCTGGTCATTCCGCTGTTTGCGGGCGTGGCGGCGGCGGCGGCGTTCCTGCTGCCGGGGCCTGCGCCGATGCTGCTGGCCTCCCAGATGCATGCTGACTTTGGCTGGATGATCCTGATTGGCCTGTGCGCGGCAATTCCGGGGATGATTATCGCCGGTCCGCTGTGGGGCAACTTCATCAGCCGTTACGTTGAGCTGCACATTCCGGATGACATCTCCGAGCCGCACCTGGGCGAGGGCAAAATGCCGTCCTTCGGCTTCAGCCTGTCGCTGATCCTGCTGCCGCTGGTGCTGGTGGGCCTGAAAACCATCGCTGCGCGCTTTGTGCCGGTGGGGTCAACCGCTTACGAATGGTTCGAATTTATTGGTCATCCGTTCACCGCGATCCTGGTGGCGTGTCTGGTAGCAATTTACGGCCTGGCGATGCGTCAGGGCATGCCGAAAGACCGCGTGATGGAGATCTGTGGTGCCGCGCTGCAACCGGCGGGGATTATCCTGCTGGTGATCGGGGCGGGCGGCGTGTTTAAGCAGGTGCTGGTGGATTCCGGCGTTGGTCCGGCGCTGGGCGAAGCGCTGACCGGAATGGGGCTGCCGATTGCAGTCACCTGTTTCGTGCTGGCCGCGGCGGTACGTATCATTCAGGGCTCCGCGACCGTAGCGTGCTTAACCGCCGTGGGTCTGGTAATGCCGGTGATTGAACAGCTGAACTACTCCGGTGCGCAGATGGCGGCGCTCTCTATCTGTATCGCGGGTGGCTCGATTGTGGTTTCTCACGTGAACGACGCGGGCTTCTGGCTGTTCGGTAAATTTACCGGCGCGACCGAAGCGCAAACCCTGAAAACCTGGACGCTGATGGAAACCATCCTCGGCACGACGGGTGCGGTTGTCGGGATGATTGCGTTTACGCTGCTGAGCTAATCCCGGTTTTCTCCCTCTCCCCGTGGGAGAGGGCTGGGGTGAGGGCATCAGGCCGCAGAGGGCGTATTTTGTCGGGTGGCGGCTTCGCCTTACCCGACCTACAAAAACCTCAGGTCCCGTAGGCCGGGTAAGCGTAAGCGCCACCCGGCTTTTTTACAGCGGCACGATGCCTTCCTTTGTGCGCAACCAGCGCGGCGCTTTCAGCGTATCACTGTAAAACCCCACTAAATCCTGCAACAAATCTCCTGCGACTCTTTCATTGCTCGCCGAGAGCGTTCGAGCCAACAGCATTTGCGTTAGCAACTGGCAATACCGTCCTAACTGATCCACTTCCGGCTCGAAGACCGGCACGTCCAGCGGCAGGTCATCCACCGTCAGGCTGGCTTTTAGATATTCCGGAACAGGTTCAAGCAGTGTGGGCTGGAGCAGGGCGAGGCAGGCGGAAAGCCGTCCGCATAGCGCCATCTTTTGTGCTGGATCGTCACATTCAACCAGCACGTCTACGAATCGCTCGCAGTTGTCTGCCAGTTCGGTGAAATCGGTAGTGTGATCGAACGGGGTAGTAAATAAAGTGTGAGAAAAGTTAGGGGGAGTAGTCATAAGACAGCCTCTAATGAGTTGAGTTGACCATCTTTGGAGGGACCAACCTCACTGGTGATGGACTGAACGGAGTTGGTCCTACCGGCCTCATCAGCTACCGGCGCGCCTTGCGGCGCCACCGTCCAGCCCACCATTGAAGTGTAACTGACTGCGCGATAAAAAGAGTTTCATCGCGGATGAGGATAACAGGGGACCAACCCTGACGCCTGATTTTGCAGGCGCGGCAAGAAGATACTGCGTTGGGGGCGGAGTGGCAAGAGAGGCTCTGGAAGGCGGCTCGCAAAACGAATGAATATTTTTGATGGTAGAGGCATCAGGTCCCGTAGGCCGGGTAAGCGCAAGCGCCACCCGGCTTTTTTACATCTTCACCCTTTCATCCACGCCCGGATCCCGTCCAGGAACATCTGCGTCGCCATCATCACCAGAATCAGCCCCATCAGGCGCTCCAGGGCGTTTACCCCTTTCTCACCCAGCAGGCGCAGGAACAGCGACGACTGCAACAGGATAATAAACGTCCCGCCCCAGGCGATCAGCAGGGCAATCACCAGATGGCTCATCTGATTCGGATACTGATGCGACAGCAGCATCAGCGTCGCCAGAATCGTTGGCCCGGCGACCAGCGGAATTGCCAGCGGCACGATAAACGGCTCTTCACCCGCAGGCAGGCCGCTGCTGCTGCCCTCCGCGCTCGGGAAAATCATCTTAATAGCAATCAGGAACAAAATGATCCCGCCGGAAATGGAGACCGTTTCGGCGCGTAAGTTCAGGAAAGCGAGGATTTTTTCACCGGCGAACAGGAAGATAAACATCACCAGCAGGGCGATGAGCAGCTCGCGGATCATGATCGCCCGGCGGCGCTTCGGCTCGGTATGCTTCAGCACCGACATGAAGATCGGCAGATTACCGAGCGGATCCATAATCAGGATCAATAAAACCGCTGCGGAAATGATTTCACTCATCTTAAATTATCCCTGATACTTATTGTGGTCATTGCGATGATTAGCACTTTTTCTGATTGCCGGGCAATCATCGATTAATTTCGCTTGCGACTTTGGCAGCATTTTGTAATGTGAAGCATATCCCAGTTCAATACTGGCTTGCACAATCAGCACACACCCCTTGCAGGAAAAAAATGCTATGAAAAACGTTGGTTTTATCGGCTGGCGCGGTATGGTCGGCTCTGTACTCATGCAACGCATGGTTGAAGAGCGCGATTTCGACGCCATCCGCCCGGTCTTCTTCTCCACTTCCCAGCTCGGCCAGGCTGCACCGTCCTTTGGGGGTACCACAGGCACGTTGCAGGATGCTTACGATCTGGAAGCGCTGAAGGCACTCGACATTATTGTGACCTGCCAGGGCGGCGATTATACCAACGAAATCTATCCGAAGCTGCGTGAAAGCGGCTGGCAGGGCTACTGGATTGATGCGGCCTCTTCGCTTCGCATGAAAGACGATGCCATCATTATTCTTGACCCGGTTAACCAGGGCGTCATCACCGACGGCCTGAACAACGGCGTGAAAACCTTTGTTGGCGGTAACTGCACCGTCAGCCTGATGCTGATGTCCCTCGGCGGCCTGTTCGCACAGGATCTGGTGGAGTGGGTCTCCGTGGCGACCTACCAGGCGGCGTCCGGCGGCGGCGCGCGTCATATGCGCGAGCTGCTGACCCAGATGGGCCAGCTGCACCAGAGCGTCGCTGCCGAGCTGGCAGACCCGGCGTCCGCCATCCTCGACATCGAACGTAAAGTCACTCAGCTCACCCGCAGCGGCGAGCTGCCGGTGGATAACTTTGGCGTACCGCTGGCCGGTGGCCTGATCCCGTGGATCGACAAACAGCTGGATAACGGCCAGACCCGCGAAGAGTGGAAGGGCCAGGCTGAGACCAACAAAATCCTCGGCACCGCGAACACCATTCCGGTTGACGGTCTGTGTGTGCGTATCGGCGCGCTGCGCTGCCACAGCCAGGCCTTCACCATTAAACTGAAAAAAGATGTGTCTATTCCGACCGTGGAAGAGCTGCTGGCCGCACACAACCCGTGGGCGAAAGTGGTGCCAAACGATCGCGATATCACCATGCGCGAACTGACCCCGGCAGCCGTTACCGGCACGCTGACCACCCCGGTTGGTCGTCTGCGCAAGTTGAACATGGGGCCGGAGTACCTCTCCGCGTTCACCGTTGGCGATCAGCTGCTGTGGGGTGCAGCCGAGCCGCTGCGCCGTATGCTGCGCCAGCTGGCGTAATAATTTGTTAAACAAGGGGGTGATTGTCACCCCCTTTTTTTGCGTACTACATGGAGTAAAACGCAGATGTCTTATTTTTTATCAGGAGGACCCACGACGTTGGCTATGCTTTAAGGAAGATTTATTTCTCACCTGAGGGTAGGGCGGAGCAGAGAGGATTAACTGCACCGTTTAGGTCACATTAAAAGTCGTCCCGGAGCGCGTAAAAAGGGCGACATAAAAAAACAGGATGAACACCATGTCCGATCGTATTTCGAGAGACGTGATTAATGCGCTTATTGCGGGTCACTTTGCCGACCCCTTTTCTGTGCTAGGGATGCACCGTACAGAGGCCGGACTGGAAGTTCGGGCGCTGTTACCGGATGCAACAGAAGTGTGGGTTATCGAACCCAAAACCGGCCGCAAGGTAGGTAATCTGGAATGCCTCGACTCGCGTGGCTTCTTCTCGGGCGTCATGCCCCGCCGTAAAAATCCTTTTCGTTATCAGCTTGCCGTTATCTGGCACGGTCAGCAAAATCTGATTGACGATCCCTATAGCTTCGGCCCGCTTTTAAAAGAGATGGACGCCTGGCTGCTGTCCGAAGGGACCCATTTACGCCCTTACGAAACGCTGGGTGCCCATGCGGATACCATGGACGGTATCACCGGCACGCGTTTTGCCGTATGGGCGCCAAACGCCCAGCGCGTCTCCGTCGTCGGGCAGTTCAACTACTGGGACGGTCGTCGTCACCCCATGCGCCTGCGCCGGGAAACCGGCATCTGGGAGCTGTTTATCCCCGGCGCGCACAACGGTCAGCTCTACAAATTCGAGATGATCGATGCCAACGGCAAGCTGCGCATTAAATCTGACCCGTACGCCTTTGAGGCAGAGCTACGCCCCAATACCGCCTCGCTGATTTGCGGCCTGCCGGAGAAGGTTGTCCAGAGTGAGGAGCGCAAGCAGGCCAACCGCTTTGATGCGCCAATCTCCGTCTATGAAGTGCATCTCGGCTCGTGGCGTCGCCACACCGATAACAACTTCTGGCTGAGCTATCGCGAGCTGGCGGACCAGCTGGTGCCGTACGCCAAATGGATGGGCTTTACCCATCTGGAGCTGCTGCCGATCAACGAACACCCATTTGACGGCAGCTGGGGCTATCAGCCAACCGGGCTGTATGCGCCCACGCGCCGCTTCGGCACGCGCGATGACTTCCGCTATTTCATCGATGCCGCGCACGCCGCCGGGCTGAACGTGATCCTCGACTGGGTGCCGGGCCACTTCCCGTCGGATGATTTTGCGCTGGCAGAGTTCGACGGCACAAAGCTGTACGAGCACAGCGACCCGCGCGAAGGCTATCACCAGGACTGGAACACGCTGATCTACAACTACGGTCGCCGTGAAGTATCGAACTACCTGGTCGGGAACGCGCTGTACTGGATCGAGCGCTTCGGCATTGATGCCCTGCGCGTGGATGCGGTGGCGTCGATGATCTACCGCGACTACAGCCGCAAAGAGGGGGAGTGGATCCCGAACGAGTATGGTGGCCGTGAAAACCTCGAAGCGATTGAGTTTCTGCGCAACACCAACCGCATTATCGGCGAGCAGGTGGAAGGCGCCGTGACCATGGCGGAAGAGTCCACCGACTTCCCGGGCGTTTCCCGTCCACCGGCAATGGGTGGTCTGGGCTTCTGGTACAAATGGAACCTCGGCTGGATGCACGACACGCTCGACTACATGAAGCTCGACCCGGTTTATCGTCAGTATCACCACGATAAGCTCACCTTCGGGTTGCTCTATAACTACACCGAAAACTTCATGCTGCCGCTGTCGCACGATGAAGTGGTGCACGGCAAGAAATCCATTCTCGACCGCATGCCGGGCGACCCATGGCAGAAGTTTGCCAACCTGCGCGCTTACTACGGCTGGCTGTTTGCTTTCCCGGGTAAAAAGCTGCTGTTTATGGGCAACGAGTTCGCTCAGGGCCGCGAATGGAACCACGATAGCAGCCTTGACTGGCATCTGCTGGAAGGTGCGGACAACTGGCACCACGGCGTACAGCGTCTGGTCCGTGACCTGAACCTGACTTATCGCCACCACAAAGCGCTGCACGAGCTGGACTTCGATCCGTACGGCTTTGAGTGGCTGGTGGTGGACGACCACGAGCGCTCGGTGTTTGTCTTTGTGCGCCGCGACAAGGCGGGTAACGAGATCATTGTCGCCAGCAACTTCACGCCGGTGCCGCGCGAACACTACCGCTTCGGCATTAACCAGCCGGGCAAATGGCGCGAAATTCTCAATACCGACTCCATGCACTACCACGGCAGCAACGCGGGTAACGGTGGCCTGGTGCAGAGCGATGCCATTGAAAGCCACGGCCGTCCGAACTCCCTGAGCCTGACGCTGCCGCCGCTTGGCACAATCTGGCTGGTGCGGGAGGGTGAATGACGCAGCTTACGGCAGGTAAACCCGAACCGCTCGGGGCGAGTTTTGACGGAAAGGGGGTGAACTTCACGCTCTTTTCCGCCCATGCGGAGCGGGTGGAACTCTGTGTGTTTGACGGGGAAGGTAACGAGCACCGTTACGATTTACCGGCGCGCACAGGGGATACCTGGCATGGCTACCTGGCCGGAGGACGGCCGGGGATGCACTACGGTTTTCGCGTACACGGCCCCTGGGAGCCCTCTCAGGGGCACTGGTTTAACCCGGCGAAGCTGCTGATTGACCCGTGCGCGCACCGCGTGGACGGTGAGTTTAAAGATGACTCGCTGTTCCACGTTGGCTACGGCGAACCTGACCACCGCGACAGCTCGCCCGTCGCGCCCAAAAGCGTGGTGGTGCACGATCTCTACGACTGGGAAGACGATGCCCCGCCGCGCACGCCGTGGGGCAACACCGTTATTTATGAAGCCCACGTTAAAGGGCTGACATATCTGCACCCGTCAATCCCTAAAGAGATGCGCGGCACCTACAAAGCGCTTGGGCATCCGACGATGGTCGCGTACCTGAAGCACTTAGGGATCACCGCGCTGGAGCTGTTGCCCGTGGCGCATTTCGCCAGCGAGCCGCGGCTACAGCGTCTTGGGTTAAGCAACTACTGGGGCTACAACCCGCTGGCGATGTTCGCCCTCGACCCGCGCTACGCGGTGCAGCCGGAGAAGGCACGGGATGAGTTTCGCGATGCGGTGAAGGCGCTTCACGCGGCGGGTATCGAGGTCATTCTGGACGTGGTGCTGAACCACAGTGCGGAAAGCGATCTTGACGGCCCGACGCTCTCACAGCGCGGAATCGATAACCGTAGCTATTATTGGATCAGGGACGACGGCGATTACGAGAACTGGACCGGGTGCGGTAACACCCTCAACCTCAGTCATCCGGCCGTTACGCATTACGCGTACGAGTGCCTGAAATACTGGGTTGAGACGTTCCACGTGGACGGTTTTCGCTTCGACCTGGCGCCGGTGATGGGGCGCACCCCGGCGTTCAGCCAGCAGGCGCCGCTGTTTGAGGCCATCAAAAACTGCCCGGTGCTCTCAAAGGTTAAGCTGATCGCGGAGCCCTGGGACATCGGAGAGGGCGGTTATCAGGTGGGGAATTTCCCGCCGCTGTTTGCCGAGTGGAACGACCACTTCCGCGATGCCATCCGCCGCTTCTGGCTGACGCGCGATCTGTCGCTGGGGGAGTTTGCCGGTCGCTTTGCTGGCTCCAGCGATCTCTTCAAGCGTGACGGCAAACGTCCGTCGGCCACCATTAACCTGCTGACGGCACACGACGGTTTTACGCTGCGCGACTGCGTTTGTTTCAATCAGAAACACAATGAGGCAAACGGCGAGGAGAATCGCGATGGGACTAACAATAACCATAGCTTCAACCATGGTATAGAAGGGTTAGGCGGAAGTCTGGATGTGATCGAGCGGCGACGCGCCAGCGTTCATGCGCTGCTGACGACGCTTTTGTTGTCGCAGGGCACGCCGATGCTGCTGGCGGGCGATGAGCACGGCCACAGCCAGCACGGCAACAACAACGCCTATTGCCAGGACAACACCCTGACCTGGCTCGACTGGGGAGAAGCGAATAGCGGGCTGACCCATTTCACCGCGGCGCTGATCCATCTTCGCCAGCGCATCCCCGCGCTCACCGCCGACCGCTGGTGGGAAGAGGGCGACGGAAACGTTCGCTGGCTGAATAAAGACGCGCAACCGTTAAGCGCGCAAGAGTGGCAACACGGCATACCCTGTCTGCAAATCCTGCTTTCGGATGCGTGGCTGGTGACGCTGAACGCGACGGATGACGTCGCAGAGATTGTTTTACCTGACGGGGAATGGCGAGCCATTCCTCCCTTTGCCGGAGCGGATAATCCGGTTGTTATGGCTGTCTGGCACGGGCCTGCGCACGGAGTGTGCGTATTCCAAAGATGATAAAAAAGGAGTTAGTCATGGTTAGATTAGAGAAGAACGATCCGTTAATGTTGGCGCGCCAGCTACCATTAAAAACAGTTGCCCTGATACTCGCGGGCGGGCGTGGTACCCGTCTGAAAGATTTGACCATCAAGCGCGCCAAACCGGCCGTTCACTTTGGTGGTAAGTTCCGTATTATCGATTTTGCACTTTCCAACTGCCTGAACTCAGGCATTCGCCGTATTGGCGTCATTACCCAGTATCAGTCGCACACGCTGGTGCAGCACATTCAGCGCGGCTGGTCATTCTTCAGCGAAGAGATGAACGAATTTGTCGATCTGCTCCCGGCGCAGCAGCGCGTTCACGGGGAGAACTGGTACCGCGGCACGGCGGATGCCGTGACCCAGAACCTCGACATCATTCGTCGCTACAGCGCGGAATACATCGTCATCCTCGCCGGGGACCACATCTACAAGCAAGATTACTCCCACATGCTGATCGACCACGTCGAAAAAGGGGCGCGCTGCACCGTGGCGTGTCTGCCGGTGCCTGTTGCGGAAGCAACCGCGTTTGGCGTGATGCATGTAGATGGCGATGACAAGATTATCGACTTTGTCGAAAAACCGGCGAACCCGCCAACCATGCCGGGCGACGACACCAAATCGCTCGCCAGCATGGGGATCTATGTCTTTGATGCCGATTATCTTTATGAACTGCTGGAAGAGGACGACAAAGACGAAAACTCCAGCCACGACTTCGGTAAAGACATCATCCCGAAAATCACCAAAGCTGGCATGGCGTATGCACATCCTTTCCCGCTGTCCTGCGTGCAGTCAGACCCGAATGCGGAACCTTACTGGCGCGACGTCGGTACGCTGGAAGCCTACTGGAAAGCCAACCTCGATCTGGCGTCCGTCACGCCTGAGCTGGATATGTACGACCAGAACTGGCCGATTCGCACGCATATGGAATCGTTGCCGCCGGCGAAGTTCGTTCAGGATCGCTCCGGCAGCCACGGCATGACGCTCAACTCGCTGGTCTCTGGCGGTTGCATTATCTCCGGTTCGGTGGTGGTGCAGTCCGTGCTGTTCCCGCGCGTGCGTATAAACTCATTCTGTAATATCGATTCGGCAGTTCTGCTGCCGGATGTCTGGGTAGGGCGCTCATGTCGTCTGCGTCGCTGCGTTATCGATCGTGCCTGCATCATTCCCGAAGGGATGGTGATTGGGGAAAACGCGGAAGAAGATGCGCGTCGTTTCTACCGTTCGGAAGAGGGGATCGTGTTAGTAACACGGGAAATGTTGCGGAAGCTGCAAATCAAACAGGAGCGATGATGCAGGTTTTACACGTATGTTCTGAGATGTTCCCGTTGTTAAAAACGGGCGGCCTGGCGGATGTTCTTGGTGCATTACCAGCGGCGCAAATCGCCGGAGGGGTGGATACCCGCGTGTTGTTGCCCGCTTTTCCGGATATCCGGCGCGGTATTCCCGATGCAAAGGTTGTTACCCGTCGCGAGACCTTCGCGGGACGTATCACCCTGCTGTTTGGACATTACAATGGCGTAGGGATTTACCTGATTGATGCCCCGCATTTATACGATCGACCCGGCAGCCCGTATCACGATACCAACCTGTACGCCTATACCGATAACGTGATGCGCTTTGCCCTGCTCGGCTGGGTGGGGGCGGAAATGGCTGTCGGACTGGATCCGTTCTGGCGTCCGAACGTGGTGCACGCGCATGACTGGCATGCGGGGCTGGCTCCTGCGTATCTGGCGGCGAAGGGGCACCCGGCCAAATCGGTGTTTACGGTGCACAACCTGGCGTATCAGGGCATGTATTACGCGCATCATATGAATGACATCGATCTGCCATGGTCGTTCTTTAACATGCACGGACTGGAGTTTAACGGACAGATTTCGTTCCTGAAGGCCGGTCTGTACTACGCCGACCACATCACGGCGGTCAGCCCAACCTACGCGCGGGAAATTACCCAGCCGGAGTTCGGTTACGGTATGGAAGGGCTACTGCAACAGCGCCACCGTGAAGGTCGCCTGTCGGGCATTCTGAACGGCGTGGATGAACAGATCTGGAATCCGGAAACGGACCTCCTGCTGGCGGCGCGCTATGGTCGCGACTCCGTGGAGGACAAAGCGGAGAACAAGCGCCAGCTACAGATTGCGATGGGGCTGAAGGTCAACGACAAGGTGCCGCTGTTTGCGGTGGTTAGCCGCCTGACCAGCCAGAAAGGGCTGGATCTGGTGCTGGAAGCGCTGCCGGGATTACTGGAGCAGGGCGGCCAGCTGGCGCTGCTCGGCGCGGGCGACCCGGTATTGCAGGAAGGTTTCCTTGCGGCCGCGGCGGAACATCCGGGGCAGGTGGGCGTGCAGATTGGCTATCACGAAGCGTTCTCGCACCGCATCATGGGCGGCGCGGACGTGATTCTGGTGCCGAGCCGCTTCGAGCCCTGCGGCCTGACGCAGCTCTATGGTCTGAAATACGGCACGTTGCCGCTGGTACGCCGCACGGGCGGGCTGGCGGATACGGTGTCTGACAGCTCCCTGGAAAACCTGGCGGACGGTATCGCCAGCGGGTTTGTTTTCGAGGACAGTAATGCCTGGTCGCTGCTTCGGGCGATCCGGCGTGCTTTCGTCTTGTGGTCCCGTCCATCCCTGTGGCGTTACGTACAACGTCAGGCGATGTCCATGGACTTTGGCTGGCACGTTGCGGCGCAGTCCTACCGCGACCTTTATCAACGCTTGATGTAACGAGGCGAAGTTACTGATATGAATGCTCCATTTAGCTACTCTTCCCCCACGCTCAGCGTTGAGGCGTTGAAACACTCCATCGCCTATAAGCTGATGTTTACCATTGGGAAAGATCCCGTTATTGCCAACAAACATGAGTGGCTGAACGCCACGCTGTTTGCGGTGCGTGACCGTATGGTCGAACGCTGGCTGCGCTCCAACCGCGCCCAGCTTTCGCAGGAGACGCGACAGGTGTATTACCTGTCGATGGAGTTTCTGATTGGTCGCACCCTCTCCAATGCGCTGTTATCGCTCGGGATTTATGACGACGTCAAAAACGCACTGGAAGAGATGGGGCTGGATTTAGAAGAGCTGATTGACGAAGAGAACGACCCGGGGCTGGGTAACGGTGGTCTCGGGCGTCTTGCCGCCTGTTTCCTCGATTCACTGGCGACGCTGGCGCTGCCGGGGCGCGGCTACGGTATTCGCTACGACTACGGTATGTTCAAGCAGAATATCGTGGATGGTCGTCAGAAAGAGTCTCCAGACTACTGGCTGGAGTATGGTAACCCGTGGGAGTTCAAGCGCCACAACACGCGCTACAAGGTGCGTTTTGGCGGGCGTATTCAGCAGGAAGGGAAAAAATCCCGCTGGGTGGAAACCGAGGAGATCCTCGCCGTGGCCTATGACCAGATCATCCCCGGCTACGACACCGATGCGACCAATACGCTGCGCCTGTGGAACGCGCAGGCCAGTAGCGAGATCAACCTGGGTAAATTCAACCAGGGTGACTACTTCGCGGCGGTGGAAGATAAAAACCACTCCGAGAATGTGTCACGCGTCCTGTATCCGGATGACTCGACCTACTCAGGCCGCGAGCTGCGCCTGCGTCAGGAGTATTTCCTCGTCTCGGCAACGATTCAGGATATCCTTAGCCGTCACTATCAGCTGCACAAAACCTATGCGAATCTGGCGGAAAAAACCGCCATTCACCTCAACGATACCCATCCGGTGCTGTCGATCCCTGAGCTGATGCGCCTGCTGATTGACGAGCATAAGTTCAGCTGGGATGACGCGTTTGAAGTAACCTGCCAGGTGTTCTCGTACACCAACCATACGCTGATGAGTGAAGCGCTGGAGACGTGGCCGGTGGATATGCTCGGCAAAATTCTGCCGCGCCATCTGCAAATCATCTTCGAGATCAACGACTACTTCCTCAAGACCTTGCAGGAGCAGTACCCGAACGATACCGGTCTGCTGAGCCGCGCCTCGATCATTGATGAATCCAACGGGCGTCGCGTACGCATGGCCTGGCTGGCGGTGGTGATCAGCCACAAGGTGAACGGCGTGTCAGAGCTGCACTCGAACCTGATGGTGCAGTCGCTGTTTGCGGACTTCGCGAAGATCTTCCCGACGCGTTTCTGCAACGTGACCAACGGCGTCACCCCGCGCCGCTGGCTGGCGCTGGCGAACCAGCCGCTCTCCGATGTTCTGGATGAGAACATTGGCCGCACCTGGCGCACCGATTTGAGCCAGCTGAGCGAGCTGGAGCAGCACATTGATTTCCCGACGGTGAATAAAGCGGTACGGGAAGCCAAGCTGCTGAACAAGAAGCGTCTGGCGGTCTGGCTGGCGATGCATCTGAACGTGGTGGCGAACCCGAAAGCGCTGTTCGACGTGCAAATCAAACGTATCCACGAGTACAAGCGTCAGCTGATGAATGTCCTGCACGTTATTACCCACTACAACCGCATTAAGGCTGACCCGACGGCGGAGTGGGTGCCGCGCGTGAAAATCTTTGCCGGTAAGGCGGCGTCCGCGTACTACATGGCGAAGCACATCATTCATCTCATCAACGATGTGGCGAAGGTGGTGAACCACGATCCGGACATTGGCGATAAGCTGAAGGTCGTGTTTATCCCGAACTACAGCGTAAGCCTGGCGCAGCTGATTATTCCGGCGGCGGATCTCTCTGAGCAGATTTCCACGGCGGGGACGGAAGCATCCGGCACCAGTAACATGAAGTTTGCCCTGAACGGCGCGCTGACTATCGGCACGCTGGACGGCGCAAATGTCGAAATGCTGGAGCATGTGGGCGCGGAGAATATCTTTATTTTCGGGAATACGGCGGAAGAGGTGGAGGCGCTGCGCAAGCAGGGCTACTCGCCGCGTGAGTATTATGAAGAGGATGAAGAGTTACGCCAGGTGCTGACGCAAATCGCCACCGGCGTGTTTAACCCTGAGGAGCCCGGACGCTATCGCGATCTGGTGGACTCGCTGATTAACTTTGGCGATCACTATCAGGTGCTGGCGGATTACCGCAGCTACGTGGATTGTCAGGATAAGGTGGACGAACTGTACCGTCAGCAGGAGAAGTGGACCAGCGCCGCGATGCATAACATCGCCAACATGGGATACTTCTCGTCGGACAGGACCATCAAAGAGTATGCCGAGAATATCTGGCATATTGATCCGGTGCGGTTGTAAAAAAAAAAGCCCGGTGGCGCTGCGCTTACCGGGCCTACGGGATCGAGTAGGCCGGGTAAGGCGGAGCCGCCACCCGGCTTTTTTTCAATTACGACGCCAACGACAATTCACGCTTTCCCGCATGCTGTTGCAACCATTGCGCCACGCGAGACTGCTGCTCGGCATTCAGCCACATCCCTTCTTTAGTACGACGCCAGATAGCATCGTCCAGACGGCGCACCCACTCGTGTTCCACCAGGTAGCGCAGTTCCGCTTCGTACAGCTCATGGCCAAAATGCTCGCCCAGATCGGCAATCTCTTTCGCCTCGCCGAGGAACAGTTCGGTGTTGCTGCCGTAGGTGCGGGCATAGTGGCGCGCCATTCCTTCGGTAATGAACGGGAAGCGGCGACGCAGCTTCGCGGCGTAATCGTCGCGGTTATCGCCGATATCGCCGCCAGGCAGCACGGCGCCTTTCGTCCACGCCGGGCCGATGCCTTTGTAATACGGCGCCAGTTTCTCCAGCGCGTGCTCCGCCAGTTTACGGTAGGTGGTGAGCTTACCGCCAAATACCGACAGCAGGGGCGCCTGACCGTCCACGTCATGAATATCAAGCGTATAGTCACGGGTGATGGCCTGCGGTGAGTCAGACTCGTCATCACACAGCGGACGCACGCCGGAGTAGGTCCAGACCACGTCATCGCGCGCCAGCTGTTTCTTAAAGTGCGCGTTGTACACTTTCAACAGATAGCTGACTTCACTCTCGTCGATCTCAACGTTTTTCGGATCGCCTTTGTACTCTACGTCGGTGGTGCCGATGATGGAGAACTCGTCCATCCACGGGATCACAAACACAATGCGCTTGTCTTCATTTTGCAGGATATAAGCCTGTTTCTGGGTATGCACGCGCGGCACCACAATGTGGCTGCCCTTGATCAGGCGGATGCCGTACGGAGAAGGCAGGTGCATACCGTCATCGAAGAACTGTTTTACCCACGGGCCGGTAGCGTTCACCAGGCCGCGCGCTTTCCAGCTGAACTTCTCGCCGGTATCCACGTCTTCCGCTTCCACAATCCACAGGCCGTTTTCGCGGCGTGCGGCGGTCGCGCGGGTACGGGTTTTCACCTCGCCGCCTTTCTTCTCGACCATCTGCGCGTTAGCCAGCACCAGACGCGCATCGTCCACCCAGCAGTCGGAATATTCGAAACCGCGCACGATTTCAGGCTTAAGGACCGACTCTGAGCCAAAACGCAAACCAGTCGAACCCGGCAGGCTGGTGCGTTTACCCAGATGATCGTACATAAACAGACCAATGCGGATCATCCACGCCGGACGCAGATGCGGGCGATGAGGCAGACGGAAACGCATCGGGATCGCCAGATGCGGAGCCATTTTCAGCAGTACTTCGCGTTCAGCCAGCGCTTCGCTGACCAGGCGAAATTCGTAGTGTTCCAGGTAGCGCAGGCCACCGTGGATCAGCTTGGAGCTGGCGGACGACGTCGCACAGGCGAGATCGTTAGCTTCCAGCATCAGCACGGATAAACCGCGTCCTGCGGCATCAACCGCAATACCGGCACCGTTGATGCCACCGCCTATCACAATCAGATCTTTGGTTTCCATAACACCCTCATGCACTTTCGTTAAAGCTCAAAAATGTTCGATATCGCTCATAATAGCAAAGGAACGCGCTTTTGGTAACATCAAAAAAACAATTTAGAGTGATATGGATAACATAATGGCGTTTACCCGCCGCCAGGACGTACACTACGGGGTAAAATAGTGCGGTCTGATGCCCTCACCCCAGCCCTCTCCCACGGGGAGAGGGTGATCCGTTTCCCTCTCCCTCCGGGAGAGGGTAGGGTGAGGGGAAAACCGCACCACACCTGAATATAAGATGAGAACACCATGGATCAGTTTGAATGTATTAACGTAGAAGAAGCCCATCAGAAGATGCACCAGGGACAAGCGGTGCTGGTGGATATCCGCGATCCGCAGAGCTTTGCGATGGGCCACACGCCGGGCGCGTTCCATCTCACCAACGACACGCTGGGCGCGTTTATGCGCGATAACGACTTCGATACCCCGGTGATGGTGATGTGCTATCACGGCAACAGTAGTAAAGGCGCGGCGCAGTATCTGCTCCAGCAGGGTTACGACGCGGTGTACAGCGTCGATGGCGGCTTCGATGCCTGGCATCGTCATTTCCCGGCAGAAGTTGAATACGCGTTTGAGCGCTGATCCCGCTATACTGTCCCCTTTTGTGTGGAAATAAGCGACCGCTGCCCATGTTGATGATCACTTCTTTTAGCAACCCGCGCGTCGCCCAGGCGTTTGTCGACTATATGGCGACGCAGGGCATTATCCTGACTATTCAGCAGCATACACAGACGGATGTCTGGCTGGCAGACGAAAGCCAGGCCGGCCGCGTGAATGACGAGCTGGCGCGTTTTCTGGAAAACCCGGGCGACCCGCGTTATCTGGCGGCAAGCTGGCAATCCGGCCAGACCGGCAGTGGCCTGCACTATCAACGTTTTCCGTTTCTCGCCACCCTCCGCGAGCGCGCAGGGCCGTTTACGCTGCTTTTGATGGCAGCCTGCATCATCGTCTTCATTATTATGAGCGTGGTGGGCGACCAGAGCGTGATGATTGCCCTCGCATGGCCGTACGATCCCTCCCTGCAATTTGACGTCTGGCGCTACTTCACGCATGCGCTGATGCACTTCTCGGTGATGCATATCCTCTTTAACCTGCTGTGGTGGTGGTATCTCGGCGGGGCGGTGGAGAAGCGGCTCGGCAGCGGCAAGCTGATTGTGATCACCCTTATCAGCGCCCTGTTAAGCGGCTACGTGCAGCACAAATTCAGCGGTCCATGGTTTGGCGGGTTATCCGGCGTGGTGTACGCCCTGATGGGTTACGCCTGGCTCAGAGGCGAGCGCGACCCGGATAGCGGCATCTATTTACAACGTGGATTAATAACCTTTGCGTTAATATGGCTTATTGCCGGATGGTTTGATCTGTTTGGTATGTCTATCGCCAATGGTGCGCACGTTACCGGCCTGGCGGTTGGGCTGGCGATGGCGCTGGCCGATACGCTCCATGCGCGAAAACGAACATAATACCCAGGGATATTTCATGAAACAAACACAACGTCATGACGCCATTATCGAACTGGTAAAAAAACAGGGATACGTCAGTACTGAAGAGCTGGTGGAGCAGTTTGCCGTCAGCCCGCAAACCATCCGTCGTGACCTCAACGACCTGGCCGATCAGAACCGTATTCTGCGTCACCACGGCGGCGCCGCGCTGCCGTCCAGCTCGGTGAACACCTCATGGCATGACCGTAAGGCGACGCAAACGGCAGAGAAAGAGCGTATCGCCCGTAAAGTGGCGAGCCAGATCCCGAACGGCGCGACGCTGTTTATTGATATCGGCACCACGCCGGAAGCGGTCGCCCATGCGCTGCTGAACCACGAGAACCTGCGCGTGGTGACCAACAACCTGAACGTGGCCAACACGTTGATGCAGAAAGACGATTTCCGCATCATCCTCGCGGGCGGCGAACTGCGCAGCCGCGACGGGGGCATTATCGGCGAAGCGACGCTCGATTTTATCTCTCAGTTCCGCCTCGACTTCGGCATTCTGGGGATCAGCGGCATCGACAGCGACGGCTCGCTGCTGGAGTTTGATTACCACGAGGTGCGCACCAAGCGCGCGATCATTGAAAACTCACGTCACGTGATGCTGGTGGTGGACCACTCCAAATTTGGCCGTAACGCGATGGTCAACATGGGCAGCATCAGCATGGTGGATGCGGTTTACACCGACGTAATGCCGCCGGCGGGCGTGATGCAGGTAATTAAGGATAACAATTTGCAGCTGGAATTGTGCTAGCGGTTGTGTCGGATGGCGCTGCGCTTACCCGACCTACAAAATTTTCTCCCTCTCCCTGTGGGAGAGGGCCGGGGTGAGGGCATCAGACCGCAGAGGAATTACACTCCATATCCCATCATCTTCAACAGCTGCTGCGCATGCTGCACCGCATCCTGTCGATGCGCTACGCCCAGCTTCTGATACAGATTGCGAATGTGCGTTTTGATGGTGGTCGCCGCCACCGCCAGCTCACCGGCAATCTGCTCGTTGCTGTAGCCGGAATAGATCAGCCCCAGCACCTGCCATTCACGCTGGGTGAGCGGGCTGGTGCGGATAAGCTCCGGCACTTCCGGATGGTTCAGCAGACGTTCAACAAAGTTCTCATCGAAGTGCGCAAACTTGTGGCGGTGGTGCTGGTTAATCTCGCGCAGAATGCGCTGGGCGCGATGCTGATCGAGTTCTGGCAGTGTGTTCAGCTGAATCAGCTGGCGCAGCTGCTGGGCCATCACTTCACCCTCAATCACAAAGTGGCTGATAAACCCGGTGCGGTTCGCCAGCTGCAATGCTTCCAGCAGTACGCGCTGGGCATCGTTTTTACGGCCCGCCTGCCAGTAAAGCTGGTTTAACAGCAGCAGGTTGCGGTTTAAATCGCTCATCAGGCGCAGGCTGCGGGCGTTTTCGTTTAACTCTTCCAGCACAATCTCGGCAGGCTCAAAGTCACCCAGCAGGATCTGCACGCGAGCGATGTTGCGCCACTGGCTTTGCAGGAAGTGGTTATTGGCAAATTCCGGTTTAGGCGTATGACGCAGCCAGTTGGCGGCGGACTTTTTATCGCCGGTCATCTGCCAGTAAATCACCCGCACCTTATCGGCGTTGGACACCCAGTCGCTATGGTACTGCCCGTTGCCGAGCAGGTTTTCCAGGCGGTTAAGATGGTTGCGGGCATTATCCAGGTCGCCGCGCGCCAGCGAGCACTGCACCAGCAGAGCCAGACACTGGAGCTGCTGCTGCGGCTGGAAGCTCGAAAGGACATTCAGACCCTGGCGGGCACAGCTTTCTGCTTCATCCAGACGCGACCATGCCCACAGCAGCTGAGCGCGAATACGCAACAGGAACTCGTGCATCGGCAGCTGTTCCAGATGTTGTTCACGGATCAGCTGGAACGCTTTCTCCTGGTTTTCCCAGGCGGCTTGCAGGAATCCCTGAGCAAATAAAATCTCGCTTTGCTGGATCAGGCTCCAGAGGGCGTAATGCCAGACATCGTGGCGGCGCGCCATCTGTTCGGTTTGCTGCATGAGTGAAAGCGAACGCGTGAGATCGCCCTTACAGTGCAGCACTTCGCCGTGTACCGAGGTGGCCACAATACGGCTGTAAAAATTCGCCAGCGGCAGCTCATCCAGCGCGACCATCGCCAGCCGTTCGGCTTCCTCAGGGTCACCGTCGTTAATCGCCACCTGCGCACGCAGGGCGTTAAATTCGCCATGCAGGGTGGTATCCATCTCGCTTTCCATCTCCTGCTCAGCGCGCGCCAGCAGGGTGTTCACTTCGCTGTAGCGATGCTGGCTCTGCATCAGCCAGGCCTGGAGCAGCACCAGACGCGGATTCTCCAGCAGGCTTTCCCACGGCAGCGCTTTTAACGACTCTTCCAGCAGCGTCAGTTCACTGTGGTTGAACAGTCCCCACGCGTGGTTGAGCAGAATATCGCGCAGCATACCGGCATCCCCGGCGGCCAGCGCATGGTGGATAGCCTCGCTCGGGAAACCTTGCGCCATCCAGCTTTCGGCGGCGGCGCGGTGAATGTCAGGCAGCTCTGCGGCCAGTTCCCACTGGCAACGCTGGCGCAGGAAGCTGCCAAACAGCGGATGGTAGCTAAACCATTCGCCGGGATCGTCCATGCGCGTCAGGAACAGACCCTGACGTTCAATCTCTTCGAGCTGAAGCTGCCCGTTTTCAATGCCGGTGACGCGTACAATCAGCGCATCGTTCATGGAACGCAGCAGGGAGCTTTTCAGCAGGAAATGGCGGGTGGAGAGGTCAACGCTGTCGAGTACCTCATCCACCAGATAATCCGACAGGTGGCTGGCGTTGATGCCCGCCAGGCGGCGTGCGGACTGATGCGTCGGGCTGTTGTTTTGCCGCGCGGAGAGGGCAATCAGCTGAAGCGCCGTGGCCCAGCCGGCAACGTCATCGCACAGGCGGCTGCTTTCCGACGCCTCAATCGGAGACGTCAGGCGGCAGTCAAAGAACTGCTTCGCTTCCTGATGGGTAAAGGCCAGCTGCTGACTGCCGATTTCCAGCAGCTGATCGCGCACGCGCAGGTTGGCAATGCCCAACTGCGGAAGGTTACGCGACAGGACAACCAGCGTCAGGTTTTCCGGCTGATGGCGCAGGAAGAAACGCATGGACTCGTGAATAACCGGGTTGGTGATCAGATGATAATCATCAATCACCACATACAGCGGGCGATGCCATTCGGCCAGCTCTATAAACAGCTGGGAGAAAAGAGAGGACAGGCTGGCGTACTGGCGCTTTTGCACCATCACCTCGCTGGTGACGCAGTGTCCGTTGGTTGCCTGCTGAATCGCGGCAATTAAATAGCTGGCAAAACGCTCCTGCTGGTTATCCCCTTCATCCAGGGAGTACCAGCCAAGATCGCTTTTACCTGCCGCCCATTGCGAAATGAGCGTTGTTTTTCCATAACCCGCAGGACTCGTAACCAGCGCCAGTCGGAAATTATGCGCACCGGAAAGTTTAGCCAGCAGGCGCTCGCGGACCACAGTATGGTCAAGACGAACCGGGCGACTTAATTTGGACGGAATCAACATAGTTTTCACTTCACTGTGGGGAACGAGAGAATTTATTTTTTTTGCGCTTCGTAATTAATATCTATAAGTTCGGCCAATAGAGGAACTATTGCAAGTTATGTCTGGGTTTGGAGGCTCTGAATTTGCACTCTGTCACAAAACATTCTCATCACTGATGGAACTTTCCGTAAATGGCTGGATGCCGCGCTGCTTCTGGCTTGTGTGCATAAGTCGCGGTTGCGCTGAAACTGGTTTCAGAAAGAGATAATGACGCTGAAGTTAATTAACTTCGGGGAAAGTTGCATCGGCTTAATAGGGGTGCTGAATAATCGCGACGCGCGGAAATATTATTCTACGTAAGTAATCATTTCAGCGATGATTAATTTCCTCCGAAACTGCATTTCATTTCTTTGACGCTCTTCCGGGATCGCTTTTTCCGCGAAGCGCACACTCACACAGTGGCCTCGATCACACTTTTATGCTCATCCCCGCTACTCCTCCCTGTCTAATCCCCGACAGGAGGAGGAAGAGGCACAATGAGCCAGGCACACTAGCGTTAAATGTTTTTACTCTCTACAGGATGCCGATTCCCTATGTCACAGCCTACTTTCAACAAAGCTCAATTTCAGGCTGCCCTGACGCGTCAGTGGCAGCGTTTTGGTCTTCATGCTGCAAACGAAATGACGCCTCACCAGTGGTGGCAGGCGGTGAGCGGGGCGCTCGCAGAGCAGCTGGACGCTCAGCCTATGACGAAGCCCGTGAAAGGCCAGCGTCACGTCAACTACATTTCAATGGAGTTCCTGATTGGCCGTCTGACGGGTAACAATCTGCTGAACCTTGGCTGGTATCAGGAGGTCGGTGACGTGCTGAAAGAACACGACATCAACCTGACCGATCTGCTGGAAGAAGAGATTGATCCGGCGCTGGGTAACGGCGGTCTGGGACGTCTGGCAGCCTGCTTCCTGGATTCCATGGCAACCGTGGGCCAGTCGGCGATTGGCTATGGCCTGAACTATCAGTACGGCCTGTTTCGTCAGTCATTTGCCGACGGCCATCAGATGGAAGCGCCGGATGACTGGCACCGCAATACCTATCCGTGGTTCCGCCACAACGCGCAGCTGGATGTGCAGGTCGGGATTGGCGGGAAAGTCACGAAGCAGGGACTCTGGGAACCGGCGTTCACCATTACCGGTGAAGCCTGGGACCTGCCGGTACTCGGCTACCGTAACGGCGTGGCGCAGCCGCTGCGCCTGTGGCAGGCGAAGCACGCGCATCCGTTTAACCTGACCAAATTCAACGACGGTGATTTCCTGCGCGCCGAGCAGCAGGGGATCGACGCCGAGAAGCTGACCAAAGTCCTCTACCCGAACGATAATCATCTGGCGGGTAAAAAGCTGCGTCTGATGCAGCAGTACTTCCAGTGCGCCTGTTCCGTGGCGGATATTCTGCGTCGCCACCACCTGGCGGGCCGCAAGCTGGCTCAGCTGCCGGACTTCGAAGTTATTCAGCTTAACGACACGCATCCGACCATTGCCATCCCGGAACTGCTGCGCGTGCTGATCGACGAGCATCAGCTGAGCTGGGACGACGCCTGGGCCATCACCAGCCGCACCTTCGCCTACACCAACCACACCCTGATGCCGGAAGCGCTCGAGTGCTGGGATGAGAAGCTGGTGAAAACGCTGCTGCCGCGCCATATGCAGATCATCAACAAGATTAACGACCAGTTCAAAACGCTGGTGGAGAAAACCTGGCCGGGCGATAAGGCCGTCTGGGCGAAGCTGGCCGTTGTGCACGACAAGCAGGTGCGCATGGCGAACATGTGCGTGGTCAGCGGCTTTGCGGTGAACGGCGTTGCCGCGCTGCACTCGGATCTGGTGGTGAAAGATCTCTTCCCGGAATACCACCAGCTGTGGCCGACCAAATTCCATAACGTGACCAACGGCATCACGCCGCGTCGCTGGATCAAGCAGTGCAACCCGCTGCTGGCCGGCCTGCTGGACAAGACCCTGAAGAAAGAGTGGGCCAACGACCTGGACCAGCTCATCAACCTGGAAAAACAGGCCGACAACGCGAAGTTCCGCGAGCAGTACCGCGCCATTAAGCTGGAGAACAAGGTTCGTCTGGCCGAGTTTGTGAAAATGCGCACCGGAATTGAGATCAACCCGAATGCGATTTTCGATATCCAGATCAAACGACTGCACGAGTACAAACGTCAGCACCTGAACCTGCTGCACATTCTGGCGCTGTACAAAGAGATCCGCGAGAACCCGCAGGCCGACCGCGTCCCGCGCGTGTTCCTGTTCGGTGCGAAAGCGGCGCCGGGCTACTACCTGGCGAAAAACATTATCCTTGCCATTAATAAAGTGGCGGCGGCGATCAACAGCGATCCGAAAGTGGGCGACAAGCTGAAGGTGGTGTTCCTGCCGGACTACTGCGTTTCTGCGGCTGAAATGCTGATCCCGGCGGCGGATATTTCCGAGCAGATCTCTACCGCCGGTAAAGAAGCGTCCGGTACCGGCAACATGAAGCTGGCCCTGAACGGCGCGCTGACCGTCGGCACGCTGGACGGTGCGAACGTCGAAATCGCCGAGAAGGTCGGCGAAGAGAACATCTTTATCTTCGGCCATACTGTTGAAGAAGTGAAAGCCATCAAAGCCAAAGGGTACGACCCGGTGAAATGGCGTAAAAAAGATAAAGTGCTGGATGCGGTGCTCAAAGAGCTGGAAAGCGGGAAGTACAGCGACGGCGACAAGCACGCGTTTGACCAGATGCTGCACAGCATGGACAAACAGGGCGGCGACCCGTACCTGGTGATGGCTGACTTCTCGGCTTACGTTGAAGCGCAGAAGCAGGTCGACGTGCTGTATCGCGACCAGGATGCCTGGACCCGCGCGTGTATCCTGAACACCGCGCGCTGCGGTATGTTCAGCTCTGACCGCTCAATCCGTGATTATCAGGCTCGTATCTGGCAGGCAAAACGCTAAGGAAGCGCGATGGAGAGTAAACGTCTGGACAGTGCCGCGCAGGCGGCGGGAATTAGCCTCAGTTACATCAATGCGCACGGCAAACCGCAGTCTATTGGTGCGGACACCAAAAGACGTTTGCTGGATGCCATGCACAAAACCGACGCGAAAGCGTCGGGTGCACCGGTGCCGAACGTCAAGGTCTTTACCGCGGGCAAAAAGATGCCGCTGGCGGTGGAAGGGCGCGGCGAGTTCAGCTGGCTGCTCACCACCGAAGAGGGGCATCAGCACAAAGGCCATGCCACCGGCGGCAAAACCCTCAACCTTCCGGCGAAGCTGCCGGAGGGCTACCACACGCTTACGCTTACCCGGGACGACCAGCGTTTTCACTGTCGGGTGATTGTGGCGCCAAAGCGCTGCTATGAGCCGCAGGCGCTGCGTGAAGGCAAAAAGCTGTGGGGCGCCTGCGTGCAGCTCTATACCCTGCGTTCGGACAGCAACTGGGGCATTGGTGATTTTGGCGACCTGAAAAAGATGCTGGCATCTGTTGGTGAGCGCGGCGGCGCGTTCATCGGCCTCAACCCGATCCACGCCCTCTATCCGGCGAATCCGGAAAGCGCCAGCCCGTACAGCCCGTCTTCCCGTCGCTGGCTGAACGTGATTTACATCGACGTTAACGCGTTAGACGATTTCAAAAACAGCAAAGAGGCGCAGGCGTGGTGGAAGCTTGAGACCACGCAACAGCTGCTGAAACAGGCCCGCGATGCGGACTGGGTTGATTACGCCTCCGTTACCGCGCTGAAAATGGCGGCTCTGCGTCTGGCCTGGAAGGGCTTTGCGAAGCGTGACGACGAGCAGATGACAGCCTTCCGCCAGTTTGTGATGCAGGAAGGCGAGAGCCTTTACTGGCAGGCAGCGTTTGATGCGCTGCATGCGTATCAGGTTCAGGAGGACGAGATGCGCTGGGGCTGGCCGGTGTGGCCGGAAACCTATCAGTCCGTTGATACCCCGGAAGTGAAGGCATTCTGTGAGACGCATGCCGACGAGGTGGATTTCTATCTCTGGTTGCAGTGGCTGGCGTACAGCCAGTTTGCCGCCTGCTGGCAGGTGAGCCAGGGCTATAACATGCCGATCGGGTTGTATCGCGATCTGGCTGTCGGCGTGGCGGAAGGCGGGGCGGAAACCTGGTGTGACCGTGAACTTTACTGCCTGAAAGCTTCTGTGGGGGCGCCGCCGGATATTCTGGGCCCGCTTGGTCAGAACTGGGGCTTACCGCCGATGGATCCGCACGTGATGGCGGCGCGTGCCTACGAGCCGTTTATCGACCTGCTGCGCGCTAACATGAAGAACTGCGGTGCGTTGCGTATCGACCACGTGATGTCCGTGCTGCGCCTGTGGTGGATCCCGTACGGTGAAACGGCTGACCACGGGGCGTACGTGCAGTATCCGGTGGACGATCTGCTCTCAATCCTCGCGCTGGAGAGTAAACGTCATCAGTGCATGGTGATTGGCGAAGATCTCGGTACCGTGCCGGTGGAAATTGTCAGCAAGCTCCGCGACAGCGGGGTTTACTCCTACAAAGTGCTCTATTTTGAAAACGACCATGAGAAAACCTTCCGCGCGCCGAAAGCGTACCCTGAACAGTCAATGGCAGTCGCGACGACGCATGATCTTCCTACGCTCAGAGGCTACTGGGAAAGCGGCGACCTGACGCTCGGCAAAACGCTGGGTCTCTACCCGGATGAAGAGGTTCTGCGTGGGCTGTATCAGGATCGCGAGCTGGCGAAGCAGGGGCTGCTGGATGCGCTGCATAAGCATGGCTGTCTGCCGAAGCGCGCCGGGCATAAGGCGTCGCTGATGTCGATGACGCCAACGCTTAACCGTGGCTTACAGCGCTATATTGCCGACAGCAACAGCGCGTTGCTCGGTCTGCAACCGGAAGACTGGATTGATATGGCGGAGCCGGTAAACATCCCCGGCACCAGCTATCAGTACAAAAACTGGCGTCGCAAGCTGTCCACAACGCTTGAAGCGATGTTCGCCGATGACGGGGTGAACAGGTTGATTAAGGATTTGGACAAGCGGCGAAAAGCGGTGGGTAAGAAGCGGTAGTTTCACCCTCACCCTAACCCTCTCCCAAAGGGAGAGGGAATAGAATGTAGGCCGGGTAAGCGTCAGCGCCACCCGGCTTTTTTACATCAAACCACCATATTCAACAGCAGCACCCCGACCAGACCGCACACCGAAATGATGGTTTCCAGCGCGGACCAGGACTTGATGGTTTCACCGATGGTCAGGTTGAAGTACTCCTTGAACAGCCAGAAGCCCGGATCGTTCACGTGGGAGAAAATCACGCTCCCGGAACCAACCGCGATAACCATCAGCTCAGGGCTGACGCCCGTGGTCGCAATCAGCGGCGCAACGATACCGCCCGCGGTAATCGCCGCAACGGTCGCAGAGCCCAGCGCGATACGCAACACCGCGGCAATAGACCATGCCATCAGCAGCGGGGAGACGTTGGTTTCATGCATCATGGCCGCGATGTATTTATCCACGCCGCTGTCGACCAGCACCTGCTTGAACGCGCCGCCACCGCCGATGATCAGCAGCATCATGGCAATGATTTTAATGGAAGAAGTCAGCGTGTCGTTGATCTGATCCATGGAACGGCCACGGTTAAGACCGAAGGTGAACATGGCGATCAGGACCGCAATCAGCGTCGCCATCACCGGGTCGCCCAGGAACTCCGCAACGGACAGGAACGCGTGACCTTTCGGCAGAACCATCTCTGCTATGGCACGCATCGCCATCAGGATCACCGGTACCAGTGAGGTCCAGACGCTGACGCCAAAGCCTGGCATCTCTTCTTCAGTAAAGGTTTTGGCGCTGTACAGCCCTTCCGGGATAGGCTTATCAATGCCTTTCAGGAAGCGCGCATACACCGGGCCTGCCAGAATCACCGTCGGGATCGCCAGAATCGTACCAAACAGCAGGGTTTTACCCATATCGGCATGGAAGATGGTGGCGATAGCCGTTGGGCCCGGATGCGGCGGCAGGAAACCGTGGGTGACGGACAGCGCCGCAGCCATCGGCACACCCACGAACAGCAGCGGGATGTTGGCGGCAGCGGCGATGGTGAACACCAGCGGCAGCATCAGCACGAAGCCCACTTCATAGAACAGCGCGAAACCGACGGTAAAACCGGTTAACACCACCGCCCATTGAATGTTCTTCTTACCAAATTTGTCGATCAGCGTGGTGGCAATACGCTGTGCGCCACCGCAGTCCGCGAGCATTTTACCGAGCATGGCGCCGAAGCCCATGATCAGCGCCAGGCTGCCGAGCGTACCGCCGACACCGGCTTTAATGGAGCTGATAACTTTAACCAGCGGCATTCCCTGCATCAGACCGACTGCAAGTGCCACCAGAACCAGAGCGATAAATCCGTTCATTTTGAAGCGGATCATCAAGAGCAGTAATAACACAACACCGATAGCGACGATGACTAATGGCATGATTGACCTGGCCTTTGAATTGTTATGGGTAACGTCATTGTTTCAACGACAAATTCCGGTTGTCCCAACTGGGAACAGAGTGTTAACGGCACTCATACTGATGCCTGCGAAAACGTTAAGTTTAGTCGGCTGTTATAAGGGTGTTGAGTGCCCACGAGAATGATACGGGTAACATGCGGTGATTGAGAATCACCCAGGGAGGCAAAATTTGAATTATGAGACGCAGGTCAACATACAGAGGGGGAGGCAAGAAAAAGTAGGCCCGGTAAGCGCAGCGCCACCGGGCAATACAGACGGGGACTGAATCAGTAGTAAGAGTGCTCGCCGCGCTGGTGCTCGGTCAGATCGCGCACGCCTTTCAGTTCCGGGAATTCGTTCAACAGCTGCTTCTCGATCCCTTCTTTCAGGGTTACATCAACCATGGAGCAGCCGTTACAGCCGCCGCCGAATTGCAGGATCGCCAGACCATCTTCGGTGATTTCCATCAGGGAAACACGTCCCCCGTGGCCGGCCAGCTGCGGGTTGATCTGCGATTGCAGCAGATATTCCACACGCTCCATCAGCGGGGCATCGTCAGAGACTTTACGCATCTTCGCGTTTGGCGCCTTCAGCGTCAGCTGAGAACCCAGCTGGTCAGTGACGAAATCAATCTCCGCATCTTCAAGATACGGCGCGCTCAGCTCATCAACGTACGCGGTGAGCTGTTCAAATTTAAGGGCAGTGTCAGTTGCTTCCACAGCATCCGGAGGACAATAAGAGACACCACATTCTGCATTCGGAGTGCCTGGATTGATCACAAACACGCGGATCTGCGTCCCTTCTTCCTGATTTGCCAGCAGTTTGGCAAAGTGCGCTTGTGCAGAATCGGAAATACGGATCATAGCTTTGACCTAATAGTTGACTAAATTACCTGGGTATAATCATACGCCCATTGAAGAAGGGCTACAAGGTACGGCACAGACACCATACCTGAACTGACGCGGCGCCGCTTTGCAAAAGCAGTCGGGAAAGTTCAGCCACGGTACTGCCCGTGGTGACGACATCATCCACAATCGCGATATGGAGGCCGTTGACCGGCAATTCAAGGCGAAAGGCGTTTTTCAGGTTCCTTTTGCGCGACCGGGCGTTGAGCCGGTGCTGAACGGCAGTGGCATGAGTACGTTTCAGCGCAGAGGCTGGGTACCGGCAACCCAGCCAGTGGGCGAGCGGACGGCACAGCAGGTCGCTCTGATTGTATCCCCGCCGCCAGTGCCGACGCTGAAACAGTGGCACGTTCACAAGCGTGTCGACCGGCGGCAGCCCGCGCGTTCTTCGCGCCTGTAATACCGCCAGTAACAACAGGCGTGCCAGGGGCTGCGCCAGTGCAGTCTGGCTGGAAAACTTAAACTGATGAACCAGACGACTCAGCGGCAAAACGTAATCATCCACCGCCACCAGCGCGCTCCACGGCGGCGCTTTTTTCAGGCAACGGCCGCAGGGGAGCGTCTGGCTTACGGCAGGCAAGCCGCATTGCGGACAGCCCTTCAGGTAACCCAGCGCTCGCGTGCAAACGGAACAGACGCCCCACGCGCTCATCGCAAGTGGCATTCGGCATAGCCAGCACAAGCCGGGCACTGTTAGCATACGCAACCTCCATGTGAAAAAAGAGAACGTTAACTGATGAAGACGCTGTGGTGGCAGACCGTTGGGACGGGAAATTGTCATCTTGTGCTGCTGCACGGATGGGGACTGAACGCCGAAGTGTGGCGTTGCATAAGTGAGGAACTGGCCTCGCAATTCACGGTACACCTGGTGGATCTACCGGGCTATGGCCGCAGCCACGGCTACGGCGCGATGACGCTCGACGACATGGCGGAGCAGGTTCTGGAGGCGACGCCGCAAAAAGCCGTCTGGCTCGGCTGGAGCCTGGGCGGGCTGGTGGCAAGCCAGATTGCGCTGCGCCATCCTGAACGGGTCCAGGCGCTGATCACCGTTGCCTCATCACCCTGTTTCAGCGCCCGCGAGGCGTGGCCGGGCATCAAACCTGAGGTGCTGGCCGGGTTCCAGCATCAGCTGAGCGAAGACTTCCAGCGGACGGTGGAGCGTTTCCTGGCATTACAGACGATGGGAACAGAAACCGCCCGTCAGGATGCGCGGACGCTGAAGCAGACGGTGCTTTCTCTGCCGATGCCGGAGGTTGAGGTGCTGAACGGAGGGCTGGAAATCCTGAAAACGGCCGATCTGCGCGAGCCGCTGGCGTCGTTAACGGTGCCGCATCTGCGTATTTATGGCTATCTGGATGGACTGGTTCCGCGCAAGGTGGTTCCGCTGCTGGATGCGCTGTGGCCGGAGAGTAAATCAATGGTGGTTGCCAAAGCGGCACATGCGCCGTTCATCTCTCATCCTGCTGAGTTTTGTTCGGCGCTGTCCGGTTTTATCAGCGAAGCGTCCACCACTCCCTGAGACAGGCTTTACCTTCAGGACAACTCTTACAACTGCCGGACAGACAACCGTCCGGCTCTTCCTGAATGCGCACGGCTTTCCCCATGGCCTCCAGCCTTTCCAGCATGGCATCGATCATCGGCTGCGGCGTATGCAGGCTGAGGCTGAGCTGCTTCGCCTCCATTCGCCCCTGTAACGCCAGTAAGTCACGAACCTGAATCAACGATGCCATCTTTCTTCCCCTTAGTGACAGTCGCCCGCAGGGCTGCTACAGCAGGTCGTCGGGGTTTTGCGCGTTGCCAGCAGGTTAACGTCAACGCGGCTACGCGCCCGGCGCAGCAGGCCAATCACCATCACGTTAAACAGGATCACCGCGAGGATACAGACCAGGCTGTAGCGCGGATGCTGGCTGTAATTGACGGCCTGATAAAACACGGTCGCCAGCGAGTAGGCAATGTTCAGCCCCCACAGAATGGAGAAGCCCATCCAGCCGCGGCTGGACTCACGGGCAATGGCGCCCAAGACCGAGATGCACGGAATATAGAGCAGGACGAAGATCAGGTAGCTGTAGGCCGCCGACGCGCTGCCAAATTTCTGGCCCATCACGCCCATTGCTCCGGTCGCCATTTCGCCGTCGCCTTTGCTGGCTTCAATCGGGTTCGCCAGTACGCTCAGGCTGAAGGTGTCTTTCAGGCTCTGCCAGGTTTCTTCCACCGC
This sequence comes from Enterobacter cloacae complex sp. P18RS, assembly GCF_014982105.1. Taxonomy (NCBI): domain Bacteria; kingdom Pseudomonadati; phylum Pseudomonadota; class Gammaproteobacteria; order Enterobacterales; family Enterobacteriaceae; genus Enterobacter; species Enterobacter cloacae complex sp. P18RS. The sequence goes on along the minus strand of NZ_JADCKV010000008.1, from coordinate 66,193 downwards.
GCCAAGCAGTTCATCGCCGAGGTTGAACGCTGCCGGATTAAACTCCTCTTCCTGGATGTTTTCCGCGGTGTAAAGCGTGTTCAGGGTGCCGACAACCACCTCTTTTGCCATCGCGCCGGTGAACAGGCCCACGGTTGCCTGCCAGTTGTCTTCCTGAACGCCAATCGGTTTGAAGACCGGCGTAATGATCCGGCTGACGGAGGCCAGGGCAGAGTCATTAATGTTGTCCGCGGCCTGGCCGCTCAGAGTGAAGCTGTTCAGGGCGCTCAGGAAAATGCTGACCACCACAATCACCTTACCGGCGCGCAGAACGAAGCCCTTCAGGCGCTGCCATGTCTGAATAATCAGGCTTTTCAGATGCGGAACGTGATAAACCGGCAGTTCCATCACGAACGGCGACGCTTCGCCACGCATGATGGTGTGCTTCAGCATCAGGCCGGTGAGAATAGCCATCACGATACCCAGCACATACAGGGAGAAGACGGCCAGCGCTCCTTCCTGACCAAAGAACGCCGCGGCAAAGACCGCGAAGATCGCCAGCCGCGCGCCGCAGGACATGAACGGCGCCATCATGATGGTCATCAGGCGTTCGCGCGGGGCATCCAGCGTACGCGCGCCCATGACTGACGGCACGTTACAGCCAAAGCCGACAATCAGCGGCACGAAGGATTTGCCCGGCAGCCCCAGCGCCTGCATCAGGCGGTCCATCACGAAGGCGGCGCGCGCCATGTAACCGGAATCCTCAAGGAAGGAGAGGAACAGGTACATCATGCCGATCTGCGGCACCAGCGGCAGGACGGTATTGATCCCGCCGCCGATCCCCTGCGCAAGGAAGATGGTCAACCATTCCGGGAAGTGGAGGGTGTAGCCCAGCCACTGAATACCGTGCACGAAGATAGCGACAGAGCCGCCATCAAAGATAGGTTGTAATGCACCGCCGATGTTAATGGCGAGCAGGAACATCACATACATCACCAGTAAAAAGATCGGCAAACCGAGGAAGCGGTTGAGCACAATCTTATCCACGGCGGCGGTGAAGCGGCTGGGTTCAGCGGTTAATGCATTGCTGACCACGTCACAGATAGCGGCGATGGCCTGATAGCGCGCATCCGCAATGTGCAGGGCCGGGTCATCCAGCTCGTCGCTAAGGCGAGCCTGTGCGACATCCAGCTTATCCGCCGCATCGCCTGCGTAGGCGCGGCTGTAGATATCGCCTTCCAGCATTTGCAGGCCAAGCCACAGACGTTGTCTGGCGGGCATGCTGTTATCCATCTCCTGCGCCAGCTGCCCGGCTTCGCGCAGCAGCGGCTGGGCGTAGTGCACCAGTTCGACGTCGGCATTGCCCGTGTGGCGGTCAATCGCCAGCTTCAGGGCGTCAATGCCGCGAGCGCGGGTGGAAACCAGCGGAACCACCGGGCAGCCCAGACGGGCGGAGAGGGCATCGACGTCGATGCGCAGCTTTTGCTTCTCCGCGATGTCGAGCATGTTAAGCGCCACGATGCAGGGAATACCCAGCTCCAGCAGCTGTAACGTGAGATACAGATTTCGTTCGAGGTTAGAGGCATCCACCACGTTGATAAGCAGATCTGCGTCGCCGCTCAGAATATAGTGGCAGGCAATTTGCTCATCGAGAGAGGTCTGGGATGAAATCGTGGTGAGGGAATAGGTCCCCGGTAAATCAACCAGCGTGACCTGATTATCTGTCGTGGTGAACTGGCCTTCTTTGCGTTCCACCGTCACGCCTGCCCAATTTCCCACACGCTGGCGTGCGCCAGTTAACTGATTAAATAAGGTTGTCTTGCCGGAATTAGGATTGCCAATTAAGCCAATAGTTAATTTTTTCATTGTAGTAGACTCACTGAAACCGCTGGCTTGTTAACGGGATAAAGATTCAATTTCAATTAATGCGAGATCTTTTTTACGCAGAACCAGATTAACGCGTCGGGTTTCGATATGAACTGGATCGCCCAACGGCGCAACGCGCACAACCTGGAATGATGAGCCGGGTAGCATGCCCAGTGACAGGAGCTTCTGCCGATAGGCCGGGCTTATCTCACGGGTAAAACCGATAATTTTCCACGCACTGTCTGGAGTGAATTGCATAGCGCCTGATTCCACGATAGGTTAAATAATCTACACTGCGATGATAATGAGAATAGTTTTTATCAGCAATAATAAAAATGTGACGGGATGTTGTTAATCGTATTAATTTGCGGTCTGCTTGACCTTGCTCAATATTTTCGAAATTGAGGTGAAAATAAAAAGAGGGCTATTTGTTAATGAGGTGATAATTCGTGGTTTAAATATGGATACAACATATTTATTTTAATTCCCTGCGGCCTGCTTGCCGGGCGGCACTGCGTTTGCCCGGCCTACAAAACCGTAGGCCCGGTAAGCGTCGCGCCACCGGGCATTTACAGCATTAGCGTTTCTTACCCATCGCCGCTGCCAGCGCATCCATCATCGCGCTGTTGCCCGCCGGCTGTGCGTCACGTCCGCGTGGCTTCGCGGCTTTCGCTGCCGGACGCTGCTGTTCACGGCCACCGCCATTACCGCCACGGCGCGCGTTAGTGTCGCCCGGCTGCTCGTCCAGACGCATGGTCAGGGCAATACGCTTGCGCTGGAGATCCACTTCCAGCACTTTCACCTTCACGATGTCGCCCGCTTTGACCACGGTGTGCGGATCTTCAACGAACTTGTCGGCGAGGGAAGAGATATGCACCAGACCATCCTGATGTACGCCGATATCCACAAACGCGCCAAAGTTGGTGACGTTGGTTACCGCCCCCTCCAGCACCATGCCCGGCAGCAGGTCGTTCATGGTTTCTACGCCCTCAGCAAAGGTCGCGGTTTTAAACTCAGGGCGCGGATCGCGGCCCGGTTTTTCCAGCTCTTTGATGATGTCGGTGACCGTCGGCACGCCGAACTGTTCGTCGGTGAAATCCACCGCTTTCAGGTTACGCAGCGCGCTGCTGTCGCCCATCAGGTCTTTCAGCGCCTGCCGGGTGGCGGCCAGGATACGCTCGACAACTGGATAGGCTTCCGGGTGAACGGTAGAGGCATCCAGCGGGTTATCGCCGTGATTGATGCGCAGGAAGCCCGCGCACTGCTCAAATGCTTTTGGCCCCAGACGGCTCACCTTCAGCAGCTGCTGGCGGTTCTGGAACTGACCGTTCTCATCACGCCAGGCGACGATATTCTGCGCCATCATACGGGTCAGGCCCGCCACGCGGGTCAGCAGGGGAACGGAAGCGGTGTTCAGGTCCACGCCGACGGCGTTAACACAGTCTTCCACTACCGCATCCAGCTTGCGCGCCAGCTGCGTCTGGCTCACGTCGTGCTGATACTGGCCCACGCCGATGGATTTCGGGTCAATCTTCACCAGCTCCGCCAGCGGATCCTGCAAACGACGGGCGATAGAGACCGCACCGCGCAGGGAAACGTCCAGATCCGGGAACTCCTGCGCTGCCAGCTCAGAGGCGGAGTAGACCGATGCCCCCGCTTCGCTGACGATCACTTTCTGCGCCGTCACTTTCGGGAACTGCTTCTGCACGTCGAGATAGAAACGTTCGGTTTCGCGGGACGCCGTACCGTTACCGATGGCAACCAGCTCAACGTTGTACTTCTCGCACAGCGCGGCGACGACGACAGCCGCTTTCGCTGCCTGACCGGTGTGCGGGTAAATGGTGTCGGTGGCAACCAGCTTGCCGGTGCCGTCAACCACAGCCACCTTCACGCCGGTACGCAGACCCGGATCGAGACCCATGGTGGCGCGCAGGCCAGCTGGCGCCGCCATCAGCAGGTCGTGCAGGTTACGGGCGAAGACGTTGATCGCTTCGTCTTCGGCGCGCTCGCGCACGGTGCCCATCAGCTCGGTTTCGAGGTGCATCAGAACCTTGATGCGCCAGGTCCAGCTCACCACGCCTTTGCGCCAGCTGTCCGCCGGGGCGTTGTTCAGGCGCAGACCCAGATGGTCGATAATGATCTGCTCGCAGTGACTCTCTTTTGGCGGCTCGTCAAACTGCGGATCGGCATTCAGGGAGAGTTGCAGCACGCCTTCGTTACGGCCGCGGAACATCGCCAGCGCGCGGTGAGACGGCGCGGTAGAAATGGGTTCGTGGTGATCGAAGTAGTCGCGGAATTTCGCGCCTTCTTCCTCTTTGCCGGACACCACGGTGGAGACGATATGCGCGTTCTTCCACAGGTAATCACGCACTTTGGCCAGCAGCGCCGCGTCTTCGGCGAAGCGCTCCATCAGAATATAGCGCGCGCCGTCCAGCGCGGCTTTGGTGTCCGCTACGCCTTTATCGGCGTCGATAAATTTGGCGGCTTCGGTTTCCGGATCGTGAGACGGCTCGTTCCACAGCAGATCGGCCAGTGGCTCAAGGCCGGCTTCGATCGCAATCTGCCCGCGCGTGCGGCGCTTCGGTTTGTACGGCAGATAGAGGTCTTCGAGCTCGGTTTTACTCAGGGTACCGTTAATGGCTTTTTCCAGGTCACTGGTCAGCTTGCCCTGCTCGCCGATAGATTTGAGGATCGCCTGACGTCGGTCTTCCAGCTCGCGAAGATAGCCCAGACGGGTCTCCAGGTTTCGCAGCTGCGTGTCATCCAGACCGCCGGTGACTTCCTTACGATAACGTGCAATAAACGGCACGGTGTTCCCTTCATCAAGCAGGCGAACGGCAGCTTCTACCTGTTCGGCTCTGGCCTGAAGTTCACCCGCAATAATGCGGCAGAGCGACTCTTTCATCATGGTCAGTTCATCTTGTGGATCGAAAATCAGGGGGATAGTTATACGGGCTGACATCAAAAAATGCCAGCCGGGGAGGGCGCTCTCGGACTATTTAACATACACGATTTCGTTGACGTACCAGCTTGCTTCACCTGCGGGCGTCTGGACAACGGCTAAATCGCCTACCTCTTTTTTCAGCAGGGCGCGGGCCATGGGTGAATCGATAGAAATGTAATCCTTACGACCGAAAATTTCATCATAGCCGACGATACGAAAACGCAGGGTGTCGCCGCTGTCGTTTTCAATTTCGACCCACGCGCCGAAGAACACCTTACCTTCCTGCTGCGGGGAGTAATCGACAATTTTGAGATTCTCGAGGCACTTCGTCAGGTAGCGTACCCGGCGATCGATTTCGCGCAGCCGCTTTTTATTGTACTGGTAGTCCGCATTCTCGCTGCGGTCGCCCAGGCTTGCTGCCCAGGTGACTTTTTTGGTCACTTCCGGACGCTCTTCGCGCCACAGGTAATCCATCTCTTTTTTGAGTTTCTCGTACCCTTCACGGGTGATCAGAGGCGTTTTCATGGTGCAGCCTTTAATGCCGGTTAACTGTCTTTGCGCACAATACGTAGCGCACAGTGTAACAGACAAGATTAATAATGATTTATGTGATGAAATGAACAGATAAGCTGCTGTTAAATATGCTTTGTAACAATTTCGTCTAGAATTTATACCAGAATTTGCTGGTCGAACCCGTGCACTTTTTTAGAATACGCTGTTCCAGGCTTATCCGAACCTTTGGGAGTACACACAATGCAAGAGAACTACAAAATTCTGGTCGTAGATGACGACATGCGCCTGCGTGCGCTGCTGGAACGTTATCTGACCGAGCAGGGCTTCCAGGTTCGTAGCGTCGCGAACGCGGAACAGATGGATCGTCTGCTGACGCGTGAATCCTTCCACCTGATGGTGTTGGACCTGATGCTGCCTGGCGAAGACGGGCTCTCTATTTGCCGCCGTCTGCGCAGCCAGAGCAACCCGATGCCGATCATCATGGTGACGGCGAAGGGTGAAGAAGTTGACCGTATCGTCGGCCTTGAGATCGGCGCTGATGACTACATTCCAAAGCCGTTCAACCCGCGTGAACTGCTGGCGCGTATTCGCGCCGTGCTGCGTCGTCAGGCGAACGAGCTGCCGGGCGCGCCGTCTCAGGAAGAGGCCGTCATTGCATTCGGTAAGTTCAAGCTGAACCTCGGCACCCGTGAAATGTTCCGTGAAGATGAGCCAATGCCGCTCACCAGCGGCGAGTTCGCGGTGCTGAAAGCGCTGGTCAGTCACCCGCGTGAGCCGCTCTCCCGTGACAAGCTGATGAACCTGGCGCGTGGTCGTGAATACTCCGCGATGGAGCGTTCTATCGACGTGCAGATCTCTCGTCTGCGCCGTATGGTGGAAGAAGATCCGGCGCATCCTCGTTATATTCAGACCGTGTGGGGTCTGGGCTACGTGTTTGTCCCGGACGGCTCTAAAGCATGAGGCGAATGCGCTTCTCGCCGCGAAGTTCGTTTGCCCGCACGCTGTTATTGATCGTCACCCTGCTGTTTGTCAGCCTGGTGACGACCTACCTGGTGGTGCTGAACTTTGCAATCCTGCCGAGCCTTCAGCAGTTTAATAAGGTGCTGGCATACGAAGTGCGTATGCTGATGACCGACAAACTGCAACTGGAGGACGGCACGCAGTTGGTTGTTCCCCCGGCGTTCCGTCGGGAAATCTACCGTGAGCTGGGCATTTCTCTCTACTCGAACGAAGCGGCGGAAGATGCCGGCCTGCGCTGGGCGCAGCACTATGAATTCCTTAGCCAGCAGATGGCGCAGCAGCTTGGCGGCCCGACGGAAGTGCGCGTTGAGGTCAATAAAAGCTCGCCGGTTGTCTGGCTGAAAACCTGGCTGTCACCCAACATCTGGGTGCGCGTTCCGCTCACCGAGATTCATCAGGGCGACTTCTCGCCGCTGTTCCGATACACCCTGGCGATCATGCTGCTGGCCATCGGCGGCGCATGGCTGTTTATTCGTATCCAGAACCGACCGCTAGTCGACCTGGAGCATGCGGCATTGCAGGTCGGTAAAGGTATTATCCCACCGCCGCTGCGTGAGTATGGCGCATCGGAAGTGCGCTCGGTAACGCGTGCGTTTAACCACATGGCGGCAGGCGTTAAACAGCTGGCGGACGACCGTACGCTGCTGATGGCGGGGGTCAGCCATGACCTTCGCACCCCGCTGACGCGTATCCGGCTGGCAACAGAGATGATGGGCGAGCAGGATGGTTATCTTGCAGAGTCCATCAACAAGGATATCGAAGAGTGTAACGCCATCATCGAGCAGTTTATCGACTACCTGCGCACCGGGCAGGAGATGCCGATGGAGATGGCGGATCTGAACGCAGTTCTGGGCGAAGTGGTTGCTGCCGAAAGCGGCTACGAACGTGAAATTGCGACCGACCTTCAGGCAGGCGAGATTCAGGTACGTATGCACCCGCTCTCCATTAAACGCGCGGTGGCGAATATGGTGGTCAACGCGGCGCGCTACGGCAACGGCTGGATCAAAGTCAGCAGCGGTACGGAACTCAACCGCGCCTGGTTCCAGGTGGAAGACGATGGCCCGGGCATCAAGCCTGAGCAGCGTAAGCACCTGTTCCAGCCATTTGTGCGCGGTGACAGCGCGCGCAGCACCAGCGGAACCGGCTTAGGCCTGGCGATTGTGCAGCGTATAGTTGATAACCATAACGGACTGCTGGAAATTGGCACCAGCGAGCGGGGCGGTTTGAGCATTCGTGCGTGGTTACCGGTGCCGGTTTTACGGGGGCAGGTGAAAGAGAGTTAAAAAAGGGGGGGCCTGATGCCCTCACCCCGGCCCTCTCCCACGGGGAGAGGGAGAAAACAATAAAAAAGGCAACTTTCGTTGCCTTTTTGCTTTTACCTTGGTCCCGCACTCACCAGCGCAGCACCGGCCGGTGTGTCGGTATACTTCTCGAAGTTTTCGATAAACAGTTTCGCCAGCGATTCAGCCTTCTCACGCCACTGTTCCGGTGAACCGTAGGTGTTACGCGGATCCAGGATACGCGTATCCACGCCCGGCAGCTCTGTTGGGATCGCCAGATCGAACATCGGCAGCGTAAAGGTCTCGGCGTTATCCAGCGAACCATCCAGAATCGCGTCGATGATGGCGCGTGTATCTTTGATGGAGATACGTTTGCCCGTACCGTTCCAGCCGGTGTTCACCAGGTACGCCTGGGCGCCGGATGCCTGCATGCGTTTCACCAGCACTTCCGCGTACTGCGTTGGGTGCAGCGACAGGAACGCCGCGCCGAAGCAGGCGGAGAAGGTTGGGGTTGGCTCGGTCACACCGCGCTCGGTACCCGCCAGTTTAGCGGTAAAGCCGGAGAGGAAATGGTACTGCGTCTGGCTGGCGGTCAGGCGGGAAACCGGTGGCAGCACGCCGAACGCATCCGCGGTCAGGAAAATCACCTTCGTGGCATGACCCGCCTTCGATACCGGCTTGACGATGTTCTCGATGTGGTAGATCGGGTAAGAGACGCGGGTGTTTTCCGTTTTCGAGGCATCGTCGAAGTCGATAGAACCATCGGCACGCACGGTGACGTTTTCCAGCAGCGCATCGCGGCGAATCGCGTGGTAGATATCCGGCTCTGCCTCTTCCGACAGGCGAATGGTCTTCGCGTAGCAGCCGCCTTCAAAGTTAAACACGCCGTCATCATCCCAGCCGTGTTCATCGTCGCCAATCAGACGACGTTTTGGATCGGTGGACAGCGTTGTTTTACCGGTGCCGGAAAGGCCGAAGAACACTGCTACATCGCCTTTTTCCCCGACGTTCGCCGAGCAGTGCATGGAGGCGATACCGCGCAGCGGCAGCAGGTAGTTCATGACCGAGAACATCCCTTTCTTCATTTCGCCGCCGTACCAGGTACCGCCGATCAGCTGGATACGCTCGGTCAGGTTGAAGGCGATAAAGTTTTCGGAATTAAGACCCTGCTCTTTCCACTGCGGGTTGGTGCATTTCGCGCCGTTCATCACGATAAAGTCAGGGGTGAAGTCTTGCAGTTCTTCATCGGTCGGACGAATGAACATGTTCTTCACGAAATGCGCCTGCCAGGCCACTTCAGTAATGAACCGTACGGAGAGACGGGTGTCGGCGTTAGCGCCGCAGAACGCATCAATAATAAACAGACGCTTGCCGGAAAGCTGATGGGTGACAAGTCCTTTCAGATGCTGCCAGGTTTCCGGGGAGAGCGGTTTGTTATCGTTCTTCCCTTTGCCCTTATCAGCCCACCACAGCGTATCGCGGGTGGTGTCGTCTCGGACGATATACTTATCTTTAGGCGAACGACCGGTAAAAATACCCGTATCGACGGCGATAGCACCCAGGTTCGTCAACACACCGCGCTCGTATCCTTCCAGTGCCGGATTGAGCTCTTCCTGATACAGCGTATCGTAATCGGGGTTGTAGACCACTTCCTGGACGTCGTGAATACCATAAGCCTTGAGATCTTGCGGGGTTAAACCATTAACACGCATATCACTGCTCCTTAGCCAATATGTACTGCCTGAAATTGTAGGGTTTTTCTGGGGATGTTAACCGCGACGGGGCTCATAGATTTACGTATCTGGTCAAAACCCTTACTAACGGAAAACGCTGCGACTCCAGTCACAGGGCGGGCAGATTATCGCAGGAATCGCTTTTTGGATGGGGAAAATGTTCTTAAAAGGTTAATCTCTGGTGAATTTATCCAGAAGAATGTGAATGTAATCGCATACATGTAAGAAAATTACGTAAGGGTTACATTGGGAAAACGATTCAGGTCTCTTGGGTCAGCTATTTTCAGAGTTTGAGGTGGGGGCCAGAGTTTTCCTTTGATGAGACAATAGATTTTTCATGAACAAGGGATGAGAAATGGAAAACCGTGAGGCGTTATCCCCTTCAACGCGCGTAGCCGTCGTGCTGGCGGGGGCTTTACAGGGCGTAATTTGCTATGTAATCACGTGGTATATCGAGTACGCAAAATTGCCATCGGATACGCTGTGGCTGATGTGTGTAGTACCTGCCACCGTGGTAATGACAACCACGTTGTCGCTTGCCATGACGTCATTCAGAAAGCCATTTTTGTGGCTGTCACTCGGGATAATTGGCGCGGCAGTCGCGGGGATGGGCGGCTGGCTTAAGTGGAGCGTTGCGGGGCTGGACAACTGGGATACCAGAAATGCGGTGCTCCTTTTCGGTTTTCATCTGCTCCTGATGACGCTTCTCCTGTTGCCATGGCTTTAGCGACGCCTTGAGACCGCACCGACGGACGCTTTCTACCGCGATTTCAACGATAAAAACTGGCATAACGCGCTGACATTTCTTCTTGTTTTTGTCTCGAATGGGCTGTTCTGGCTGGTGCTTTTCCTCTGGGCTGAGCTTTTTAAACTCATTGGCATCTCTTTTTTTGATCGGCTTTTCTTTAATTCTGACTGGTTTATTTCAGTGGCGATTGGCGTGGTTTCAGCCAGCGCGGCAGTACTTGCGCGTATGCAGGTTCGGCTGATTCTGGCATTGCAAAATCTCCTTACGCTTATCGCGACAGGTTTGCTTCCACTGATGGCTGCGCTGGCGCTGCTCTTTATAGGCATATTGCCCTTCGTTGGCTTAGAGGCTGTTTCAGCACGGATCTCGGCTGCGGGCTTACTGACGACGCTGGCGCTGTTGCTGTTATTGCTGGTGACTGTCGTATGGCACCCACAACGTCAAAAGCTGCCTTACTTCTCTCCCCTGCGAGGAATGATTCATCTTGCCGTGATTATCGCTCCTGCGTATCCCGTCCTGGCGGGCTGGGCGCTCTGGCTGCGCATCGCACAGTATGGCTGGTCACCGGAGCGTCTGTACGGTGTGCTGATTACGATAGTGGCGCTGGTCTGGACGGTAGGATTCTGTCTTAGCGTACTTTTTTACCGTCGGGATCCACAAAGGCTCCAGGCTCATATCACTCCGGCTACCGGATTACTGGCGCTGATCTTCCTGGTGTTGGTCTATACACCGGTGCTTGATCCCTGGCGTATCAGCGTTGAAAGCCATATGGCGCGTTATCAGGATGGCAGAATAAACGCAGACCAGGTAAGCCTGTATATGCTCAGCAATACCGGACGAAAGGGGCGAGAGGCGATGCAAATGCTGCAAAATGATCCACAGTTTATCTCAAACCCAAAACGCCAGCGTGAAATAAATGGACTTCTCTCCGGGAACGCTGGCGGAGCAGGTAAGATGACCGCCGCGATGCTGGAAAAACAGATCCAGCTCGCACCGGGAATGGCCCGTCCAGATAAGGCATTGTGGCGAGCCATGCTCAGCAATCAGTATCGCTTTGAGAGCTGCGATAGCGCCCAGAGAAACTGTTTACTCATTCCGCTGGATCTTAACAGCGACGGCAAGCCGGAAGCCGTGCTATTTCAATTTACCGATCGCAGGATCGTGGCTTACACACAAACCAACACGGGCTGGAGGATCGCCGGGGACGCGTGGAAAATGCCGGAGGCGTTGACCAGAGAAGAACTTGACCGCGCATTAAGGCAGAGGAAAGTGAAATCTGTCGTGAAGCCCTGGGCGGATATTAAGATTTTTGGGGAGCGTGTCGATATGAGCTACGACAGTTACAATAATGCGCAGTGGCGTTAGTGCTTTTTCTTGCCGGGTGGCGCTACGCTTACCCGGCCTACAATTAGCAATCATATTAAAAAATTGCACAATTCATTGTAGGCCCGTGCAAGCATAGCGCCGCCGGGCAACAGGCTCAGAGCTTAGTGAACCTGCGGGTCCGCTGGAGAGGCGTTATTGCGGATCTCCGCGATATCCATGGAATTGAACACGTAGTGCGTACCGCAGTAATCACAGTGCATATCGATCTCACCGTCTTCCGCCATGATGCTGTCGATCTCTTCATCCGGCAGCGTTTTCAGGGCGCCAGCACAACGCTCGCGAGAGCAGGTGCACTTAAATTCCACATCCTGCGGATCGTAAACCGTCACTTCTTCTTCGTGGTACAGACGCCACAGCACGTCGGTCGCCGACAGGGTGAACAACTCTTCCGCTTTGATGGTTTCCGTCAACGTTGCCAGATGCTCGAAATCATTGGTCTGCGCATCCTGCGCAGGCAGAACCTGAAGCAGCATACCACCGGCAGCAGGCTGACCATCCACTTCACCGGTGCGGATGAACAGGCGGGTTGGCAGCTGTTCGGAACGCATGAAGTAATCTTCCAGGCAGGCGGCAAGCGTGTCGCCTTCCAGACCGACAACGCCCTGATAGCGCTCACCCTCTTCAGGCGAGATCGTGATAACCAGATAGCCATTTCCGACCAGCGTTTTCAGATCCGCATTTTCAGGGATATCGCCCTGAACGCGCGCCACGCCGCGCATCTGCTGCTGGTTATTGCCGTTGATCACCGCCAGCGACATCGGGCCATCACCCTGCAACTGAACGGTAATATCGCCAGCGAACTTCAGCGTGGCGGTCAGCAGGCTGGTGGCAACCAGCAGTTCGCCCAACAGGGTTTTCACCGGCAGCGGGTAGTTGTGGTTTTCCAGAATCTGTTTCCAGGTTTCGGATACGGTGACCAGCTCGCCGCGCACGGCGAATTGTTCAAACAGATAGCGGTGTAATTGGTCGTGTTGGGCCATTTTCATCTCTCGTGCAGGTGAGGGTTACTCGCTCTCACCGTGTTTAAATTTCATCAGATCGCGGCGCTCTTTTTTATCCGGTCGCCGGTCCGGGTGAGGCATGGTCAGCGCATTCATCTTGCGCGCCAGCGCGGTTTTCTCGCGCTTCTCTATGCTTTCGGCCGTCTCTTCATACAGCAAAACGGCTTCGGTTGCGGGCCGCCGCTGCTCGGTAATGGCTTTCACCACCACCGTTTTCTCATCGTTGCCCTGGCGAAGCGTTAGCGTGGCATTCAGTTCAACCAGCTTGCTCGGTTTGCTGCGCTGACCGTTGTAATGCACCTTTCCGCCATCAACCATTTCACGGGCAAGGGCGCGCGTTTTGTAAAAACGGGCGGCCCACAGCCATTTATCCAGTCTTACCCCATCAGAGGGTTTTTCTTTCATGGCGTCTCCTTCACGGTGAGTGAGGGGATCATCCGGCGATAGTCGTTCAGCCCCGGATGTCGCAGATAGCTTTTTTCAGCCAGGCCGGAATCCGGATTAGTCACGCCCAGACAATAGCGAATGCCAAAAGCGGCCGCAGAATCCAGAATCGGCTCGCTGTCGTCAATAAACAGCGTGCGTTCCGGCTGTAAACCGGTCTCTTCCACCACGGCATGCCACAACCGCTGATCCTCTTTCGGATAACCAAATGTGTGGGTGGAAAGCAATAAATCAAGGTGTGAAGCAAGACCGGTATGTTCCAGCTTCACGGCCAGGTTATGGGGATGCGCATTCGTCAGCAAAATGCGGCGCTTACCGCAGGCTTTCAGCGCATCCAGGAACGGGACCGTATCATCGCGCAGTACAGCGCGTGCGCCCTGGGCGGTGGTCATGGCACAAATATCCAAACCGAGTCGCTCGCTCCAGTAGTCAAGACAGTACCAGTTTAGCGTATGCTGCACCGCGCTATATTGCGAACGAATGAATTCCTGCGCTTCCGCCGGGGAGATCCCCTGCTGTTCACCGTATGTTTCCGGGACCAGCTTTTGCCAGAAATAGTTATCAAAGGCGAGATCAAGCAGCGTGCCGTCCATATCAAGCAGGACGGTATCGACCGCCTGCCAGTCGATATTAAGATGCATAAGGGGGAACTCCAGCCAGAAGAAACGTGCGCGACAGGGTAGCACAACTTGTCGCGCAGGGACGTTATCCGATCAGGCTCTCGGAAGAGGAGATCAGTTTCGGGTTAAGGCAATTTTCGTAGTAGGCCTGGATTTCTGCCAGCCGCGTGCGGGAACGCTGATAGCGGCGTACGGCCTGATAACCGTTCCAGACAATGCACGCCAGCATTGCAATCAGCAGCAGGGATGTCCCTATATAGCGCCACAGGCCAGCGCTATCCGGCATACGGTGCAGGCCAATATGACGCGTGCCGTTGGCGTCGGTAAAGAGGGTGGTGACGATCCCTTCCGCGCTGAATGGCGTCTGCATCAGCATCTGCGCCAGACGCTGGAATTCGCTCCACTGCTCCTGGGCAGGATAGTCATACAGCGAAACCTGCGGATAAGGTTGATCCACCAGGTCGCTGCCTTCATCGCTGGCAATCACAAAACCGCCGGGCGCCGGGCTGTTAAGCGCCTGGGCGGCACGGGTGGTTTCACGCATCACGAAGGGGGCGGTAGAGGTCGCCACCAGGTTATCCAGCGACTCGGCGCTGACCGGACGCAGAAGCACGTTCACACCGTCCAGGCGTCCCGCTTCGGCGCGTTTCACCAGCGCGTCCCAGTCTTTGCTGTTGCCGAGGTTGACCAGCGCGTTCTTGAGCCGGATACAGTCATCCTGGGCGGAACAGAGATCCTCTGTTTTCAGGACGATTTCGCCAAAGTCATCCAGCAGTACCATGCCCGACTTCTGAATAGCCGAACGCAGGGCAGGGCTGACGCGAGAATCATCATCCGGTTTAGGATGGAGCTGGCGATTAATCGTCTGGGTGAGCGCAGTGGCCTTGTTGACCACATCCGATTCCGGCAGCGGCAGCGGAGAGGCGTCATTCCAGATGATCTGAGAGCAGTCGAACGGCGCGAACGGCGAGTTCTGGCGCGTGTTCCAGGCGCCCGGCGTGTGGATATTACACATCCCGGTGCCTTTGAGGCGCAACGTATCCCCCACGCGTACACCCGCTTCTTCGAGCTGCTGTACGCTGGTGGCTTCCACAGTTTGCGCCCCTTTGATCCACGACAGGGTAAATTTAATCGGCATATCCAGCGGCACGAAGAGCAGCAGCATGACGAAGATTAACGCGGCACCACCGGCAATCACCGCGCTGCGGAGCCAGTGCTGAAGCGGGAAGTTTTTCACTTCGTCGTGCAGGGATAAGTAGCGCCCCTGGCGTACAACGTGGCGGTCGAGATAGATATCAATATCCGTTTTGTGGCCAAGGTCCTGCGCAATCCACGGCTGCCAGTGGCGCGGATAGATAAGATCGATGATCCCGAGCGAGATATTGTTGATATGTTCCTGATCGTTCTCACCGAACAGTCCCCAGCGTTTTGGGGTTCCGCGCAGGCAGTGAATTTCGCGTAATGACGTTTTTGCCGGCGGAGCAAATATGCCCCACAGCCCGGCGGCCAGAAGCAGTACTGCGCCACCCGCGAGCCACGGAACAAACACGTCCGGCGTCAGCAGGCAGATGAAAAAGAGCAGGAACGAGGCGACAATCAACACCGCTTCGCGAATGCCATCCGGGCGGCTCAGGACGTACTCTTCATGCGTCTCCTGGCGGATGTTCAGCAGTTCGATCTGCTCAGTCTCTTCACCGCGAATAGAGGCCTGCGTTCCGCTTGCGCGTTCCAGCGCAAAGCGTGGCGCTTCCTGAACATATTCGCTCAGAGTATGACCATTGAGGGAGATAACCAGCGGCAGCGTATCGGTATGGATGAGCTCGACGCTGTTTTCGTCGTTAATATACTGCTCCCAGAAGGGAGGCAGGTGCACTTCAACAGAGTCGAGATAGTAACGCCACTTGTTGGGATCGTCGGTTGTAATGCCGTAGCGGGTAATGGAGCGCGTTACGCACAGAACGGTGTCACTTTGGGCGTTCAGGTTGAGCGATACGGGGGCGGCGCTGGCGCCGGTAGGGCCAGGCGAAAGCCGGGATCGATTCAGCGTGTCGAGATACTGCTCAACGGTGCTGCGTTCCTCTGGCGAAAGCTTGCGCGTGTTTGCCCCGGCAAACGCGTTCAAAAAGGGCAGCCGATAACGGCGATGTACGCGGCGCCTGAATACCCACACCGCAATCGACGCGCAGGCCAGCACAGCAGCGAGAAAAATCAAAATGGTGCTCATGCTTTCCCCATCTTACTTATCTTCTTACAGGTGTTGTCAGTCGCACCTTTTGTACAATGAATGAGATTCTGTGGTCGGCTATCGGCAAGTATGGAGTCTAACTTGAGCATGTTGACGCGCATCCCAGTGACCGGTAATGATAACAAAGCCTGTTCCGGCGCGATATCAGCAAATTCCTGGAAACATTTCAACCTCTTGACATTTGTTTTGAAATGAGAATCGCCTACAGTTACGTTGCATAAATGTAAATAAAGAGCAATTGACATTGCCGAAACCGTGCGGCGTATCGCACAATAAAGCCAGTTCACCCAGCAAAGACCCGTCAAGATGACCAAACCCTTACAAAAGCCCACCATTCTGAATGTTGAAACCGTCGCGAAATCGCGTCTGTTTAATGTCGAAAGCGTGGATCTGGAGTTCAGCAACGGTGTGCGTCGTGTTTATGAGCGTATGCGCCCCTCCTCGCGTGAAGCGGTGATGATTGTGCCCATCGTCGACGAGCACCTGATCCTCATTCGTGAATACGCCGTTGGCACAGAATCCTACGAGCTGGGCTTCTCCAAAGGACTGATCGACCCGGGCGAAACGGTGTTTGAAGCGGCAAACCGGGAGCTGAAAGAAGAGGTCGGTTTTGGCGCGAAAGAGCTGACGTTCCTGAAAAAGCTGAGCATGGCACCGTCCTATTTCTCCAGCAAAATGAACATCGTTGTCGCGGAAGATCTCTATCCTGAATCGCTGGAAGGAGACGAGCCGGAACCGCTACCGCAGGTTCGCTGGCCGCTGGCTCATCTGATGGATTTGCTGGAAGATCCTGACTTTAACGAGGCGCGCAACGTGAGCGCACTGTTCCTGGTGCGGGAGTGGCTGAAGGGACAGGGGCGTTTGTAGCGCCAACATTAAAAACGGCAACCGAAGGTTGCCGTTTTGCATTGACGTTGTAGGCCGGGTCAGGCGTAGTCGCCACCCGGCTTTTTTGTTGGCGTCAGAACAGCTCGTGCGTTTCGCCGTTATCAATCAATTCCGTACCCACCTCATGCACTGCCTGCGTGGTTGGCTGAGTGCCCTCGATGAAATACTCGGCACGGCTGTTACCGCCATTCGCGAGCTGTCCGGTACTGCGGTCGATATTCACCGTCACCACGCCCGGTGGAGGTGTTAGCGGCTGCTCTGGTACGCCCTCGAGAACGGCCTTCATGTATGCATCCCAGGCAGGTTGCGCACTCTTCGCGCCGCCTTCGTAACCGGAAATCTGATCTTTAATCGCGCCAGAGGCGGTCGTGCGCCCCAGATCGCGGCGGTGATCGTCAAAACCAATCCAGACGGAGGTGACAACCCCCGGGCCATAACCTGAGAACCAGGCATCTTTTGAACTGTTGGTTGTCCCGGTTTTTCCGCCGATGTCGTGGCGCTGCAAATCGCGGCCCGCTCGCCAGCCGGTGCCTTGCCAGCCCGGTTCACCAAAGATGTTGGTGTTCAGTGCGCTCTTAATCAGGAACGACAGCGGCGTGCTGATCACGTGCGGGGCATACTCCTGCGCGCCACTCTGGGCGACCAGCGCCTGATTGGCCTGTTCCAGCTGCGGCTGCGGCACCGCCAGATTCTGACGTTCCTGAGAGATCGCCACATCTTCCATATCCTTGTTTTCCAGGACATTGGATTTTGGCGTGTCGCCGTAAATCACCGGAATATCGCATTCAGGGCAGGCAATTTTCGGTTTCGCTTCAAACAGTACGCCGCCCTGATCGTTCTCTATTTTGCTGATGAAATACGGATCGACCAGGAAGCCGCCGTTCGCCATCACCGAGTAGCCTCGCGCAACCTGGAGCGGCGTAAAGGACGCGGAGCCGAGCGCCAGAGATTCAGTATGAACGATGTTTTGCGCCGGGAAGCCAAAGCGTTGCAGATACTCTGCCGCATAATCCACGCCCATCGCACGCATCGCGCGAACCATGACCACGTTCTTCGACTGGCCAAGGCCCTGGCGCAGACGGATAGGGCCAGCGTATTGCGCCGGAGAGTTCTTCGGCTGCCAGTCAGAGCCCGCACCGGCATCCCAGCGGGAAATTGGCACGTCGTTGAGAATGCTGGCGAGAGTCAGCCCCTTATCCATCGCCGCGGTATACAGGAACGGTTTGATGTTCGAACCAACCTGACGCAGCGCCTGGGTCGCGCGGTTAAATTTGCTCTGGTTGAAATCGAACCCGCCAACCAGCGCCATCACGGCGCCGTTCTGCGGATTGATGGAGACCAGCGCAGAGTTTACGTCCGGCACCTGCGCCAGCCACCAGGCATCACCGACCTGACGCACCCAGATTTGTTGTCCGGTTTGTACGACATCGGTCACTTTACGTGGCGTAGGCCCCTGAAGGGTGTCAGAACGGTATGGACGCGCCCAGCGGACACCCTCCATGCGCAGCGAAACGGATGTGCCATCGGCCATCATCGCCACTGCTTCCTGTGGATCGGCCTGGGTGACGACCGCCGGACGCAGCGGGCCATAGGTCGGCAGCGCTTTCAGGGAATCCGTGATTTTTTTACTGTCCCATGCGCCTTCACCCACTTTCCACAGCACGTTGGACGGGCCGCGATAGCCGTGACGCATATCGTAATCCATCACGTTATTACGCACCGCCTGCTGGGCAGCCTGCTGCACCTTGCGGGTCACGGTGGTATAGACGCGATAACCATCTTCATACGCTTTATCACCGTAGCGACTCACCATCTCCTGGCGAACCATTTCAGTGAGATACGGTGCAGAGAAAGCAATTTCCGGCGCATGGTAATTGGCGTCAATAACGTCGCTGCGCGCCTTATCGTACTCAGACTGGCTGATATAGCCTTCGCTCAACATACGCGACAGCACCACGTTACGGCGCGCGGTGGCGCGGTCCAGCGAGTAGAGCGGGTTAAACGTGGATGGCGCTTTTGGCAGGCCGGCAATGGTCGCCATTTCGCTCAGCGTGAGCTGATCGATCGGCTTACCAAAATAGACCTGAGCCGCAGCCCCTACGCCATAGGCGCGGTAGCCCAGATAGATCTTGTTGAGGTAAAGCTCAAGGATCTCGTCTTTGCTCAGCAGTTGCTCAATGCGGATCGCGAGGAACACCTCTTTGATCTTACGCATCAGCGTCTTTTCCGGGCTGAGGAAGAAGTTACGCGCCAGCTGCTGGGTAATGGTACTTGCCCCCTGAGAGGCATGACCGGAGAACAGCGCCACGCTTGCCGCACGGAAAATACCGACCGGATCGACACCGTGGTGCTCGTAAAAACGGCTGTCCTCGGTGGCGATAAAAGCCTTCACCATCACGGGTGGAATTTGATTTAAGGTCAGAGGGATACGACGTTTCTCGCCGTATTGCGCCATCAGTTCACCATCGGCGCTATAGACCTGCATAGGGATCTGAAGCCGCACATCACGAAGCGTGGCGACATCAGGGAGTTGTGGCTCGACATATTTGTACAAACCAATAATCGAGCCTGCTCCCAGCAGAATGCAACAGACTGCAAGGATCAATAAATACTTTACGAACTTCACCGGAGATTTCCCATTTGGTTTAGCCTGGGCAGTTTCTAAACAATCGCGCGGTAGTATAAAGGCAAGCCTGATTCATTGATATAGCCGTCACTCCGACGGGCGATAAGGAGATCGTGAAGCATGGCTTTTAAAACGTGGCAAACAGGCGTTCATATTCAACAGGATAAGGTGGTTGCGGTAGCGCTGACCAGAGAGCGGGCCGGTTGGCGTTTACGGCGCTGGTGGGCGGTACCGCTGTCGGACGGCGTTATCGGGGAAGGCAAAATACTTAAGCCAGAACAGCTGGTTAACGCATTACGTGGCTGGCGGAAAACATTGCCGCACTCGCATCGGGTATTTCTCTCATTTCCGGCGACGCGCGTTCTGCAACGCGCGTTGCCCCGTCCATCCGTTACCTTGCGTGACAGCGAACAGCTCACCTGGGTAGGCGCCGCATTAGCGCGTGAGCTGGAGATGCCCGCCGATACGCTCTGCTTTGACTACGCGCAGGATACGTTCAGCAACACTTTTCAGGTTACCGCAGCGCAAAACAGAGAGGTCGATACCCTGTTGACGCTGGCGAACGCGCTGCGTTTGCGTCTGGCAGCAATCGCCCCGGATGCCGGCGCGCTGGCTAATCTTCTCTCTGCTGTTGCCCCCGCCCGGTGCGTCGCCTGGAGAGATCAACACCAGTGGCTATGGGCGATGCGTCACCAGTGGGGGCGGCGCTACACCACAGAAGCGGCGACGGTGAATGAACTGGCGGCGCTGCTTGCGCTTTCTCCTTCTGATATCGCCGTGTTTGATGCTGCCCGCGATCCCTGGGAAGCGGTGACGCTGTGCCAGCCGCCGCTGCCGGAATGCGGTGCTGATTACACCGTCGCCCTGGCGCTGGCCATGAGCGAGGCGCCGTAATGAGCATACCCAATCTTTTACCCTGGCGTAGGCAGCAACGTAATCAGCGCCTGCGTTTCTGGGGGCTGCTGTTTGCCGGCTCACTGCTGGTGATGCTGGCGGGAGGTATCAGCCTGCGGGCGACGCAGACTCTCGCGTTACAGGCGTTGCAGAGCGAACTGGCGGGGACGCGTGCGGTGCAGAAGGTATTGAAAGCCCGTCAGCCGCAGTCAGCGGGGCAGGAAACCCCTTCGCCGCCGTCCGATCCGGCCTGGCAACCTGCGCTGGAGTCCCTTGCCAGCGCAATGCCCCGGCAGGCGTGGCTGACGGCGCTGCGTTATCAGCCACCCTCGCTGACCCTGACCGGCTATACCACTTCACTGCCAGCGCTCTCCGCCATGACCGATGCGCTGAAAAGGGTGACGGGATTTAACCCCGGACCGGCAGACGAACTGCAACAGGATAGCCAGGGACGATGGATGTTCTCTTTTCAACTGCACAGCCGGAGGTAGCCCGTGGGTATCTGGTATCAACGCTGGACTGATGCACGTCCCTCCCGGCGCGTCCTTTGCTGGTTGATTGCGTCGGGGCTTGTTGCGTTGGCAATTTGGGGACTGCTGCTCAGGCCCGCTGCTCTGCGTTACGCCGATATTCAGGCGCAGGCCATCAGTGCGAAGCGAATCAACGCCTCGCTGTGGCCAGAGGCCGGACGGCGAGTAGTGGTTAGGCAAGTGACGCCCTCGCAGCCCTTTTCTCCCCTGGCTTTTCAGCGTGAGGGCGCAAGGCTGGTGTACTGGAAGCCGCAGCAGAGTGGGGGAGAGCTGGCGCTGGATGCCTCATGGGACGAGGTTCCGGCGCTCTTTTCCCGGCTGGCGCTTGAGAACGTGCGGGTGAGTGCGTTTTCCATCATCCCACAGGGCAAACAGTTACGCCTCAGCCTGCAACTGGAGATCGGTCATGCGCAGTAAAGCCCGTTTGCTGATCCTGCTTTCTCCGCTTTTTCTGACCGGGATGCGGGATCCCTTCTCTGTACCGGAAGAGCGTTGCGCAGCCGGGCAGCTCAGCCAGTGGCGGTATCAGGGGGTAGTTAGCGGCAGCAGGGATATCGGCCTTATGCAGGACGAGCAGAAACGCTGGCACCGGGTAAAAACGCAGATGCTGTTACCGACAGGCTGGCGGGTGAGTGTGATAGATAAACAACAACTGACCGTTGATGTCGGCGACATGTGCGAGCCGAAGCGATGGACATGGCAACGAGAAGGAACGAAAAAAAGTGAAGATAAGGATAGGGCTGTTACTGGCGGCACTCAGCCAGCCCCTGTGGGCCGCGACGCCAAAACCGGTCACCCTGCTGGTGGATGATGTCCCGGTGGTGCAGATATTACAGGCGCTGGTGGCGCAGGAGGATCGCAATCTGGTGGTGTCGCCGGATGTCAGCGGTTCGCTTTCGCTGAATTTAACGCGGGTGCCCTGGAGACAGGCGCTTCAGACAGTAGTGAACAGCGCCGGGCTGGTATTACGGGAAGAGGGTGGCATTTTTTATGTGCATACGGCGGCCTGGCAACGGGAGCAACAGACGCGTAAAGAGCAGGAGCGGGCCCAGCGTCTGCTCGACGCCCCGCTGCACTCTCACAGCATTCCGTTTGCTTATGCGGATGCGGCCGAATTGCAAAAAGCGGCGGAAAAGCTCTTAAGCCCGAAAGGCAGTCTCTCCGTCGACAAGCGCACCAACCGTTTTCTGGTCAGGGATAACCAGACGGTGGTGGATATGCTCCAGCGCTGGGCTGTGCAGATGGATCTGCCCGTCGAGCAGGTGGAACTGGCGGCGCAGATTGTGACCATCAGTGAAAAAAGCCTGCGTGAACTGGGGGTGAAATGGAATCTCGCTGACGCAACGGAGGCCGGTAAGGTGGGTCAGGTCACGACGCTGGGGGCGGACCTGTCGGTGGCCAGTGCAACCACCCACGCAGGGTTTAACATCGGGCGCATCAACGGCAGGATGCTGGATCTTGAGTTGTCGGCGCTTGAGCAAAAGCAGCAGGTGGATATCATCGCCAGCCCGCGGCTGCTGGCATCGCACATGCAGCCGGCCAGCATCAAGCAGGGCAGCGAAATTCCGTATCAGGTTTCCAGCGGCGAGAGCGGGGCGACATCCGTTGAATTTAAAGAGGCGGTATTAGGCATGGAGGTCACGCCGGTGGTCCTGCCGGGCGGTCGCGTGCGCCTGAAACTGCATATCAGTGAAAATATGCCCGGCCAGGTGCTGCAACAGGCAGACGGCGAAACGCTGGCGATCGATAAGCAGGAGATCGAAACGCAGGTAGAGGTAAAAAGTGGGGAAACGCTCGCGCTGGGCGGGATCTTTTCGCAAAAGAATAAAACCGGACGCGACAGCGTGCCCGTGCTGGGCAACATTCCGTGGCTGGGTCAGCTGTTCCGCCATGACGGAAAAGATAATGAACGGCGCGAGTTAGTGGTGTTTATCACGCCACGTCTGGTCAGTATTCATTAATGGGTAACGATCCCCGCAATGATTTTGCATTCAGTTTGTTGCAGATGTTTGACGTGGGGCATGAATTAGCATACAAGGAGTACCGATTTGAGTTGGACTTACGTCTTATTTCCTTATGCGCCGGGAACGGTGATTTAATCAGTTGCCAAACAAGCCGGAGTATTGAGATAATTTTTCGTCTGACTCTCGCTCTATTGCAAATGAGGTTTCAGTTCATGTCCTGCTACGCCGGGTGTCTGCGCAGCGGGGATTACCATTAACGAATAGTCTTAGTAGTACCGAAAAAATGGCAGAGAAACGCAATATCTTTCTGGTTGGGCCTATGGGTGCCGGCAAAAGCACTATTGGGCGTCAGTTAGCTCAACAACTCAATATGGAATTTTACGATTCTGATCAAGAGATTGAGAAACGAACCGGAGCGGATGTGGGCTGGGTCTTCGACGTAGAAGGCGAAGAAGGTTTCCGTGACCGAGAAGAAAAAGTGATCAACGAACTCACGGAAAAACAGGGCATTGTGCTGGCAACTGGCGGCGGCTCTGTAAAATCTCGCGAAACCCGCAACCGTCTCTCCGCCCGTGGCGTAGTGGTCTATCTTGAGACGACCATCGAAAAACAGCTGGCACGCACGCAGCGTGATAAAAAGCGCCCGTTGTTGCAGGTTGAAACACCGCCACGTGAAGTTCTGGAAGCTTTGGCCGATGAACGCAATCCTCTGTACGAAGAGATTGCTGATGTGACCATTCGTACTGACGATCAAAGCGCTAAAGTGGTTGCAAACCAGATTATTCATATGCTGGAAAGCAACTGATTCTGGCTTTATATACACTCGCCTGCGGGTAAAAGCATTTAAGGTGGATGTCGCGTCATGGAGAGGATTACAGTTACTCTCGGGGAACGTAGTTACCCTATCACCATCGCGGCTGGTTTGTTTAACGACCCAGCTTCCTTCTTACCACTGAAAGCGGGTGATCAGGCGATGCTGGTCACCAACGAGACGCTGGCTCCGCTTTATCTCGACCGTGTACGTCAGCTGCTTGAGCAGGCGGGCGTGAAGGTCGACAGTGTGATTCTGCCCGATGGCGAGCAGTACAAAAGCCTGACGGTACTGGATACCGTCTTTACCGCACTTCTGCAAAAACCGCACGGTCGTGATACAACACTGCTTGCCCTGGGCGGCGGCGTTGTGGGCGATCTGACCGGTTTTGCAGCCGCCAGCTATCAGCGCGGCGTGCGCTTTATTCAAATTCCAACCACGTTGCTCTCACAGGTCGATTCTTCTGTGGGCGGTAAAACGGCGGTTAACCATCCGCTCGGCAAAAACATGATTGGCGCGTTCTACCAGCCTGCCTCGGTGGTGGTGGATCTCGACTGTCTGAAAACCTTGCCAGCGCGCGAACTGGCGTCCGGCCTTGCAGAAGTGATCAAATACGGCATTATTCTTGACGGGGAATTCTTCACCTGGCTGGAAGAGAATATGGATGCGCTGCTGCGCCTCGACGGGCAGGCAATGGCCTACTGTATTCGCCGTTGTTGTGAGCTGAAAGCAGAAGTCGTTGCCGCAGATGAGCGTGAAACCGGCTTACGTGCTTTACTGAATCTGGGGCATACGTTTGGTCATGCGATCGAAGCCGAAATGGGCTACGGTAACTGGCTTCACGGTGAAGCTGTCGCTGCCGGAATGGTTATGGCGGCGCGAGCCTCTGAACGTCTGGGGCAGTTCAGGCCGGAAGAGACAGCACGTATCATCGCGTTGCTTAAACGTGCTGGCTTGCCGGTGAGTGGTCCGCAGGAAATGTCTGCGCAGGCGTACCTTCCCCACATGATGCGCGATAAAAAAGTATTGGCAGGTGAGATGCGTCTGGTACTCCCGCTTGCAATAGGGAAAAGTGAAGTGCGCGGCGGAGTGCCGCACGAAGTCGTACTTGGCGCTATTGCTGATTGTCAGCAGGCGTAACAACTAGAAAGGTCAGACCGCTGTAACAGGTGGTCGTTTTAGCTTCAGGTAAATGCAGAGTCGTTGGCAGAAGCCTTTGAGTGGGGTGTTAAATGGATGAATTCAAACCAGAAGACGAGCTGAAACCCGATCCCAGCGATCGTCGTACTGGTCGTTCTCGTCAATCTTCAGAACGTGATAACGAGCCGCAGATCAATTTTGACGATGTCGAACTGGATGCAGACGATCGTCGCCCTTCGCGTAGCCGTAACGCGCGAAATGAGCGAGAAGACGAGGAGTATGAATCCGAAGAAGAGTTAATGGATGAACAGCCTGTTGAACGTCGTCCGCGCAAACGTAAAAAAGCGGTAGCGGCAAAACCGGCCTCCCGTCAGTACATCATGATGGGCCTTGGCGTTCTGGTGCTGGTCTTGCTGATTGTCGGCATTGGGTCCGCGCTAAAAGCACCTTCTACCAATTCTACCGAGCAGACGGCGTCTGCCGAGAAGAGCATTGACCTGTCTGGTAACGATGCGAGCAACCAGGCGAATGGCGCTCAGCCTGCGCCGGGCACCACTTCCGCAGAGCAGACCGCAGGTAACACCAGCGCTGGCCAGGATATCTCTCTGCCGCCTGTCTCTGCGACCCCGACTCAGGGCCAGGCGCCTGCGACGCCTGAAGGTCAGCAGCGTGTTGAAGTTCAGGGCGATCTGAACAATGCGCTGATGCAGCCGCAGAATCAGGAGCAGGTTAACGCTGCCGTGGTGAACTCCACGCTGCCAACTGAACCAGCCACCGTTGCGCCAGTTCATGGCAGCAATGCCCAGCAGCAAACGGCGACAACGGAAACCAAACCGCGCCAGACGCAGACTGCGCCACGCCAGGAGCGTAAGCAGGCTGTGATTGAGCCGAAGCGTGAGACGAAACCGCAAACCGTGGCAAAAGCGCCAGAAACGAAAGCGCCAGCGCAGACAAAACCTGCGGTGAGCCAGCCGGTTAAAGCGCCAACGCCTGCGGCAACCACTGCACCGAAAGCAACGGCGACCACAACCGCGCCTGCTGCAACAACACCTTCTGCAACAACACCTGCGGCTCCCGCAGCCAAAACGGGCGCTGCATCAGGTAAAACGACGGGCAACGTGGGTTCTTTGCAGTCGGCCTCTTCCAGCAACTACACCCTTCAGCTGAGCAGTTCGTCTAACTATGACAACCTCAACGCCTGGGCGAAGAAATCGAATCTGAAAAACTACGTGGTTTATCAGACGACCCGTAACGGTCAACCGTGGTATGTGCTGGTGAGTGGTATTTATGCTTCCAAAGATGAAGCAAAACGTGCCGTTTCCACGCTGCCAGCCGACGTGCAGGCGAAAAACCCGTGGGCGAAGCCGATTCATCAGGTGCAGGCCGATCTGAAGTAATGTTTAAAGCGCAGGATGCTGTCGGAGCTTTCTCCACAGCCGGAGAAGGTGTAATCAGTTAGTCAGCATGAAAAAAAATCGCGCTTTTCTGAAATGGGCAGGGGGGAAATACCCCCTGCTCGACGATATTAAAAAGCACCTGCCGAAAGGCGAGTGTCTTATCGAGCCCTTCGTGGGTGCTGGATCGGTGTTCCTGAATACCGATTTTTCTCGTTATATCCTGGCGGATATCAACAGCGACCTTATCAGCCTCTATAACATCGTCAAACTGCGTACCGATGAGTATGTGGAAGAGGCGCGGAAGCTGTTTACGCCAGAGAACAACAACCCGGACGTCTACTATCAGTTCCGCGCTGAGTTTAATCAAAGCCAGGATCCGTTCCGTCGCGCGCTGTTGTTTCTTTATCTCAATCGCCATGGCTACAACGGCCTGTGCCGGTATAATCTGCGCGGTGAATTTAACGTGCCGTTTGGTCGCTACAAGCGCCCTTACTTCCCGCAGGATGAGTTGTACCACTTTGCTGAAAAAGCGCAGAATGCAGAATTCCACTGTCTCTCCTATGAGGAGTGCATGGAGCTGGCTGGCGTAAACTCGGTCGTCTACTGCGACCCGCCTTACGCCCCGCTCTCTGCGACGGCGAATTTTACCGCTTATCACACCAACAGCTTCAGCCCTGCCGAGCAGGCGCGTCTGGCGGAGATGGCGGAAAAGCTGGTCAGCAAAAGAATTCCGGTGTTAATTTCGAATCACGATACCCCTGATACGCGCGAATGGTACAAAGCCGCGAAGCATTTTCAGGTCAAGGTGCGGCGTAGCATTAGCAGCAACGGCGGCACACGTAAAAAGGTGGACGAACTTCTGGCGCTTTATCGACCCTGAGCCTTTGCCCGCCGGTAAACACATTTCAAGGAGATGCGGATGAAACAGTTTTTGATTGCCCCCTCAATTCTGTCGGCCGATTTTGCCCGCCTGGGTGAAGACACTGCCAAAGCTCTCGCGGCTGGCGCGGATGTCGTCCATTTCGACGTTATGGATAACCACTACGTTCCCAACCTGACCATCGGTCCGATGGTGCTTAAAGCACTGCGTAACTACGGGATCACCGCGCCCATTGACGTGCATCTGATGGTGAAACCGGTTGACCGCATCGTGCCTGATTTCGCCGCGGCGGGTGCCAGCATCATCACTTTCCACCCGGAAGCCTCCGAACACGTTGACCGCACGCTACAGCTGATCAAAGAGAACGGC
This sequence comes from Enterobacter cloacae complex sp. P18RS, assembly GCF_014982105.1. NCBI lineage: Bacteria > Pseudomonadati > Pseudomonadota > Gammaproteobacteria > Enterobacterales > Enterobacteriaceae > Enterobacter > Enterobacter cloacae complex sp. P18RS. The sequence continues at coordinate 38,915 of NZ_JADCKV010000008.1, read as the reverse complement.
TGTAAGGCGGGACTGGTCTTTAACCCGGCGACCCCGCTGAGCTATCTCGACTACGTGATGGACAAGCTGGACGTGATCCTGCTGATGTCCGTCAACCCGGGTTTTGGTGGTCAGTCATTTATCCCTCAGACCCTCGACAAACTGCGTGAAGTGCGCCGCCGTATCGATGAGTCTGGCTATGATATTCGTCTGGAAGTGGACGGCGGCGTGAAGGTCAATAACATCGGTGAGATTGCGGCGGCAGGGGCGGATATGTTCGTCGCAGGCTCCGCCATCTTCGATCAACCGGATTACAAAAAAGTCATTGATGAAATGCGCCGTGAACTGGCGAAGGTAAGTCATGGATAAATTGCAGGCTATTCGGGGTGTAGCATTTGACCTCGACGGCACGCTGGTCGACAGCGCGCCAGGATTAACCCGCGCCGTCGATCAGGCGCTATATGCCCTTGAACTCCCCGTTGCAGGCGAAGAGCGCGTCGTGACGTGGATTGGTAACGGTGCAGACGTGCTGATGGAGCGCGCGCTGTCCTGGGCTCGTCAGGAGCGTGCCTCTCAGCGTTCCGCGCAAGGTAAACCGAGTGTTGACCACGCGGATATTCCCCAGGATGAGCAGCAGCGTATTCTGCGCAAACTGTTCGACCGTTTCTACGAAGAGACCGTCGAAGAGGGTAGCTTCCTGTTCCCGGATGTCGCTGAAACGCTGAGCGCGCTACATGCCAAAGGCATCCCGCTGGGACTGGTGACTAACAAGCCGACACCGTTCGTTGCGCCTCTGCTGGAAGCGCTGGATATCGCGAAATACTTCTCCGTAATTGTGGGCGGCGATGACGTGCAGAATAAAAAGCCGCATCCGGAACCGCTATTGCTGGTGGCAGGAAAATTATCCTTAGCGCCTGCGGAGCTGCTCTTTGTCGGGGATTCCCGCAATGATATTCTGGCTGCCAGAGCGGCAGGTTGCCCGTCGGTTGGGTTGACCTACGGCTACAACTACGGTGAAGCCATTACGTTGAGTGAGCCGGACGTTGTGTTCGACCACTTCAAAGATTTGTTGCCCGCACTCGGGCTCTCGCACAGTGAACATCAGGAATTGAATAATGACTAAGCCCATCGTTTTTAGTGGCGCACAGCCTTCAGGTGAACTGACCATTGGTAACTACATGGGTGCGTTACGTCAGTGGGTGAGCATGCAGGATGACTACCACTGCATTTACTGCATCGTGGATTTGCATGCTATCACCGCGCGTCAGGATCCCGAGAAGCTGCGCAAAGCAACACTTGATACGCTGGCGCTGTACCTGGCGTGCGGTATCGATCCAGAGAAGAGCACCATTTTCGTTCAGTCTCACGTGCCAGAGCACGCGCAGCTGGGCTGGGCGCTGAACTGCTACACCTATTTCGGCGAGCTGAGCCGCATGACCCAGTTCAAGGATAAGTCTGCCCGCTACTCTGAAAACATCAACGCCGGTCTGTTTGACTATCCGGTGCTGATGGCGGCCGACATTCTGCTGTACCAGACCAACCAGGTGCCGGTGGGTGAAGACCAGAAGCAGCACCTGGAGCTGAGCCGCGATATTGCCCAGCGCTTCAATGCGCTTTACGGTGACGTGTTCAAAGTGCCTGAGCCGTTTATTCCGAAATCCGGCGCGCGCGTGATGTCCCTGCTGGAGCCGACCAAAAAGATGTCCAAGTCTGACGATAACCGCAACAACGTTATCGGCCTGCTGGAAGATCCGAAATCGGTGGTGAAAAAGCTCAAGCGTGCGGTGACCGACTCCGACGAGCCGCCAGTGGTGCGCTACGACGTGCAGAACAAAGCGGGCGTGTCAAACCTGCTGGACATTCTCTCCGGTGTGACCGGACAGAGCATTCCTGAGCTGGAAAAGCACTTTGAAGGCAAGATGTACGGCCACCTGAAAGGCGAAGTGGCAGACGCCGTTTCCGGCATGCTGACCGAGTTGCAGGAGCGCTATCACCGTTACCGTAACGACGAAGCTTTCCTGCAAAAAGTGATGAAAGAGGGCGCGGAAAAAGCCAGCGCGCGCGCCTCCGAAACCCTGAAAGCGGTGTACGACGCGATTGGGTTTGTGGCGAAACCTTAAGCCGCTTTGCCGGGTGGCGCTAACGCTTACCCGGCCTACGGGACTTTGCAGGTCGGGTAAGGCGGAGCCACCACCCGACAAAACTGACGAAACAAAAAAACCGGGACATCCCCGGTTTTTTTACGCCTGAAAAACGCTTACTGCTGTGCCGCCGGGCCGCAACCGCCGATGATCTTCGAAATGGAGATCGCCGGGTGAAGCAGGTAATCGTAGCTGCAATTATTTTTAGTATTTTGAACGTGACCGGTGCAGGCCGTCAGAGTTGATAACAGGCCGACCAGTACGGCAGCTTTTGCCAGTTTGAACATACGCATTCCTTGTCAAAAAATCGAAAATTGGATGTAACACGAGGGAATAAATGGAAAAGTTCCATTATGCGGGCGGTATGTTATCGACTGAGGTAAGAAGGGAGTAGTCCGCTTAAAGACTACTCCCGGGAGAGATTATGCGTTAGTGGCTGGAGAACCAGTTCAGTTTTTCGCGCAGGGCTACCACGCGACCCACCACGATCAGCGCCGGGCTTTCAACCTGCTGCGCCAGCTCGCCCAGCTGCGTCAGCACGCCATCGACCACGCGCTGCGTAATGGCGGTGCCGTTTTCCACCAGTGCGACCGGCATATCTGCTTCCATGCCGTGCTCCAGCAGTTTCGCCTGAATCGTGGCTGCCTGATTTAGCCCCATATAGAACACCAGCGTCTGCTTTTCAGCGGCCAGATTATGCCAGTCCAGTTCGCTGCCGGTTTTCAGGTGGCCCGTCACCAGGCGCACGCTCTGGGCATAGTCGCGATGGGTTAACGGAATGCCGGAATAGGCAGAACAGCCGGACGCCGCCGTAATGCCCGGCACCACGGAGAACGGAATACCCGCGTTGCACAGGGTTTCCAGCTCCTCGCCGCCGCGACCAAAGATAAACGGATCGCCCCCTTTCAGGCGCACCACGCGCTTACCTTTTTGCGCTTCCCGCAGCAGGATCTGGTTGATCTCCTCCTGCGGTACGCAGTGATAACCTGCCCGTTTGCCGACGAACACGCGGTCAGCATCCCGGCGCACCAGATTCATGATGTCATCAGAGACCAGACGGTCATACACCACGATGTCCGCCTGCTGGATCTGCTGGAGACCCTTCAGCGTCAGCAGGCCCGCATCGCCGGGGCCAGCGCCCACCAGCACCACTTCACCGCGATGATCCAGCGGTTCAGAGAGGAGTTGCTCGGTCGTCTCTTCAACGGCTTTGGTGTCCTGATTGGCCAGCGACTGCGCCAGCCTGTCGTTGACAAAGAACTTCTCCCAGAAGCGACGGCGTTCGCCCACGGTTGCGAAGGTTTGCTTCACGCGGGAACGCAACTGCCCGGCGTAATGGGCTATCTGACCAAGATGCTGCGGCAGCACGGCTTCCAGTTTTTCCCGCAGCAGACGGGCAAGAACGGGCGAGCGCCCGCCGGACGACACCGCAATCATCAGCGGTGAACGGTCAATAATCGACGGCATGATAAAGCTCGCCTCTTTCGGCGCATCCACCACGTTACAGAAGATGCGGCGCGCTTCGCAGGCGTCGCTGACGCGCTGGTTAACGTCATCGTTATCCGTTGCGGCGATGGTCAGCCAGCAGGTATCCAGCAGGGATTCATCAAATTCGCCCTGCACCTGGGTGAGCATCCCTTCTTGCGCCCAGACGTCAAACTGTGGGGCAAAAGTGAGGGCGTTGACGGTCAGCCGGGCACCCGCCTCTAACAGCAGGCGTGCCTTGCGTTCAGCCACATCGCCGCCGCCCACGAGCAGGCAGTCGCGGTTGCGTAATTGACAAAAAATCGGCAGGTGATCCACGACGTTACCTCACAGCATTCATGGCGGGGGAAGAATTGACGTCAGGATAACAGCAGGAATCGTACAGAACATACGGTTTTTCCTGCCGTTACCCATAAGGGGTCATAAGCCTTTCCTATTGAAAAGGCGAGAGGTTACGCTTTCAGCTGCACCTCGCCGTCCTTCACGCGGACGTCGTAGTGTTTGACCGAGAAGCTTTCATCTTCCATGCAGAGTCCGTCGGTTAAGCGGAAGCGCTGCTTTTTCAGCGGGCTGGCAACCCACAGCTCGCCCTGGTGCTCCGCAATTAGACCGCGGGAGAGCACGCTGGCCTCGAAGAACGGGTCGATATTGCTGATGGCATAGACCTGTTCATCGTGGCGAGGGCGGAAAATCGCCACCTGCTCGTTGCCCAGCAGGGCACAGACGCCGGTTGCTGGCAGAATGTCGTTAATATTGCAGATGTTAACCCACTGGCTCATGCGTTTTCCTCCACCAGCATCACCGGAATACGTTCATACGGGGTCGCTGGACGATGCTGTTCGCGCTCCGGCACCACCTGCACGTTCGGGTCGCGCTGGGTGCTGTTGATAAAGTGTTTGAAGCGCGTCTGCGCCGCTGGCGTGTTCACGGTTTCGGTCCACTCGCAGATCACCGCCTCGCGCAGGCGAGTCATCTCGGATTCCAGCTGTTCATTCAGACCCAGCTTGTCGTCGATAATGACCGATTTCAGGTAGTCGATGCCGCCTTCGAGATTATCCAGCCAGGACGCGGTACGGGTCAGCTTATCGGCGGTACGAATGTAGAACATCATGAAGCGGTCGAGGTATTTGATCAGCGTATCGCGATCGAGATCGGCGGCCAGCAGATCCGCGTGGCGAGGTTTCATCCCGCCGTTACCGCACACGTACAGGTTCCAGCCTTTCTCGGTGGCGATGATACCCACGTCTTTCCCCTGGGCTTCCGCACATTCACGGGTACATCCTGACACGCCGAACTTCATTTTGTGCGGCGTACGGATGCCTTTGTAGCGGTTTTCCAGCTCTACGCCGAAGCCCACGCTGTCGCCCACGCCGTAGCGGCACCAGGTGCTGCCGACGCAGGTTTTCGCCATGCGCAGCGCCTTGGCGTACGCGTGACCGGTTTCAAAGCCCGCTTCAATCAGCTGACGCCAGATTTCCGGCAGGTCGTCTTTCTGCGCACCGAACAGGCCGATACGCTGGGAGCCGGTGATTTTGGTGTACAGGTTAAACTCACGGGCGATACGGCCCACGGCGACCAGCCCTTCCGGGGTAATCTCCCCTCCGGCAGAACGCGGGATCACCGAGTAAGTCCCGTCTTTCTGAATATTGGCCAGGAAGTTATCGTTGGTGTCCTGAAGCGGAGTGTGTTCTGGTTTGAGCACATATTCGTTCCAGCATGACGCCAGCAGGGAACCGACGGTAGGCTTACATACTTCACAGCCATAGCCCTGGCCGTGTTTCTCCAGCAGTTCGTCGAAGGACTTAATGCCTTCCACGCGGATTAGGTGATACAGCTCCTGGCGAGAGTAAGCGAAGTGCTCGCACAGGTTGTTGTTCACTTCAATGCCCTGTTTTGCCAGCTCGGCGTTCAGCACCTGAGTGACCAGAGGAATACAGCCGCCGCAGCCGGTCCCGGCTTTGGTTTCCGCCTTCAGCGCCGCAACGGTGTGGCAGCCTTTGTTAATGGCGGAGATCAGCATGCCTTTGGTCACGTCGAAGCAGGAGCAAATCTGCGCGCTGTCCGGCAGTTTATCCACGCCGATGGACGGCTTACCGCTGGAGGCGTGCGCCGGGAGGATTAGCGCGTCCGGGTTCTCCGGCAGCTCAATGGCGTTCAGCACCAGCTGGAGCAGGTTACCGAAGTCGCTGGTATCACCCACCAGCACCGCCCCGAGCAGGGTTTTGTTGTCCTGGCTGACGATGAGACGTTTGTAGACTTCTTTGCTTTCGTCCAGATAAACATAGCTGCGGGAGTTCGGGGTGCGGCCATGCGCATCACCAATACCGCCCACGTCCACGCCCAGCAGTTTCAGCTTGGCGCTCATGTCTGCGCCGGTGAAGGCGTTTTCGCTGCCGAGGATATGGTCAACGGCGACCTGCGCCATTTTGTACCCTGGTGCAACCAGACCGTATACGCGGTTATTCCAGCTGGCGCATTCGCCGATGGCGTAGATATCCGGATCGGAGGTCTGGCAGGTATCGTTGATCATGATCCCGCCGCGCTGCGCAACGGCCAGACCGCACTGGGTGGCCAGCTTGTCGCGCGGGCGAATACCGGTGGAGAAGACGATGAAATCCACTTCCAGCTCGCTGCCGTCTGCAAAGCGCATGGTTTTACGCGCTTCGGTGCCTTCCTGCACGATCTCTTTGGTGTTCTTGCTGGTGTGAACCTTCACGCCCATGCTTTCGATTTTACGGCGTAGCTGGTCGCCACCCATATGGTCCAGCTGTTCTGCCATCAGCATCGGGGCAAATTCGATGACGTGGGTTTCAACGCCGAGGTTTTTCAGTGCGCCTGCCGCTTCCAGACCCAGCAGACCACCGCCGACAACCGCGCCGCGTTTGCTTCGACGTGCGCAGGATTCAATGGCGTTGAGGTCTTCAATGGTACGGTAAACGAAGCAATCCTGGGTTTCCGACCCTTTAATAGGCGGGATCCACGGATACGAGCCCGTCGCCATGATCAGCTTATCGTAAAAAACCGTACGTCCGGCGCTGGAGTGGATCACTTTCTCCTGACGGTTGATGGTGATAGCGCGTTCGCCCACCAGCACTTTTACGCCATGCTTCTCGTAGAACCCTTCACGCACCAGAGAGAGCTCTTCGGCGGTATGGTGAGAGAAGTAGGAAGACAAGTGCACACGGTCGTACGCCTTGCGGGGTTCTTCACAGAACACGGTAATATCGAACTGCTCAGCATCGGCTTTATCGAGAAGATCCTCAATAAAGCGGTGGCCGACCATGCCGTTACCGATGATAGCGAGTCTGACTTTGCTCATTTTTGCCTCGATTTCTTTTCTATTACTGCCTACCTTAACGATTCAGCAGGGGCACTTATTGATGCAAATCAAATACGCCTTCACCTACCCCTTAGTGGGTATATCTATGATTTGTCAGGATTTTTATAAGTGACGGATATTGTTTGATTTTTGTGCTTGCTTATTTTTTGCACAAATGTAGTGGTGTTTTTTACCCATTGGCGGGCAGGGCGGGTGAGCAGGGGAAAACCCCTTTGCAGTACGCAAAGGGGTTACGGCGATTAGTGGGTAGCTGTTGCCGGGTTGTGTTGACGGTGACGGGTCACAAAGCCCAGCACGAAGCACATGATGAACACCACGGCGTACAGACCGTTAGCGGTATGCAGCGCCGCCAGCGGGCCGCTGTGCGCAACAATCGGGCCCGTGACCACGAAGGTCAGCATGGTGCCGATGGTGCCGCAGGTCAGCACGAAGTTCACCAGCTTTGGCGAGGCCACTTTGGTCTGAAGAGAGCCAAGGGTGATGATCGAGGTGTAAATCGCACTGGAGAAGAAGCCCAGGGTCAGGATGAACCACGGCATATGCTCCGGGGAACCGTTGATGAACAGATACATCAGCACGGTCGCCAGACCCGCCAGAACGGTCAGGATCCGTTGCAGGTCGAAGAAGCGCAGGATAAAGCTAAACGCCCACATGCCGAACATGTAAGACATCCAGAAATCGCTTACCAGTTTACCCGCGTCGTTCAGGCTCATGCCCAGACCTTTCGCGTATTCAGGAACCCAGGAGATAAAGCCCAGCTGGCCGAGGATGTAACACAGCGCGGCGATGGAGAGGAACAGTACGCCGATACCCCATTTTTCTTTCGCAACCGGCTCGGACGTAGTCTGCGCTTTTTTGCCCAGCACCGGGAACTCGCAGCCGAAGGTGAGAACAAAGATCGCGACATAAACCAGACCAATGCAGGCGTACACCCAGTACCACTCAATGCTGCGCGCCAGAAGATACGCGGCGACCATCGGGAAAATCATCCCGGCCATGCTGAAGAAGGAGTCGGTGAACAGCAGACGCGCGCCGCGCTGGCGGCCTTCATACATGTGCGTAATCAGGAACGTACCGATCGACATGGTGATCCCGCTCACCAGGCCCAGCACGAACATGGCGGCAGAGAAGAGGGCGATGCTGTGGCTCAGCATCAGGCCCGCCACGGCGGCAACCATCAGCGCGAAGCCGAAACGCAGCTGCGTTTTCAGCGGCACGATTTCCATCAGCCAGGCATTAAGGAAAATAGAGATCAGGATCCCCGCGTTCAGGAAGGTGAAGGTGTTACTCATACTGGAAACGGGCAGCTGGAAGTAGTCTGCGATATTTCCCATCACCATCCCGGTGACGATCACCAACGCGCCGGTCAGGGCGTAAGAGAAGAAGCTGATCCATGTGAGCTTGATGCGATTGCTGTTAGTCATGTCTGGCCTGTTAAAAGTAAAGAAAAACGCAATGACTGCGTTTGAGCGGGCAGATTTTAGTCGCGAAAGTGATCTAATTAAATCTTTTCAGAAAATTTTGAGCACAATTGCAGGCTTTAACGTGATGTAGATCACATTGCGTTGCGGGCTGAACAATCGTTTGCGCGGTAATAATTGTTTCAATTTGGTAAAATTAGGTAAAAGACTGGTCTGGGTTCATACTGCTCTTTAGAATCAAGCCATTCGCTTTTTATACTGCGCTTTGTTAAGGAATTCTCATGCTCAAATCAACACTGGCGGCTGTCGCAGCTGTGTTTGCTCTTTCTGTCGTTTCCCCTGCTGCGCTGGCAGCCAAAGGAGACCCCCACGTCCTGCTGACTACCTCTGCGGGGAATATTGAGCTGGAGCTGGATAGCCAGAAAGCCCCTGTTTCGGTGAAAAACTTCCTCGACTACGTGAACAGTGGTTTTTATAACAACACCACGTTCCACCGCGTGATCCCGGGCTTTATGATTCAGGGTGGCGGTTTTAACGAGCAGATGCAGCAGAAACAGCCCAACCCGCCCATCAAAAATGAAGCAGACAACGGCCTGCTGAACAAGCGCGGCACCATCTCCATGGCGCGTACGGCGGACAAAGACAGCGCCACCAGCCAGTTCTTCCTCAACGTGGCTGATAACGCCTTCCTGGACCACGGTCAGCGCGACTTTGGCTACGCGGTGTTTGGCAAAGTGGTGAAAGGCATGGACGTTGCGGATAAGATCTCTCAGGTTCAGACTCACGATGTCGGTCCATACCAGAATGTGCCGTCTAAGCCAGTCGTCATTCTCTCCGCGAAAGTGCTGCCATAATCGTTCCCCCACACGGGCACATCTTGCCCGTGTCTTTCCACCCTCCCTGCGAAAGCGCGTTTTGCTGCTTATACTTGTGGCAAACGGACTATTCAGGGAGGCGTAGTGAAAAAACTCACCGACAAGCAAAAATCCCGTCTCTGGGAGCAACAACGTAAGGTCAATTTTCAGGCCAGCTGCCTCCTTGAAAAAGGTAAGGGTCCCGCTGAACCTGATATCGAGACGCTGGAACTGGGGCCTTCCGCACCGGGTTTACCCCATCTGTGTCTTATTCACCGCCATTTATTCCGCAACGAAATGAAAGGCGCGGGCGAGCTGCGCACCGCCGATATTTCTAAGGGCGACATTCCTTTTTGCCATTTCGAGTACATCGAGAAAGTGGGTAATGAGCTGATGGCTTCGCTGGAAAGTGATAAATATCTGGTGGGCCTTCAGAAAGAAGAGTTTACAGACAGAATCAGTCATTACTACTGTGAAATCAACATGCTACATCCGTTTATGAGCGGTAATGGCGTGGCCCAGCGGATCTTCTTTGAACAACTGGCTATTCATGCGGGCTATGTGCTGAACTGGCAGGGGATCGACCCGAACGACTGGGCAGCCGCCAATCAGAGCGGGGCAATGGGGGATTTGACAGCCCTGAACGCCATCTTTGCCAAAGTTGTGAGCGAAGCGCGGGAATCTGCGTAAAATAGGGCGGCCATTTTTTCAGGAGCCGCCATGATTCTGCTGATTGATAACTACGATTCCTTTACCTGGAACCTTTACCAGTATTTTTGTGAGCTGGGGGCAGAGGTGGTTGTCCGCCGTAACGATGAGATCGCGCTGGCTGACATTGACGCGCTGGCACCCCAGAAAATCGTGATTTCGCCGGGGCCGTGTACCCCTTCGGAGTCCGGTATCTCGCTGGAGGCGATCCGCCATTATGCGGGCAAACTGCCGATTCTGGGCGTCTGCCTGGGTCATCAGGCCATTGCGCAGGTCTTTGGCGCCACCATTGTCCGTGCCGCGAAAGTCATGCACGGCAAAACCTCTCCGGTCACGCACACCGGTACCGGCGTATTTCTGGGGCTAAACAATCCGTTAACCGTGACGCGCTACCATTCTCTGATCATTGATCCGCCGACCCTGCCGGCCTGCTTTGAGGTCACCGCCTGGAGCGAGACGCAGGAGATCATGGGCATTCGTCACCGTGAGTACGATCTGGAAGGCGTGCAGTTCCACCCGGAAAGCATTCTCAGCGAACAGGGGCACGCGCTGCTGGCCAATTTCCTTAATCGCTGAATATCTGTTGCCTTGTTGTGATTTTTTATGCATATTTTGTGATTATATTTTCACAATCAATGTGACATAAAAATGGATGGTCATGACATGGCAACTGAACAACCAGCAATTACCCGCGCGACATTCGATGAAGTGATCCTGCCGATTTATGCACCGGCTGAGTTTATCCCGGTGAAAGGGAGAGGCAGCCGCGTCTGGGATCAGCAGGGCAACGAGTATGTTGATTTCGCAGGCGGTATTGCGGTGACGGCGCTGGGCCATTGCCATCCTGCGCTGGTGGACGCGCTGAAAACGCAGGGCGAAACGCTGTGGCACACCAGCAACGTGTTCACCAACGAACCGGCGCTGCGTCTGGGGCGTAAGATCATCGATGCCACCTTCGCCGAACGCGTGCTGTTTATGAACTCCGGCACCGAAGCCAACGAAACCGCCTTTAAGCTGGCGCGCTACTACGCAACCACGCGTCATAGCCCGTACAAAACCAAAATCATCGCCTTCCATAACGCCTTTCACGGACGCTCCTTCTTTACCGTTTCCGTTGGCGGCCAGCCGAAGTATTCCGACGGCTTTGGTCCGAAACCTGCGGATATCATCCACGTGCCGTTTAACGATCTCCACGCCGTTAAAGCGGTGATGGACGATCACACCTGTGCCGTGGTGGTCGAGCCCATTCAGGGGGAAGGCGGCGTCACGGCGGCCACCCCGGAATTTCTGCAAGGGCTGCGCGAGCTGTGCGACGAGCACCAGGCGCTGCTGGTGTTTGATGAAGTGCAGTGTGGGATGGGGCGTACCGGAGACCTGTTTGCTTATATGCACTACGGCGTAACACCGGATATTCTGACCAGCGCGAAAGCGCTCGGCGGCGGTTTCCCGGTCAGTGCGGTGCTCACCACCCAGGATATCGCTTCCGCATTTCATGTGGGCTCACACGGCTCCACCTACGGCGGTAATCCGCTGGCGTGCGCCGTGGCGGGTGCGGCGTTCGACATCATTAATACGCCGGACGTCCTGAATGGCGTGAATGCGAAACGCGACCTGTTTGTGAAACATCTCCAGCAGATTGACCAACAGTTTGATGTCTTCAGCGACATCCGCGGGATGGGGCTGCTGATCGGCGCCGAACTGAAGCCGCAGTACAAAGGCCGCGCGCGCGATTTCCTGCACGCCGCCGCGCACGAAGGCGTCATGGTGCTCAACGCCGGGCCGGACGTGATGCGCTTTGCGCCATCGCTGGTGGTGGAAGACAAAGACATCGAAGACGGATTAACCCGTTTTGCCGCGGCGGTCGCGAAGATCGTCAGCGGCTAATACGCCGTTCGTTTTAACCGGCGCGTTAACCAAATCCCGTGATGCGGGCGCTGACGCCATGCCACCGACGAAATGGTGTGCATGGTGTTCAGGTGCCCGAGAACGCGCTGTAAATGCTGCTCAAGGGTGCTCATCGGCCCGTGGGTCAGCGTCTCCGGCGCTTCCAGAATGTTCGAATCCCCTGACTCGCCCGGCGCGTCATACTCCAGACGCTGCTGACAGCGCTGCAACGCAATTTCACACGACTGCAAATAGCGCTGCGCCAGATCCGTCGTCAGCATCGTGTGCTCCCGCGCCAGCGTCGTCATGGCATTGATGTGCTCGACGATAAACTGGCTGTGCGTGACCCACAGCTTCATGTCAGCCAGATAGTGCGCGTTAAAGCCCGGCTCCTGCATGGCCTGGTTAAGGGAGTTGAACAGGGCGTTATGCGCCTGGTTGACCTTCATGCGCTCGTAGGCCAGCGGAGAGGGCTGCGGGTCATCGCTCAGAATAAGACGAATGGCCTGCTGGTCAGCTTCGAGCGCGTCGTGGGCGTTCTGCCTGAGCAGCCCGCTTTGCCACTGCGGCCACAGCCAGACCATGCCGCCAAAGGCGATCAGGCAGCCAATTAGCGTATCGACCAGCCGGGCAATAATAAACTGTTCCCCGTTAAGCGTGAGCAGTTGCAGGGTATACACCGCCGTCACCGTAAAGCCCACCATCGCCCAGCCGTAGTTTTTGCGGATGATCAGGTAGCTCACCAGCGTGATTGCCAGCATACCGGCCAGGGTATAGCCTTCCGGCACGTGGAAGTGCAGCGTCACGCCCGCGATAATCAGCCCCGCCATCGTACCGCCCGCCCGATGCAGAATGCGCACCCGCGTGGCGCCATAGCCGTTCTGGGTGACAAACAGCACGGTCATTAAGATCCAGTAGGGTTTCGGCAGGTGCAGGGCCATTCCCATCAGGCTGGCGATGCTCAGCATCACACTGATCCGCGCGGCATTGCGCAGGGCGGAAGATTTCAGTGAAAGATAACTTTTGAGCGCGGGCAGTAGCGGCAGCCGTTTTTGCTTATCGGCCATCAGGTCCCGGGCATAAAGCGGGCGCTGGGTGCGTAACACCCGGGCGATGCGGCTGAAATGCCAGGCAGCAAATTGCCCGACCGGGTTATCCGCGTGCTGACGCGCAATCTTTTCCAGCGCGCCGAGCTGTTTGTCCATGTTAAAGCGCGTCGGGTAGCGGTGATAGAGGATATCGTCAGCCAGCACCCGTAGGCGGGCCGCGACGGTCTGCGCGTTCCAGCGGATCACCGCTTCCGCATGGCTGCGCTCCACCAGCTTTTGCACCTCTTCCGGATTATGAAGGCTGACGGAGATATGCTCCTGCAAATCCAGCCCGACCTGGAAGGTTCGCAGCAGCCGCTTGTATTCATGATTTTTGTTGGCGGCAAGCATGTGCAACTGCTGATAGCACTGGCTGATCAGATCCACCACTTTTTGCTGGCGCGCCAGCAGCGGCGGCAGGGATTTTTCCGGGTCGGTATGTTGAGTGAGCAGGGTGTATTTTGCTTCGCAGTATTCAGCAAGCTGCACGTAGAGCAGGCTCAGGGATTCGCGCAGCGGCTGTTCCCGCCACAGCCAGAACCAGAACCAGTTAAACAGCCCGTACCACAGCGTGCCGAGGGCGTAGATCAGCAATGGCTCCCACACCGGCATATTGCCCGCAAGGCTTAAGGTGAAGATGGCGGCAATCAGCGACGCGGGAAGCAGCCGGGCGTGCAGCGAGCTGATTTCGGCGGTGACGCCGAGCGTCATCGCCAGCACGGTCAGGATCAACGGCAGAGGAATGTCGCGGGCCAGTAAGAGTTGTACGGCAAGGCTACAGCCGGCAAACAGGCTGCCGCCAATAATCAGACGTTTAAAAAAGCGTTTATGCGGTGTATCCAGACCGGCAATGTTGCAGCAGGCGGGCACGAGGGAAAACAGCAGGCCTTGCTGAAGATGTCCGAGGATCAGGCCCACGGCCACGGGAAGACACAACACCAGCGTTTGTCGTAGTGCGTAGTTAACTTCCGGGTGATAGATCAGCCTGCGCCACATGAGGAGTAGAGACAAAAACGGCGTGCCACCCTGCGGCGGCACGCCGTTTGACCGAAATTAACGGGTTCCGTAGACCACGATAGTTTTACCGTGGGCAGAGATCAGGTTCTGGTCTTCCAGCATCTTCAGGATACGGCCCACTGTTTCACGGGAGCAGCCGACGATCTGACCGATTTCCTGACGGGTAATTTTAATTTGCATACCGTCAGGGTGGGTCATGGCGTCTGGCTGTTTCGCCAGGTTCAACAGCGTCTGCGCGATACGACCGGTCACGTCCAGGAAGGCGAGGTTACCCACCTTCTCAGAGGTCACTTGCAGACGGCGTGCCATCTGGGAAGAAAGACGCATCAGGATGTCAGGGTTGACCTGAATCAGCTGACGGAATTTCTTGTAAGAAATTTCAGCCACTTCACATGCTGTTTTTGCACGAACCCAGGCGCTACGTTCCTGGCCTTCTTCAAACAGGCCCAGTTCACCGATAAAATCGCCCTGGTTCAGATAAGAAAGGATCATCTCTTTCCCTTCTTCATCTTTGATCAGCACGGCCACCGAGCCTTTAACGATGTAATACAACGTTTCCGCTTTTTCACCCTGGTGAATCAGCGTGCTCTTTGATGGGTACTTATGAATGTGGCAATGAGACAAGAACCATTCGAGAGTCGGGTCTGTTTGCGGTTTGCCAAGCACCATGCGCTGTTATCCTCTGTTATAAGCTGTCACCAGAGTCATAAGATGCATCCGGACTCTGGGGTTGCAATCGAATTCTTACCCATACCTGGGAAGTCGGCTGTCGTAACGTTTCGCAGCCAGTAAAGTTTGATGTCCTCTGCATACATGTGTAACGTCAATGTATTACTGTAGCATCCAGAGTGTTTTAGCATAGCTTTCGCCGCGTGTCTCCTGGTGTCTCGCTTCAGCATGACGCAGGTCGCCTTCCGTTGCGAGAAATGTAACGTACACGTAATCTGTCATAAAAAATGCAACGTTGGAGTGAGTGAATATGCAAGCGCGTGTGAAATGGGTTGAAGGGTTAACGTTCCTGGGCGAGTCTGCTTCCGGGCACCAGGTTTTGATGGATGGCAACTCCGGCGATAAAGCGCCAAGCCCGATGGAAATGGTGCTGATGGCGGCGGGCGGATGCAGCGCGATCGACGTGGTGTCGATCCTGCAAAAAGGCCGTCATGACGTGACCGATTGTGAAGTGAAGCTGACGTCAGAACGTCGCGAAGAGGCGCCACGCCTGTTTACGCATATTAATCTGCACTTTATCGTCACCGGCAAAGAACTGAAGGACGCGGCGGTCTCGCGTGCGGTTGACCTGTCTGCGGAAAAATACTGCTCTGTGGCGTTAATGCTGGAGAAAGCGGTAAAAATCACCCATTCGTACGAAGTGATCGCGGCTTAATTTTTGGCGGGTGGCGCTTCGCTGACCCGCCCTACCAAAGCTACAACTGCACGAACGTAGGCCGGATAAGCGAAGCGCCATCCGGCAACAGGCGTCACGCGATCTGCTTTCCTTCCATCAGTCGCTGCACCAGCGGTGTCATGATCAGCTCCATTGCCAACCCCATTTTTCCCCCGGGCACCACTAACGTATTCATGTGCGAAATAAACGAACCCTGTAGCATCGCCAGCAGCCAGGGGTAATCAATGCCTTCCAGGTTGCGGAAGTGGATCACCACAAAGCTCTCGTCCAGGGAAGGGATGCTTTTTGCAGCGAACGGGTTGGAGGTGTCCACGGTGGGGACGCGCTGGAAGTTAATGTGGGTTCGGGAGAACTGCGGCGTCAGGAAGTTGATGTAATCTTCCATGGAGCGCACCACCGAGTCCATGACCGCCTCTCGCGAATGGCCGCGCTCGCTCATGTCACGCGTCAGCTTCTGGATCCACTCAAGGTTAACAATCGGCACCACCCCCACCAGCAAATCCACGTGGCGCGCCACATCGTGCTGAGGCGTCACCACGCCGCCGTGCAATCCTTCGTAAAACAGCACGTCAGTCGGTTCCGGCAGCGGCTGCCAGGGCGTGAACGTGCCGGGGACCTGGTTCCAGGGCACGGCTTCATCGTAGGTGTGGAGATACTTGCGGGACTGCCCGGTACCGCTTTGCCCGTATTCACGGAAGGTTTGCTCCAGCAGGCCGAAGTCATTCGCCTCCGGGCCGAAGTAGCTGATGTGTTTACCCAGATCGCGCGCCTTGCGGATGGCCATATCCATCTCCGGGCGCGTGTAGCGGTGAAAGCTGTCGCCTTCTACCTCTGCCGCCCGTAAGTTAAGCTGGGCGAAGATCTTGCGGAAGGCGAGGCTGGTGGTAGTGGTTCCCGCCCCACTCGAACCCGTAACGGCAATAACCGGATGTCTGGCAGACATAGCAACTCCCTGACTGGAAAAGTGTAAAGATCAGCCGTGAAACGCGTTGCGTGGCATGATATTGACCGTCTCATGCAGTTCGGACCATACCAGCACCACGTCGCCGCTTTTAAGCTGGCGCTTAACATCGTTGACCTTTTGTTCAAGCGAACGTTCATGTTCACCATAATCGGTGCCTTCGCGCAAGACAAAGCTTTCAATCAGATTATCGAGCGTGTCGGGAGAGAGATCCTGCCAGGGAATAATCATTATTTACCGTCCAGATAAGCCGTTAACCAGTCGGGAATACGCGTCTCAAGCCACATTTTTGGCCGACGCAGCGTGCCGCCGACAAAGCCGACGTGTCCCCCGAATTGGGTGAGCTGATACTCCACGTTGGCCGGCAGATGATCGGGCGCCGGAATCGAGTGGTGATCCATAAACGGATCATCTTTGGCGTGGATAATCAGCGTAGGTTTCGTGATTTGGTTCAGTAAAGGCATGGCGCTGCACTGACGGTAATAGTCAATCGCATCGGCAAAGCCGTGAATTTTCGAGGTGATCAAATCATCAAACTCGCGCAGGCGCTTCACGCGTTTGAGCTGTTGCAGCGTCACAGGCAGCGTATCCGGATAGGCCTTCAGCTTGCGCGCGGCGTTGGCTTTCAGCAGGTTGAGCAGGTAGCGCTGGTACACTCGCGAAAACCCCTTTTCCATATGATAGCTGCACTGCTCCAGCATAAAGGGCGCAGAGACGATCACCGCCGCATCCAGCGGTACGGCGTCGCTCTCCTTCGCCAGCAGGCAGGCCAGCATATTGCCGCCCAGGGAATACCCCACCGCTGCCGTTGGCGCCTCGCCGAAATTGTCTCTTAGCCAGCGCAGGAACCAGGTACCGTCCTCGGTTTCACCCGAGTGATAAATACGTTTCTGACGATTAGGCTCGCCGCTGCATCCGCGAAAATGCATCACTACCCCAAGCCAGCCGCGGGCTTTCGCCGCCTCAATGAGACCGTGTGCGTAAGGGCTGTGCAGGCTGCCTTCCAGACCGTGAAACACCACCAGACGGGGTTTATGTCTGGCCCGATCCGGATCTTCGCTCCAGGCGAGATCCAAAAAATCGCCGTCCGGCAAATCCAGCCGTTGCCAGTGCGGGGTGAACTGTACCTTGCGGCGGATCAGGCGCGGCAGCATGGTTTGCAGGTGAGGGTTAGCCACACCGCGCATGGGCACGAACTCTGCGCTCTCTTCGGCTGCAATGTCGAAGTCTGAGGGAATGATTTGGGTCATAAGGGCGATGCTGATTCTTGTCAGAAATTAACTATACCTTCCGAATTGTACCCCGTTTAGCCCGTTTTTCCGAAACATGAACTGATCCCGATCACAAATATTTACCTTGATTATTACTCTCAGGCTAATGATTTGGCTCTACGCTTAATTGATGCCTTTCTCACCAGAGCGCACACTTTACTCAACGTTAAGCAAATCAGAATGATGTGCTGAATCAGGAGGTTAATAATGTTATCTGGGCAAACACCCACCCGGCAATGGAACACCCGACGCAGTGAGAAAGCGCGTCGTCTGGCGTCCGTACCGGTGCAGGGCAAGGTACTGCCAACCGGCGATCTTGTCGCCATGCTGGAAAAACTGATCGCACCAGGCGACAAAGTCGTTCTGGAAGGCAACAACCAGAAGCAGGCGGATTTCCTTTCCCGTTCACTGGCGGAAGTGAACCCGCAAATCGTGCACGATCTGCATATGATCATGCCGAGCGTGGGCCGCAGCGAACATCTGGACATCTTTGAGAAAGGCATCGCCCGCAAGCTGGACTTCTCCTTCTCCGGTACGCAAAGCCTGCGAATCTCCCAACTGCTGGAGGATGGTCAGCTCGAAATCGGGGCGATTCACACCTACATCGAACTCTACTCACGTTTATACGTCGACCTATCGCCAAACGTGGCGCTGATTGCCGGTTTTAAAGCGGACCGCAAAGGCAACCTCTATACCGGGGCGAGTACCGAAGATACTCCGGCGCTGGTGGAAGCCGCCGCGTTCCACGACGGCATCGTCATCGCGCAGGTGAACGAGCTGGTGGACGACGAGTGCGACCTGCCGCGTGTGGATATTCCGGGCTCGTGGATTGATTTTGTGGTGGTTGCCGATAAGCCGTTCTTTATCGAACCGCTCTTCACCCGCGACCCGCGCCTGATCAAACAGGAACATATCCTGATGGCGATGATGGCGATTAAAGGCATCTACGCTGAACACCAGGTGCAGTCCCTGAACCACGGGATTGGCTTTAACACCGCAGCGATCGAGCTGCTGCTGCCAACCTACGGCGAACAGCTCGGACTCAAAGGCAAAATCTGTAAACACTGGACCCTGAACCCGCATCCAACGCTGATCCCGGCCATCGAAAGCGGCTGGGTGGAGAGCGTCCACTGCTTCGGCGGCGAGCTGGGAATGGAAGAGTACATCCGCGCCCGCCCGGACGTGTTCTTTACCGGTGCCGATGGCTCCATGCGTTCTAACCGCGCCTTCTGCCAGCTGGCTGGTCAGTACGCGGTCGATATGTTTATCGGCTCCACGCTACAGGTTGATGGTTACGCTAACTCCTCAACCGTGACCCGCGGCCGTCTTTCCGGCTTCGGCGGCGCGCCAAACATGGGCCACGATCCGCACGGTCGTCGCCACGCCACACCGGCCTGGCTGAACATGATCACCGAGCCTGACCCGATGCAGCGCGGTAAAAAGCTGGTTGTGCAGATGGTGGAAACCTTCCAGGCGGGCGTGAAGCCAACCTTCGTGGAAAAACTCGACGCCGTTGAGGTCGCGAAAGCCTCTGGTATGCCGCTGGCGCCGGTCATGATTTACGGCGATGACGTCACCCACGTGCTGACGGAAGAGGGGATTGCTTACCTCTACCGGGCGAAAGATCTGGAAGAGCGTCGCGCCATGGTCGCCGCCGTGGCGGGTATCACCGATATCGGTCTGAGCGTTGACGCCAAACGCGTGGCGGAACTGCGCCAGAGCGGCAAGGTTGTGTATCCGGAAGATATGGGCATTCGCCGCACCGATGCCACCCGTTCGCTGCTGGCGGCCGGTAGCGTCGCGGACCTGGTGGAATGGTCCGGCGGTCTTTACAACCCACCTGCGAAATTCCGGAGCTGGTAATGAAACTTCTGCCCCAGATCCAGGTTGAAGGCGGTGCCGAATGGCTGGCGCGAACCGCCACGCAGTGTCTGATTGACGAAGCACGTTTAAGCCCGAAGCCCGGTCTGGTGGACAGCCGGGGGAACGGCGCGCACCACGATTTATCGCTTGCGCTGATGGAGCGCTCCGCTCACAGCCTGACCCCCACGTTTCAGGCGCTGGCGCAGCAGAGCTGGCAGCGTCCGGCGGATATTGCCCTCAGGCAAACCGTTGGCCGCCTGGGTCGCGAAGGTGAACGGCAGATGATGGCCGCTACCGACGGCGTGAACACGCACCGTGGCGCGATCTGGGCGCTGGGATTGCTGGTGAGCGCGGTGGCGATGCTGGGCGGCGATGCCCGGGCGCAAACCGTCGCGAACACCGCCGCTCAGCTGGCGAAGCTGCCGGATGACGCGGCGCCGAAAGTGTTCAGCAAGGGGTTACGCGTTACGCACCGCTACCGTGTGCCGGGCGCGCGTGAAGAGGCTCAGCAGGCGTTTCCGCACATCATGCAGCGCGCGCTGCCGCAGCTTCGCCTCAGCCGTCTCAACGGCAGCAGCGAAACGCAGGCCAGACTCGACGCGCTGATGGCGATCATGACCTCGCTCACCGACACCTGCGTGCTGTCGCGCGCCGGCATGGAGGGGCTGGACGCCATGCAGAACGGCGCCCGTGCGGTGCTGAACGCCGGAGGATGCGCAACCCTCGCCGGGCAGCAGGCGCTGGCGCGGTTAGACCGTCAGATGCTGGCGCTTAACGCCTCGCCGGGCGGAGCCGCAGACCTGCTTGCCGCCACGCTGTTTCTTGACCGCGCCGAAACGCCCTATTCAAAGCATTAAGAGGATGTTATGGAAAAAATCACATTGACCGTGCCCGCCAGCCGCGAAGTAAGCGGCAGGGCGCTGGCAGGGGTCGTCGGTTCCGGGGATATGGAGGTGCTTTTCACCGCCGAACCGGGCCAGACCTTAACCATTGATATCACCACCTCCGTCGACAACAGCCGCGGGCGCTGGGAGGCATTGTTCAACCGCCTGCAAACCGTCAGCAGCCTGCCCGCCGGTAAGCTGACCATCCACGACTTCGGCGCGACGCCGGGCGTGGCACGCATTCGTATCGAACAGGTTTTTGAAGGGGTGAACCATGCGTGATGACAGCAGCTTTATCGAATTAAAAGCGCGCCAGCGTGCGCAGGCGCTGCTCGACGACGGCAGCTACCGCGAACTGCTGGATCCGTTTGAAGGCATTATCTCTCCGTGGCTTGGGCCACAGGGGATTGTTCCTCAGGCCGATGACGGCATGGTGGTCGCGAAAGGGACCATCAACGGCCAGCCTGCGGTGGTGGTGGCGATTGAAGGCACCTTCCAGGGCGGCAGCATGGGCGAAGTGTCCGGCGCCAAAATGGCGGCAGCGCTGGAGCTGGCGGCGGAAGATAACCGCAACGGCATTCCGACTCAGGCGGTGCTGTGCCTCGAAACCGGCGGCGTACGTTTGCAGGAAGCCAACCTCGGCCTGGCGGCGATTGCCGATATCCACGCCGCGATCGTTGACCTGCGTCGCTATACCCCGGTCGTCGGGATTGTCGCCGGGACCGTGGGCTGCTTCGGTGGGATGTCTATCGCCGCGGCGCTGTGCAGCTACCTGATTGTGACCCGCGAAGCGCGGCTCGGCCTCAACGGTCCGCAGGTTATCGAGCAGGAAGCGGGCATTGAAGAGTATGACTCCCGCGACCGTCCGTTTATCTGGAGCATGACCGGCGGCGAAGTACGCTTTGAAAGCGGGCTGGTGGACGCGCTGGTGGGCGACGGCGTGAACGCGGTGAAAGCCGCGATGAACGAAGCCATCGCCAAAGGCGTACCGGCGAAACATCGCACCGATAACTACGACGATTACCTGAACCGTCTGACGAATTTCGACACCCGCAAACAGGCCGATGCCGAACAGATTAAAGCGCTTTTTGCCCGGGAGGTGAAATGATGACTAACTCAATTAGCCGTGGCGAACTCTGGCTGGAAACTCTGGCCCCGAACGCGAAACGTCTGGAGGGGTTATGCCCGTCCGTGCAGGCCGCAGACGGCGAGCTAAACGGTGAAACGGTGCGTTTTGTCGCCGTGGTGCCGGACGCCAACAACCACTTCCCGCGCGCGGCGCAGGGTGAAGTCGGCCTGCTGGAAGGATGGACGCTGGCAAAAGTGGTCAGCGAAACCGTCGCCGCCGACGCAGATAAAGCCGTGAAGCGCCCGATTGTGGCGGTAATCGACGTCCCAAGCCAGGCCTATGGCCGTCGCGAAGAGGCGTTTGGTATCCACCAGGCGCTGGCCGGCGCCGCTGCCGCCTACGCTAATGCGCGGCTGGCGGGTCATCCGGTGATTGGTCTTATCGTCGGTAAGGCCATGTCCGGCGCGTTTCTGGCGCACGGCTACCAGGCTAACCGTCTGATTGCCTTCAACGATAAAGGCGTGCTGATCCATGCCATGGGCAAAGAGTCTGCGGCGCGCATTACGCTGCGTACCGTTGAGGCGCTGGAAAAACTGGCTGCAACCATTCCGCCAATGGCGTATGACATCAGCAACTACGCCACGCTGGGGCTGCTTTCCGACCTGCTGGATATCAGCAATCCGGATGCCCCTTCCGAAAGCGATCTGACGCGGGTGAAAACCACCCTGCAACAGGCCATCAGCGACGCTCGTCAGGACACCACGTTGAAAAACCGTCTGGGTGCTGACAACCGCCGCAGCTCGGCTCTCGTACGTGAACGTATGCGAGCCAGCTGGTAAGTAAAAAGAGACCTGCCAGATGCATCACCCCGTGGGCGCACCCGTTGCGTCCACGCGGGAACCTGCATCCTGAAAATAATAAACATCGCGCCAGTGCTTAAACTTTTTTACTACAGGTGATTTATGACTTACGTAATTGTTCATGCTCTTGCACCGATTTTCGTCATCATGCTGCTGGGATTCTGGGCCGGTAAGGCAAAGATGGTCGATAACAAAAATGTTTCCCTGCTGAATATCTTCGTGATGGATTTTGCACTCCCGGCCGCGCTGTTCAGCGCCACCGTGCAAACCCCGTGGACCGGCATCGTGGCGCAGTCGCCGCTGATCCTGGTGCTCACTCTGGCGATGTGGATCACCTATGCGGTCATCTACTTCCTCGCGACAAAAGTGTTTAAAAAATCCCCGCAGGATGCGGCCGTGCTGACGCTTACCGTCGCCCTGCCAAACTACGCGGCGCTTGGCCTGCCGATTCTGGGCAGTGTGCTGGGCGAAGGCTCTTCAACTTCATTGTCCGTGGCGGTCTCCATCGCCTGTGGTTCAGTGCTGATGACCCCGTTCTGCCTGCTGATTCTGGAGCGTGAGAAAGCGCGCGCCGAAGGCAATAACTCGGGTTCAACGCTTTCCATGCTGCCGGTGCTGATGTGGCGCTCCATTAAAAAACCGATCGTGATGGGCCCGCTGCTGGGTGTGATCCTGTCCGCTATCGGCATCAAAATGCCGGAGCTGGTGCTGGCGGCGATTAAACCGCTGGGACTGTCTGCGACCGCTGCGGCGCTGTTCCTGACCGGGGTGATCCTCTCCGCGCGTAAACTTCAGATCAACACCATGGTGATTACTTCCACTCTCGCCAAGCTGCTGATCCAGCCAGCGATCGCCTGGGGTATCGTTTTAATCTTCGGTCTGCACGGTTCCGTGGCGATCACCGCCATCCTGATGATTGCGCTGTCTGCGGGCTTCTTTGGCGTGGTGTTCGGTAACCGCTTTGGCGTGCAGTCGCCGGATGCTGAAGCCGTGCTGCTGTTAAGCTCCGTACTGTGTATCCTGTCGCTGCCGCTGTTTATCTCGCTGACTTCAGGAATGTAATCATGACCACAACATTACGCCCACACGACCTCATCTGGCTTAGCGCGCGCGACGCCCTGGAAGGGATTACTGAATCCTGGGTGGACGCGGCCTGGCATACCGGGCTACCGGTAGTGGTGCGGCGTGATGTTGATAATGAAGGCCGTATTCCCGTTGGCGTGCGCGGATTGCGCCGCGACCAGCGGGCGGCCGGATGGGTGAAGCCTGAGAACGTGTTGCGCGTGGTGTCGCCCGAAGATTTGAGCGTTGCCGCCGACCTGCTGCGTTCGCCGTTTATCACTCAGCCGCCGGTTCAGGTGGCGCTTCAGCTTGCGCAGCAGTCGTGGCCGTGGACGTGGGGGATAACCGGCAGTACGGGTTACGCGCTGGCGACCGGCATTCCGGTGATCCACGCCGACAGCGATCTCGATCTGCTCATCCGCGCCCCGCGTGCCGTTTCCCCTGAGGCGTTTACTGGCTGGCAGGCTCAGCTCAGCCGTGCGTTGTGCCGGGCGGATACGCAGGTGGACACGCCCGAGGGCGGATTCGCGCTGGCGGAATGGTTACGCGACGGCAAAACGCTGCTAAAAACGCAATGTGGACCGCGCCTGGTGGCGGATCCATGGCACAGGGAGGAGTAATGAAAATACTGTTTACCTTTCCGGGGCAGGGCACACAGCATGAAGGTATGCTGCAAAACCTGCCGGGAACGGAGCTGGAGCAGGCCCGTGCTGTGCTGGGGGCGGAAGTCGATACCCTGGACAGCGCATGCTCGTTAACCCACACCCGTGCGGTTCAGCTTTCGCTGTTGATTGCCGGCGTGGCGTGGGCGCGCGAGCTGGAACGTCGCGGCGTGTCGCCGGATATCGTCAGCGGGCTGTCCATTGGCGCTTATCCTGCGGCGGTTATCGCCGGTGCGCTGGACTTTATGGACGCGCTGAAGCTGGTGGCGTTGCGCGGCGATCTGATGGAGCAGGCATACCCGCACGGCTACGGCCTGACGGCGATTATGGGGTTGACCCTGCCCCAGGTGGAAAACCTGCTTGAGGGGACAGGAACCTATATTGCTAACCTGAACGCCGAAACGCAGATCGTGATTGCCGGAGCCGATGACGGCATGGCGCAGGTGGCGGAGCGCGCCCTGGCAAAAGGCGCGAGCAAGGCTAAGCGGCTGGCGGTGAGCGTACCGTCGCACTGTGAACTGCTGGCGGAACCGGCGCAGAAGCTGGTGGCAGCATTTAATTCGGTCACGCTTTCACGTCCGGGCTGTGCGTACCTGAGCGGCAGTACCGGACGCGTGCTCTGGCAGCCGGAGAAAATTGCCGACGATCTGGCGATGAATATGGCGCGAACCGTGCGCTGGCAGGAGGCGGTGATTTCCGCTAACGAGCGTGAAGCGCGGCTGGCGATTGAGATGCCGCCAGGGGGCATCCTGACCTGTCTGACGCGGCAGGCGGCGTGGGAAGGTGAATCCATTTCGCTGGAGCGCAGCGGGGTGGACGTGGCGGTGCATCTGGCGGGTCGGCTTCGTGCATGAGTTTTTAGCCCGGTGGCGCTACGCTTACCGGGCCTACAATTCGGGAGTAGGCCCGGTAAGGCGCAGCCGCCACCGGGCAATAACATCAGGCACTATCCTGCAAACTTCTGGCATACATCCGCCCTTCGGCGGCCAGCGCGCGCAGGCTCGGATCCTGCTCGCGGTTGCGGGCAAAGACAATCGCAATCAGCTGCTGCATCTGGTACGGCTGCGCCAGCTTCAGTAGCTGCACCGAATTTTCATACACTTTCTTCATCCTGCCCGGCATCAGCGTAAAGCCGACGCCCGCCTGCACCAGGCTGAGCATTGAGAAAATGTCGTTCACCCGGGTAACAATCTCTGGTTCAAACCCGGCGATATGGAACGCTTCCTGGAACCCGGCGTAGGTCGCAAAGCCTTCTGCAAGCGCGACAAATTTCTGATCTTTGTAATCGCGGAGATCCGCTGGCCCGTGGGTATTCAGCGTGGCAGAGGCCGGTGCGGCAAGGAAAATATCGTCATGGAACAGAGGAAGCACTTCGAGGCTGTTACGGTCGATATCGCTTTCGGAAATAGAGATTAAAATCGCATCCAGCGATCCCTCATCCAGCATATGGAGCAGGGTTTCGTTCGAGCCCATCGTCAGATCCATCTCCAGATCCGGACGGCGCAGCTTCATGCCCATTATCAGGCGCGGCACGGTTTCCAGCGTCAGCGAGTAGAGCGTGCCGACGCGCAACCGTCCCTGGCCGATACCGGCGATCTTGCGCGACTCTTCCAGCCCGCGCTCCATCACCTGCATCACCTCCTGACAATACTCCAGCAGCGTCCACGCGGAGGGGAGGGCAATCAGGTTACGCCCTTTGTGAGCAAAGAGCGGGCAGCGGACGTTCTCTTCGAGGGTATGCAGCGCGCGGTGCACGCTGACACCGCTCAGGCCGAGCGTTTCGGCGGTACGTGCGATATTGCCCTTCTCCATGAACGTCATGAAGATGCTGAGCTTACGGAATGTAATCTCGCTCGTGGTATCGAAGCCCATAACCCTCCCGGCGTGTTAGTCGGCTTGCAGCATCGCTTCCAGCTGTTCCTGCGCGTCCAGCCATGCCATTTCGCACTCTTCGAGGCTGGATTTGGTTTTCGCCTGAGTTTGCAGACAGTCCGTCAGCTCCGCTTTGCGGCTCTGATCGTACAGTTCGCTGTCGCCCAGCTTCTCTTCGACGGCAGCAAGCGTGGCGTTGAGCTTTTCCATCTCTTTTTCGAGACGGGCAATCTCTTTACGCAGCGGCTGCGTCTGGGTGCGCAGTTCCGCTTCACGGCGCTTCTGGTCTTTACGCGCCTGGGCGCTGTTGGCGTTGTCTTTCGCTGACTCTTCCGGCTGGTTTTCCTGCTTCTGCACGTCCGTCAGCCACTGCTGGTAATCTTCCAGATCGCCGTCGAACGGCTCCACTTTGCCACCGTGCACCAGGTAGAGATCGTCGGTGGTGGAGCGGATCAGGTGGCGGTCGTGCGATACGACAACCAGCGCCCCTTCGAACTCTATCAGCGCTTCGGTCAGCGCCTGACGCATGTCGAGATCGAGGTGGTTGGTCGGTTCATCAAGCAGCAGCAGGTTTGGACGCTGCCAGACGATCAGCGCCAGCACCAGACGGGCCTTTTCGCCGCCGGAGAAGCGCTCGGTGTTTTCAGTCACCTTATCGCCCTGGAAGCCAAAGCCGCCGAGGTAGTCGCGCAGCTTCTGCTCCATCTCCTGCGGCGCAAGGCGCGCCAGGTGCTGGATCGGCGATTCATCCGCGCGTAAAAATTCCAGCTGATGCTGGGCGAAGTAGCCAAGCTTGATGCCTTTCGCCAGGCCGATTTCGCCGCTGACCGGGTTAAGCTCGCCCGCCAGCAGCTTGATCAGCGTCGATTTACCGGCGCCGTTACGTCCCAGCAGACCAATGCGTGAACCTGGCACCAGGTTGAGCTTGATAGAGTCGAGGATAATGCGATCGCCATAGCCCGCGCTCACTTTTTCCATTTTCAGCAGCGGGTTCGGCAGGCTCTCCGGCTCGCGGAAGCTGAAGTGGAATGGGTTATCCACGTGCGCGGGAGCGATCATCTCCATGCGTTCCAGCATCTTGATGCGGCTCTGCGCCTGCTTGGCTTTTGACGCCTTGGCCTTGAAGCGATCCACAAAGCTTTGCAGGTGCGCCACGCGCTGCTGCTGGCTTTCATACATCGCCTGCTGCTGGGCAAGGCGCGTCGCGCGCTGGCGCTCGAAAGAGCTGTAGTTGCCGGTGTATTCGAACATGCTTTGCTGTTCGATATGAATGATTTTATCCACTACCGGATCGAGGAAGTCGCGGTCGTGAGAGATCAGAATCAGAGTGCCCTGATAGCTCTTGAGCCACTTCTCCAGCCAAATAACCGCATCAAGATCGAGGTGGTTGGTTGGTTCATCGAGCAGCAAAAGGTCGGAGCGGCAGATCAGCGCCTGGGCCAGGTTAAGGCGCATGCGCCAGCCGCCCGAGAAATCGCTCACCGGGCGTTCAAGCTGTTCGTTGCTGAAACCCAGACCGTGCAGCAGGCTGGAGGCTCGGGAGCGAATGGTCCAGGCATCGATGGCGTCCAGCTTGCCGTGGACGGTGGCGATGGCGTGGCCGTCGTTACGTTCGTTGGCGGCGTTGAGCTCCGCTTCGAGCTTGCGGTATTCACGATCGCCGTCGATAACATAGTCGAGCGCGGGTTCGCTCAGCGCGGGCGTCTCCTGGTTCACCCAGGCGAGCTGCCAGTTGCCCGGGAAGGTAAAGTTACCGCCATCCGCGCTTATCTCGTTTTTCAGCAGCGCCAGCAGGGTGGATTTACCGCAGCCGTTTTTGCCGACCAGCCCCACTTTCTGGCCCGGGTTGATGGTAGCAGTCGCGTTATCCAGCAGGACGCGCACGCCGCGACGAATTTGTAACGAGGAGAAAACAATCATAGAAGCGCCGTATGTTCCGACTATGTTAATTTGTCATTATGATAATGTAAGGTGTGGGCCATTTTCCCCACCGGGCCGCCATGGTAGCCCAAAACGACAACAATACACAAAAACAGAACCGGGAGGGGAGTGATGTCTCAGACAGCGAAAGTGCTGCTGCTGTATGCCCATCCGGAATCACAGGACTCGGTGGCGAACCGGGTGCTGCTTAAGCCGGCCACACAGCTCAGTAACGTAACGGTGCACGATCTCTACGCGCACTATCCTGATTTTTTTATCGATATTCCTTACGAGCAGGAACTGCTGCGTCAGCACGACGTGATTGTGTTCCAGCATCCGCTTTATACCTACAGCTGTCCGGCGTTGCTGAAAGAGTGGCTGGACCGCGTGCTGAGCCGGGGCTTCTCCAGCGGGGTGGGGGGCAACCAGCTGGCGGGAAAGTACTGGCGGAGTGTCATTACCACCGGTGAGCCGGAAAGCGCTTACCGTCACGACGGGCTGAACCGTTACCCCATGAGCGACATTCTGCGGCCGTTTGAGCTGACGGCGGCGATGTGCCGTATGCACTGGATGAGCCCGATTATTATCTACTGGGCACGGCGACAGGATCCGAAAGCACTGGCGAGCCATGCCAGGGCCTATGGCGAATGGCTGGCGTCACCGATTCCGGCGGGAGGACGCTAATGGACGGTTCGAATTTACTCCTTGCCGGGGTGCTGTTTCTGTTTGCCGCCGTCGTCGCGGTCCCGCTTGCTGCGCGTCTCGGCATTGGCGCGGTGCTGGGCTATTTGCTGGCAGGGATCGCCATTGGCCCCTGGGGGCTTGGATTTATCAGCGATGTGGATGAAATTCTCCACTTCTCCGAGCTGGGCGTGGTCTTCCTGATGTTTATCATCGGGCTGGAGCTGAACCCCGCCAAGCTGTGGCAACTGCGGCAATCTATTTTTGGCGTCGGGGCGGCGCAGGTGTTACTCAGCGCGGCCATTCTCGCGGGACTGCTGATGTTGACGCAGTTTTCCTGGCAGGCCGCGGTGATTGGCGGGATCGGTCTTGCGATGTCGTCGACGGCGATGGCGCTTCAGCTGATGCGCGACAAAGGGATGAACCGCAACGAGGCGGGGCAGTTGGGTTTTTCGGTGCTGCTGTTCCAGGATTTAGCGGTGATCCCGGCGCTGGCGCTGGTGCCGCTACTGGCGGGCTCCGGAGACGATCATTTCGACTGGATGAAGATCTCCATGAAGGTGCTGGCCTTCGCGGGGATGCTGATCGGCGGACGGTTTTTACTGCGTCCGGTATTCCGGTTTATTGCCGCATCCGGCGTGCGCGAGGTATTCACCGCCGCAACGCTGCTGCTGGTGCTTGGCTCAGCGCTGTTTATGGATGCGCTGGGGCTGTCGATGGCGCTTGGGACGTTTATCGCCGGGGTGCTGCTTGCGGAAAGCGAGTACCGCCACGAGCTGGAGACCGCCATCGATCCGTTTAAGGGGCTGCTGTTAGGGTTGTTCTTTATCTCGGTGGGTATGGCGCTTAATCTTGGCGTGCTCTATACCCATCTGCTGTGGGTTATTGCGAGTGTCGCCGTGCTGGTGGCGGTCAAAACGCTGGTGCTGTATCTCCTCGCGAGGATTTACGGGCTGCGCAGCTCGGAAAGAATGCAGTTTTCCAGCGTGTTAAGCCAGGGTGGAGAATTTGCGTTTGTGCTGTTTTCCACGGCGTCGTCTCAGAAGCTGTTCAAAGATGACCAGATGGCGCTGCTGCTGGTGACGGTTACGCTGTCGATGATGACCACGCCACTGCTGATGAAGCTGGTGGACAAACTGCTGTCGCGCCGCCTGAATCCCGCAGACGATGAAGACGAAGCGCCGTGGGTGGAAGATGATAAACCGCAGGTGATCGTCGTGGGCTTTGGTCGCTTCGGACAGGTGATTGGTCGCCTGTTGATGGCGAATAAAATGCGCATTACGGTGCTGGAGCGCGATATCAGCGCCGTCAACCTGATGCGCAAATATGGTTATAAGGTGTACTACGGCGATGCGACGCAGCTTGAGCTGTTGCGCTCGGCGGGGGCAGAGGCTGCGGAGTCCATCGTCATCACCTGCAACGATCCGGAAGACACGATGAAGCTGGTGGAGCTGTGCCAGCAGCATTTCCCGCATCTGCATATTCTGGCGCGTGCGCGTGGACGTGTGGAGGCTCACGAACTTTTGCAGGCGGGTGTGAAACACTTCTCCCGCGAAACCTTCTCCAGCGCGCTGGAGCTGGGACGCAAGGCGCTGGTTTCGCTGGGTATGCATCCTCACCAGGCGCAACGCGCCCAGATGCATTTCCGCCGGCTGGATATGCGAATGCTGCGTGAACTGATGCCCGTGCACAGCGACACGGCGCAGATCTCCCGCGTGCGGGAAGCGCGTCGCGAACTGGAGGAGATCTTCCAGCGTGAGATGCAACAGGAACGACGCCAGCTCGACGGCTGGGATGAATTTGAATAAAGGGTAACGAAAGATGGCTGTACGTAAACGCTTTATCGCGGGCGCAAAATGCCCATCCTGCCAGGCGCAAGATACGCTGGCCATGTGGCGTGAAAATAATATCGATATCGTTGAATGTGTTAAGTGCGGTCACCAGATGCGTGAGGCCGATAAAGAAGCCCGCGATCACGTTCGCAAAGAAGAGCAAGTGATCGGCATTTTTCATCCAGACTAGCGATATGCTCTGAGTTTTTTTAAGCTTAAGGGTACACGGGTGCAGATTTCCGCTACAATCTGCGCCAGCAATTTTCCCACGCTCAGGAGATATCATGAAAGTAGCAAAAGACCTGGTGGTCAGCCTGGCCTATCAGGTACGTACAGAAGACGGTGTGTTGGTTGATGAGTCTCCGGTGAGTGCGCCGCTGGACTACCTGCATGGTCACGGTTCCCTGATTTCCGGCCTGGAAACGGCGCTGGAAGGCCATGAAGTTGGCGACAAATTCGACGTTGCTGTAGGCGCGAACGACGCTTACGGTCAGTATGATGACAACCTGGTTCAGCGCGTTCCTAAAGACGTATTCATGGGCGTTGACGAGTTGCAGGTTGGCATGCGCTTCCTGGCGGAAACTGACCAGGGTCCGGTTCCGGTTGAAATCACTGAAGTTGAAGACGACCACGTTGTGGTTGACGGCAACCACATGCTGGCGGGTCAGAACCTGAAGTTCAACGTAGAAGTTGTTGCGATCCGTGAAGCGACCGAAGAAGAGCTGGCTCATGGCCACGTTCACGGTGCGCACGGTCACGACCATGACCACGATCACGGCCACGACGGCTGCTGCGGTGGTCACGGCCACGACCATGGTCATGACCACGGCCACGGTAAAGGTGGTTGCGGTAACGGCGGCTGCGGTTGCCACTGATTCCGTACTCCGGAAAATAAAAAAGCGGGATAATCCCGCTTTTTTTACGCCTCAATAATGAGGTGGTGGCGTCTCTTCTGACTGAGAGGCAATGTTTGACGGCTGCGTGGCCTTCAGCTTTTCCGTCAGCAGGCGCATGTGATCGCGCAGTTTTGCCATTTCAAGCTCATGGGCCGTCACGGTCTGGTTCAGTTCTTCGATGGTGATGTCCTGAAAAGCCAGGCGGCTTTCCAGCTCAGCCAGTCTCGCTTCGATCGTTGTATCCTTCATCATTCACCTCGTTTATCTCTCATTCGCCATAATGGACCAGCGGCGGCGAAGTTTAGCTGACTTTTTCCTTAAGTACAGTATCCATCTCCCTGACAAGAAACTTATTTAAACAAAAATAGTCTGAAAAGAAGCGACATTCGGGGGAGTCTGTCTGTAGATTTCTTCCACAACGTTTTATAGTACGTCACTCATTTACGTTTAACACTGGGGTGAGAGACCTCAGGTCCTGGAGATATGGATGAAATCACTGTTTAAAGTTACGCTGCTGGCGACCACTATGGCTGTAGCGCTCAATGCGCCGCTGTCTTTCGCTGCTGATACTGCTGCGAAGCCTGCTGCGACTACAGACAGCAAAGCGGCATTCAAAAATGACGACCAGAAATCCGCCTACGCACTTGGCGCGTCTCTGGGTCGTTACATGGAAAACTCTCTGAAAGAACAAGAGAAACTGGGCATCAAACTGGACAAAAACCAGCTGATCGCAGGGGTTCAGGATGCGTTCGCAGACAAGAGCAAACTGTCTGACCAGGAAATCGAGCAGACTCTGCAAGCGTTTGAAGCGCGCGTGAAAGGCGCCGCTCAGACCAAGATGGAAGCAGACGCTAAAGATAACGAAGCGAAAGGCAAAGCCTACCGCGACAAGTTCGCTAAAGAGAAAGGCGTTAAAACGTCTTCTACTGGCCTGATCTATAAAGTTGAGAAAGAAGGTACCGGCGACGCGCCTAAAGACAGCGACACCGTTGTGGTGAACTACAAAGGTACGCTGATCGACGGTAAAGAGTTCGATAACTCTTATACCCGCGGTGAGCCTCTCTCCTTCCGTCTGGATGGTGTGATCCCGGGCTGGACCGAAGGCCTGAAGAACATCAAGAAAGGCGGTAAAATCAAGCTGGTCATCCCACCGGTTCTGGCTTACGGCAAAACCGGCGTTCCGGGTATCCCGGCTAACTCCACGCTGGTATTTGATGTAGAACTGCTGGACATCAAACCGGCGCCGAAAGCGGATGCGAAAACAGACGCACCGGCTGACGACAAAGCCGCAGCAGCTAAGAAGTAATCCTGAAAAAAACCGCCGCCTTTACAGGCGGCGGTTTTTTTATTGCGGGGCAGATATAATTAACACTGGAAAGCGTTATACACGCTGTATTAATTTAGTTGTCCGTGTAGATAATGAGCCTGCCCTGAAAACCTAACGACAGGCTCCTGAAAAGGAGTGTTTTTTTCATGTCCAGGTCGCTTTTAACCAACGAAACCAGTGAACTTGATTTGCTGGATCAACGTCCATTTGACCAGACCGACTTCGATATTCTGAAATCCTACGAAGCGGTAGTGGACGGGTTAGCGATGCTCATTGGTTCCCACTGCGAAATCGTATTGCATTCCCTGCAAGATCTTAAGTGTTCCGCTATCCGCATTGCGAATGGTGAGCACACTGGCCGTAAAATTGGTTCGCCAATAACCGACCTTGCATTGCGTATGTTGCATGACATGACCGGCGCGGACAGCAGCGTCTCAAAATGCTATTTCACCCGCGCCAAAAGTGGCGTGCTGATGAAATCAGAAACGATCGCGATTCGAAATCGCGAACACCGGGTAATCGGTTTGCTGTGCATCAACATGAACCTTGATGTGCCATTCTCGCAAATCATGAGCACCTTCATCCCGCCCGAAACGCCGGACGTGGGCTCATCGGTGAACTTTGCTTCTTCGGTTGAGGATCTCGTGACCCAGACGCTGGAGTTCACCATTGAAGAGGTGAATGCCGATCGCAACGTATCCAACAACGCCAAGAATCGTCAGATCGTCCTGAACCTCTATGAGAAAGGGATTTTTGATATCAAAGATGCCATCAACCAGGTGGCCGATCGCCTGAATATCTCCAAACACACAGTTTACCTCTATATTCGCCAGTTCAAAAGCGGCGACTTCCTGGGACAAGACAAGTAATGCGTTTTGCGTTAATGGTGACGGGCCCGGCGTACGGTACCCAGCAGGCCAGCAGCGCGCTACAGTTTGCCCATGCGCTGCTTGATGCCGGTCATGAACTGGCAAGCGTCTTCTTTTATCGCGAAGGCGTATATAACGCGAACCAGTTTACGTCTCCGGCGAGCGATGAGTTTGACCTCGTGCGCGCCTGGCAAAAATTAAACGAAACGCAGGGCGTTGACCTGCATATCTGCGTCGCGGCGGCACTGCGTCGCGGCGTGACGGATGTGACCGAAGCCGAACGCCTTGGTCTGGCGGGGGCTAACCTGCAACCGGGCTTTTCGCTCAGCGGACTGGGTGCCCTGGCACAGGCGGCGTTGACCAGCGACAGAGTGGTGCAATTTTGATGAAGCGCGTAGCGTTTGTTTTTACTTCTGCGCCGCATGGCAGCGCTTCAGGCCGGGAAGGGCTGGATGCATTGCTCGCGACATCGGCTTTAACCGAAGATATCGGCGTCTTCTTTTTAGGCGATGGCGTATTCCAGCTTCTGGCAGGCCAACAACCGCAGGCCATTCTTGCGCGCGACTACATTGCGACCTTTAAAGTTCTGCCGCTCTATGACATTGAAACCTTCTATGTGTGCGCCGACTCGCTGGCCGCGCGTGGGTTAAACGAGAAAACACCGTTCGTGCTGGACGTGACGATCCTGACATCTGCTGCGCTGCGCGAACAACTCTCTCACTACAATACCGTTCTGACTTTCTGAGGCTGTCATGCTCCATACCCTGAGCCGTTCACCGTGGCAATGCGATATCGACACGTTACTGAGCATGCTGCGCGAAGGTGATGATCTGCTGCTGATTCAGGATGGCGTGCTTGCGGCGCTTGAAGGCAGCCGTTTTGTTGAAATCCTCGCTAATGCCCCCATAACAGTCTCTGCACTGAAAGAGGATCTGGATGCGCGGGGTCTTTCTGGTCAAATTTCAGCCAAAATTGACGTGGTTGGCTATACTGATTTCGTCAATCTTACTGTGACGCACGCCAGTCAAATGAACTGGTGATTTGAGATCGCTGTATATTTCTTGACACCTTTTCGACGTAGCCCTAAAATTTCGCGTCCTCATATTGTATGAGGTCGTTTTATTACGTGTTTACGAAGCAAAAGCTAAAACCAGGAGCTATTTAATGGCAACAGTTAACCAGCTGGTACGCAAACCACGTGCACGCAAAGTTGCAAAAAGCAACGTGCCTGCGCTGGAAGCCTGCCCGCAGAAACGTGGCGTATGTACTCGTGTATATACCACCACTCCTAAAAAACCAAACTCCGCACTGCGTAAAGTATGCCGTGTGCGTTTGACTAACGGTTTCGAAGTGACTTCCTACATCGGTGGTGAAGGTCACAACCTTCAGGAGCACTCCGTGATCCTGATCCGTGGCGGTCGTGTTAAAGACCTTCCGGGTGTTCGTTACCACACCGTTCGTGGTGCGCTGGACTGCTCAGGTGTTAAAGACCGTAAGCAGGCTCGCTCCAAGTACGGCGTGAAGCGTCCTAAGGCTTAATGGTTCTCCGTTAAGTAAGGCCAAACTGATTTATCTTAATGTCAAACTAAACTCGTAGAGTTTTGGACAATCCTGAATTAACAACGGAGTAATCCCATGCCACGTCGTCGCGTCATTGGTCAGCGTAAAATTCTTCCAGATCCGAAATTCGGATCAGAACTGCTGGCAAAATTTGTAAATATCCTGATGGTAGATGGTAAAAAATCTACCGCAGAAGCAATCGTATACAGCGCGCTGGAGACCCTGGCTCAGCGTTCTGGTAAAAATGAACTGGAAGCCTTCGAAGTCGCTCTCGACAACGTGCGCCCGACTGTAGAAGTTAAGTCTCGCCGCGTTGGTGGTTCTACTTATCAGGTTCCAGTTGAAGTTCGTCCGGTTCGTCGTAATGCTCTGGCAATGCGTTGGATCGTTGAAGCTGCTCGTAAACGCGGTGATAAATCCATGGCTCTGCGTCTGGCGAACGAACTTTCTGATGCTGCGGAAAACAAAGGTACCGCAGTTAAGAAACGTGAAGACGTTCACCGTATGGCAGAAGCCAACAAGGCGTTCGCACACTACCGTTGGTAATCCCTTCGGAGTCGTAGTCACCAGGCGGGCGCTTCAGAGAAGCCGCCCGCTCTGGGTAACTTAACTGAACGCCTAAAGATATAAACGAGGAATCAAATGGCTCGTACAACACCCATCGCACGCTACCGTAACATCGGTATCAGTGCGCACATCGACGCCGGTAAAACCACTACTACCGAACGTATTCTGTTCTACACCGGTGTAAACCATAAAATCGGTGAAGTTCATGACGGCGCAGCCACCATGGACTGGATGGAACAGGAGCAGGAGCGTGGTATTACTATCACCTCCGCAGCGACTACTGCATTCTGGTCAGGTATGGCTAAGCAGTACGAACCGCATCGCGTAAACATCATCGACACCCCAGGGCACGTTGACTTCACCATCGAAGTAGAACGTTCCATGCGTGTTCTTGACGGCGCGGTAATGGTTTATTGCGCAGTTGGTGGTGTTCAGCCACAGTCTGAAACCGTATGGCGTCAGGCAAACAAATATAAAGTTCCACGCATCGCGTTCGTTAACAAAATGGACCGTATGGGTGCTAACTTCCTGAAAGTTGTTGGCCAGATCAAAACCCGTCTGGGCGCGAACCCTGTTCCGCTTCAGCTGGCAATTGGTGCTGAAGAAGGTTTCACCGGCGTTATCGACCTGGTGAAAATGAAAGCCATCAACTGGAACGAAGCAGATGCGGGCGTTACCTTCGAATACGAAGATATCCCGGCAGAGATGCAGGACCTGGCTGACGAATGGCACCAGAACCTGATCGAATCCGCAGCAGAAGCTTCTGAAGAGCTGATGGAGAAATACCTGGGTGGTGAAGAACTGTCTGAGCAAGAGATCAAATCTGCTCTGCGTCAGCGCGTTCTGAACAACGAAATCATCCTGGTAACCTGTGGTTCTGCGTTCAAGAACAAAGGTGTTCAGGCGATGCTGGATGCGGTAGTTGACTACCTGCCATCCCCGGTTGACGTTCCTGCGATCAACGGCATCCTGGACGACGGTAAAGATACTCCGGCTGAGCGTCACGCAAGTGATGACGAGCCGTTCTCTGCACTGGCGTTCAAAATTGCTACCGACCCATTCGTGGGTAACCTGACCTTCTTCCGCGTTTACTCTGGTGTGGTTAACTCCGGTGACACCATCCTGAACTCCGTGAAAGCGGCGCGTGAACGTTTTGGCCGTATCGTACAGATGCACGCTAACAAACGTGAAGAGATCAAAGAAGTTCGTGCGGGCGACATCGCTGCTGCTATCGGTCTGAAAGACGTGACCACTGGTGACACCCTGTGTGACCCGGATCACCCGATCATTCTGGAGCGTATGGAATTCCCTGAGCCGGTAATCTCCATCGCAGTTGAACCAAAAACCAAAGCTGACCAGGAAAAAATGGGTCTGGCTCTGGGCCGTCTGGCGAAAGAAGACCCATCATTCCGCGTATGGACTGATGAAGAATCTAACCAGACCATCATCGCTGGTATGGGTGAACTGCACCTGGACATCATCGTTGACCGTATGAAGCGTGAATTCAACGTTGAAGCGAACGTGGGTAAACCTCAGGTTGCTTACCGCGAAGCGATTCGCGCGAAAGTTACCGACGTTGAAGGTAAACACGCTAAGCAGTCTGGTGGTCGCGGTCAGTACGGTCACGTTGTGATCGACATGTACCCACTGGAGCCGGGCTCTAACCCTAAAGGTTACGAGTTCATCAACGACATCAAAGGTGGTGTAATTCCTGGCGAATACATCCCTGCCGTTGATAAAGGCATCCAGGAGCAGCTGAAAGCTGGTCCTCTGGCTGGTTACCCGGTTGTAGACATGGGTGTTCGTCTGCACTTCGGTTCTTACCACGACGTTGACTCCTCTGAACTGGCGTTTAAACTGGCTGCGTCTATTGCCTTTAAAGAAGGCTTTAAGAAAGCAAAACCAGTTCTGCTTGAGCCGATCATGAAGGTTGAAGTAGAAACTCCTGAAGAGAACACCGGTGACGTTATCGGTGACTTGAGCCGTCGTCGCGGTATGCTGCGTGGTCAGGAATCCGAAGTAACTGGCGTTAAGATCCACGCTGAAGTTCCGCTGTCTGAAATGTTCGGATATGCGACTCAGCTGCGTTCTCTGACCAAAGGTCGTGCATCATACACTATGGAATTCCTGAAGTATGATGATGCGCCGAACAACGTTGCTCAGGCCGTTATCGAAGCCCGTGGTAAGTAATCCACAGGATTAAAACCTAAGTCCCGTGCTCTCTCCGAAGGGGAGAGCACTATAGTAAGGAATATAGCCGTGTCTAAAGAAAAATTTGAACGTACAAAACCGCACGTCAACGTTGGTACTATCGGCCACGTTGACCATGGTAAAACTACCCTGACTGCTGCAATCACCACCGTACTGGCTAAAACCTACGGCGGTGCTGCTCGTGCTTTCGACCAGATCGATAACGCACCAGAAGAAAAAGCTCGTGGTATCACCATCAACACCTCTCACGTTGAGTATGACACCCCGACTCGCCACTACGCACACGTAGACTGCCCAGGCCACGCCGACTATGTTAAAAACATGATCACCGGTGCTGCGCAGATGGACGGCGCGATCCTGGTTGTTGCTGCGACTGACGGCCCTATGCCTCAGACTCGTGAGCACATCCTGCTGGGTCGTCAGGTAGGCGTTCCTTTCATCATCGTGTTCCTGAACAAATGTGACATGGTTGATGACGAAGAGCTGCTGGAACTGGTAGAGATGGAAGTTCGTGAACTGCTGTCTCAGTACGATTTCCCAGGCGACGACACTCCAATCGTTCGTGGTTCCGCGCTGAAAGCGCTGGAAGGTGACGCAGAGTGGGAAGCGAAAATCATCGAACTGGCTGGCTACCTGGATTCTTACATCCCAGAACCAGAGCGTGCGATTGACAAGCCATTCCTGCTGCCAATCGAAGACGTATTCTCCATCTCCGGTCGTGGTACCGTTGTTACCGGTCGTGTAGAGCGCGGTATCATCAAAGTTGGTGAAGAAGTTGAAATCGTTGGTATCAAAGAGACTGCGAAGTCTACCTGTACTGGCGTTGAAATGTTCCGCAAACTGCTGGACGAAGGCCGTGCTGGTGAGAACGTTGGTGTTCTGCTGCGTGGTATCAAACGTGAAGAAATCGAACGTGGTCAGGTTCTGGCGAAGCCAGGCTCAATCAAGCCACACACCAAGTTCGAATCTGAAGTGTACATTCTGTCCAAAGACGAAGGCGGCCGTCATACTCCGTTCTTCAAAGGCTACCGTCCACAGTTCTACTTCCGTACAACTGACGTGACCGGTACCATCGAACTGCCAGAAGGCGTAGAGATGGTAATGCCAGGCGACAACATCAAGATGGTTGTGACGCTGATCCACCCAATCGCGATGGACGACGGTCTGCGTTTCGCAATCCGTGAAGGCGGCCGTACCGTTGGCGCGGGCGTTGTTGCTAAAGTTCT